>JBGTSP010000145.1:0-10794 GCA_041940205.1 Alphaproteobacteria bacterium
AGCCGAACTTCGTGCCCGGCATCTGCAGATGTTCGCGAACCACCCAAAGCAGGGGGGTGTCGCTGGGCACGTCGACGGTCATCGACTTCCCGTTGATTGTCAGTTTCGGCATCGGTCCTCCCTTTCCGACTGACCCTCGCGTCCGGAAACGCAAAAAATGCCCGTTCTTCAGCGGGCCTCATGTTCACGCCGGGTTTTCAAACGTTGAGATAAGTGCGTCTTTCCACCCCGGCGGGCATGATCTGTCGTGGTTAAAATCGTGTCAAACGATCAAAGTCTGGTGTTTCGCCGGCCCCTCCCTTCAGGCAAGCATGTCGTTCCAGATGGTTTCGGCCCAGTCCGTCGCGTTGCGCGCGATCTCGCGCGTGCGCGCCGGAGACGTTCCCGAAGCGCCTTCCGGCACGACGTAGCGCGCCGCCGCCTCGTCCCAGCGGTAGAGCGCCGTGACCGAGATGCCTTCCTCGGCGCTGACCAGGCTGTAGCAGGTGTTGGCCATCGTGGGTTCCGCCGGCTCCCGGCCGTTCAGCAGCGCCACCGCGGCGGCGGCCGCGACCTTGCCCATCGAGTTGGCGACAAATCCGGATTTGGGCACCCGTCCGACCGAGCGCTGGTCGGTCGCGTCGCCGACGATGTGCACCGCCGGCGCCGCGGGAGAGACGAAGCTGCGCGCCGAGACCGGGGCCCAGCGTTCGCCGGCGGGCACCAGGCCGGCCTCGCGCAGCAGCGCCGGCGCCCGTTGCGGCGGGATCACGTTCAGGACATCCGCGGCGACCTCGTCGAAGGCGGTGCGCACCCGGCGCCCGGCGACATCGACGCCGACGAGCTGCTGGTCGGGCCGATAATCGATCACGCCGTCATAAAGCTCTTTCCATGCGGCCGCGAAGAGCTTGCCCTTCGAGACGATGCGGGCGTTGGCGTCGAGCACGACGAGCCGCGCTCCCGGCTTGTGCCGCTTGAGATAGTCGGCGATCAGGCAGGCCCGCTCGTACGGTCCCGGCGGACAGCGATAGGGACTGAGCGGCACCGTCATCGCCACCGTGCCGCGCTCGGGCAGAGCGGCGATCTGGCGGCGCAGGATCTCGGTCTCGGCGCCCGCCTTCCAGGCCGCCGGCACCGATGGCGCATCGCCGGCGCCGAGCCCCTCGATGCCGTCATAGACCAGTTCCACGCCGGGCGAGACGATCAGGCGATCGTAGCGGATCTCACCCTCGTCCAGCCGGACCCGTCCGGCCGCGATGTCGATCGCGCGCACCTCGGCCGTGATGAGGCGCACGTCGTGCCGGCGCACCAGGTCCTCGTAGCCGCGGGTGATACGGCTCATGTCCCAGAGGTTGCCAATCACCCAATTGCTGGTGGGACACGAGCGGAAGACGCTCTCGCGCTCGATCAGCACGACCTCGATCTCCGGAT
The DNA here is from genome assembly GCA_041940205.1 of Alphaproteobacteria bacterium. GTDB lineage: Bacteria > Pseudomonadota > Alphaproteobacteria > JBGTSP01. The sequence continues at coordinate 1,411 of JBGTSP010000145.1, forward strand.
CGAGACGACGGACCGTCTTGGCCGCCGTGGCGCCGCCCCAGCCGCCGCCGATCACGACGACCCGGCGGCGCGAGGTCGCCAGCAGTTCGCCCCGGGCGACCGCCGGCGCGGCCAGGCCGAGCCCGGCGCCGGCCGCTGTCTGCAGGAGCTGTCGTCGCGTCGTGCGCATCTCAGGGCGCCTCCCCCAGGGTGACGAAATGCGCGAGATCGCCGAGAGTCGCATCGTCCCGGCCGGCGACCGCGTCGCGCATGCCCTCATCGCCCTTCCGCCCGCCGTCGCGGTAGGCCCGCAGGGCCGAATGCAGGTAGCCGACGGGCTGGCCCGCCAGCCGGGGGCCCTTCTCGCTGCCCTCGAAGCGGGCGCCGTGGCATTCGGCACAGGCGGCCGCGGCCGTGCGGCCGCGCGCCGCCCGCAGGGCGTCGACGCCGTCGCTCGCCGCCACGAAGGGGCGCGCGGCGAACAGGCTCGCCAGGTCCGCGGCTTCGCCTGCGCGCAGGCCCCGGGCCAGCATGCCCATCAGGTAGTGATCGCGACGCCCGTCGCGATAGGCCAGGAGCGCCTCACGCAGGTAGCTCTCGGCAAGGCCGTCGAGGCCAGGCAGGCTTGCGGCGCGCGCGGTCCCCTCGCGGCTGTGGCAGCCGTCGCAGGTCCGCAGCAGGATCTCGTTTGCCCTTGCGGGCACCGTCGACAGCGCCAGCAGCGCCAGCGACACGAGCGCCGCCGATGTCAGCGTTGCCGCCGCCCTTCGCGGCCCGTATCCGCCGAGCCGCGCAGCGCCGCGCCGAGCGCGTTCCGCTGCCGGTTGCCGTCCCCGCATGTCTCTCCCCCTGATGTGAATTGTCGGCAGAAGCGGACCTGATGCAAGGTATCGACACGAATCCCGTGTTCACGGATTGGCGAGTTGCACGCACATCTCCGCATTTCCGCCCCGATAGCGGCCCTCTTTCTGGCGGCCGGCATGGCGACGGCCGGCGAGGTTCCGCCCCTGCAGGATCGGATCGTCGACGGCGCGCTCCCCGACTCGCTCACCGGCAGGCCGGGCGACGCCGCGCGCGGACGGGCGATCATCGCCGGTCGCCAGGGCAACTGCCTTTCCTGTCACGCCGCGCCGATCCCGGAAGAGAGTTTTCACGGCACGCTGGGACCCGATCTCGCCGGCGTCGGCGCCCGGCTTTCGGAAGGCGAACTGCGGCTGCGACTGGTGGATTCGACGCTGCTCAATCCCGACACGGTGATGCCGCCGATGTTCCGCACGGAAGATCTCCACCGCGTCCGCCGTGACCGCCGCGGCCAGCCGATCCTGCAGGCCGGCGAACTCGAGGACGTGCTGGCCTACCTGATGACCCTGAAGGACGCGGCAGCCGGGGAGGAACGGAAGTGAGCCGCCGGCCGTCGGACATCGAGCGCCGGGCCCTGCTGGCGCTTGCCGGCGCCCTGCCCGCCGCCGGCCTCGCGACGCCGGTTGCAGCCGAAAGCTTCCGCAACCGCCTGACGAACTTTCGCCAGACCTTTCCCGTCGAGCCGGATCCCGCCGAGGCGGAACGCAAGATCGCGGTCATCGTCGACGGCCGGACGCCGAGCGACGGGCTGGTCGGCCTGAAGGCGCCGGGCATCGCGGAGAACGGCGCGGTCGTGCCCTTCGAGATGTGGGTGAACTGCACCATGCGCGGCAGCGACTATCCGCGCGTGGTGCATGTCTTCGCCATGCACAATCCGTTTCCCGAAGTGGCCCGCCTGCATTTCGGTCCGCAGAACGGGGAGGCCCGGATCGAGATGCGCTGCCGCATGCGCCGTTCCTCGGAACTGGTCGCGGTCGCCGACATGGCCGACGGACGGGTCGGCGTTGTCCGGGTGCCGGTCACGGTCACCCTCGGCGCCTGCAGCTAGACGCGCGATGTCGGACAACCAGCGCCGCATCGCCGTGCCCCGGACCGCCCGCAAGGGCGAGGTCATCACCGTGCGCACGCTGGCCCGCCACCGCATGGAGCCGGGCGTGCGCTTCGATGCCGACAACCTGCTGGTCTATCCCCGGCACATCCTGCAGGAGGTGCTGTGCTTCTATAACGGCCGCCAGGTATTCCGCGCCGAGTGGTTTTCCGCCGTGTCGGAGAATCCCTACTTCACCTTCCGCCTCAAGGCCGAGGACAGCGGCACCATCGAGGTCGTCTGGATCGACGATTTCGGCATCGAGACCCGCGCCGCCGCCGAGATCACGGTAACCGGCTAGCCCGAGGATGCGATCCCCGACCCGACTGGTTCCGGCGCTGCTCGTCGCCGTGCTGCTCCCCGCGTCAGGCCTGGCCGGCGACGGACCGCGCTCGGGCTACCTGTTCGCCGCACCCGAGACCCGCGCGATGCAGGACGACGCATTCGCCAATCCCGGCCTGTTCTGGCTCGAGGACGGCGAGCGCCGCTTCGCGCAGGCGCCCGCCGCGGGCGCGCCCGCCTGCCGGGACTGCCACGACGCCGACGCCCTGCGCGGTACGGCGACCACCTATCCGCGCATCGGCGAGGACGGCGTGCTGCGCAACCTGGAAGGCCAGATCAACCGCTGCCGGACGCGGCGGCAGGACGTCCCGGCGCTGGCCTACGATTCCGATTCCCTGCTGGCGCTGACCCTATTCGTCCGCCACCAGTCCCGGGGCCTGCCCATGGCGGTGGCGACCGACGGCGCGGCGGCCCCGGCCTGGCAGCGGGGCCGGGATCTCTATCATCGCCGGCGCGGACAGATGAACCTCGCCTGCACCCAGTGCCACGACCAGCGGGTCGGCGAACGCCTGCGGGGGGAAACCATCAGCGAAGGACAGATCAACGGCTTTCCCGCCTACCTGCTGCGCTGGGGCCGGCTGGGCTCGGCGCACCGCCGCTTTCGCTACTGCGACGACCAGGCGGTGGCCGAACCGCTGGCGGCGGGCTCGGCGGACTATCTCGCCCTCGAACTCTATGTCGCGGCGCGGGGCAACGGCCTGCCGGTCGAGGCCCCCGCGGTGCGGCGATGACCGGGCGGACCTGCAGCCCGAATCCCGGGCGACGGTATTAACGCTTGAGTTTCCCCCGACCACATCCTACCGTCGCGGCACACAGAAGAACCGCCAATGGGGGGAAACATGCGCTGGACTGCTCCGAAGATCGTCGAAATCCCGGTCGGCTGCGAGATCAACTGCTACGCGTGCGCCGAAGAGTAGGCGCCTCGCCCGCTGACTGCGCCGACCGCCCCGCGGGACGGGCGCAGTGAACATTCGTATCCTGGGTGCTGCCGCCGGCGGCGGGTTTCCGCAATGGAACTGCCGCTGCGCGGTTTGTCGTGCGAGCTGGGACGATCCGCGGGCGGTCCCTCCGCAGACCCAGTCCTCGCTTGCGGTGGCGCTGGATGACAGCCACTGGCTGCTCTGCAACGCCTCGCCCGACCTGCGCCAGCAGATCATCGACAATCCGCCCCTGCATCCGCGTCGGGCCCGCCGGGATTCGCCGATCGCGGGCGTGGTGCTGACCAACGGCGACGTCGATCATGTCGCGGGCCTGCTGAACCTGCGCGAAAGCCAGCCCTACACGGTCTACGCCACCGGCCGCATCCAGCAGGTGCTTGCCGACAATCCGATCTTCGGCGTGCTCAATCCCGACTACGTCGCGCGCCGGGAAATCGCCCTCGACACGCCCTTCGTGCCGACCCTGCCCGACGGGCGGGAGGGCAATGTCACGGTGGAGATGTTCGCGGTGCCCGGCAAGGTCGCGCTGTGGCTCGAGGAAGGCGATATCGAGGCCCGGCTGGGCGCGGAGACCGAGGATACGGTCGGCCTCGAGTTCACCGACCGGGAGAGCGGCCGTCGCCTGCTCTACGTGCCCGGCTGCGCCGCGGTGAGCGAGAGCCTGCGGCGGCGACTCGCGGACTGCGACCTGCTGCTGTTCGACGGCACCCTGTGGCAGGATCACGAGATGGTGGACGGCAAGCTCGGCATCAAGACCGGTCAGCGCATGGGGCACATGAGCATGGCCGGCGCGCACGGCTCGATGGCGGCGCTGTCGGACATCCCGATCGCGCGCAGGGTCTATACCCATATCAACAATTCGAACCCCGTCCTGCTGCCGGACTCGGAGGAACGCCGCGCGGTCGAGGCCGCCGGCTGGACCGTGGCGCATGACGGCATGGAGATCCGCCTGTGAGCCACCTGATGAGCCCGCGCGAACTGGAGGCGGCGCTGATCGCGATCGGCGACGAACGCTATCACGACAAGCACCCCTTCCACCTGGCGATGAACGAGGGCCGGCTGAACCGCGACCAGATCCGGGCCTGGGCGCTCAACCGCTACTACTACCAGGCGCAGATCCCGGTGAAGGACAGCATCATGCTCTCGCGCCTCGAGGATCCGGCGCTCCGGCGGATCTGGCGTCAGCGCATTCTCGATCATGACGGCGACGGCTCGGACGCCGGCGGCCTGGAACGCTGGTTCCGGCTGACCGACAGCCTCGATCTCGACCGCGACTACGTGACCTCGACGCGCGGCATCCTGGCCGGCACCCGTTTCGCGGTGAACGCCTATGTCGCCTTCGTGCGCGACCGCAGCCTGCTGGAGGCCATCGCCTCCTCGCTCACCGAGATGTTCTCTCCGGGCGCCATCGCCATCCGCGTGCCGGCAATGCTGTCGAACTACGACTTCGTCAGCGAGGAGACGCTGGCCTATTTCCAGAAGCGCCTCGACCAGGCGCCGCGGGACGCGGATTTCGCCCTCGACTATTGCAAGCGTATGGCGCGCACACCCGAGCAGCAGGCGCAGGTCTGCGATGCGCTGCGCACCAAGTGCGCGATCCTGTGGGCGCAGCTCGATGCCCTGCACTACGCCTATGTCGAACCCGGACACGTGCCGCCCGGCGCCTTCGATCCGGCGACGCACTGAGGCCGGCATGACCGGCGCGATCACCATCGGAGAAGACTCGGTGCCCCGGCTCGCCGCAGACGTCGTCTTCCGGTTCGACGAGATCCGCGAGCGCTGGGTCATCCTGGCGCCCGAGCGGGTGATGATGCCCGACGAGATCGCGGTTGCCGTGCTGCAACGCTGCACCGGTCCGGCGGTGGCGCGGATCGTCGACGACCTGGCCGAAACCTACGGCGCCGACCGCGGCACCGTGGCGGGCGACGTGATCGCCATGCTGCAGGATCTCGCCGACAAGGGCGTTATCGAGGCATGAGCGCGCCCGCCGGCAACCCGGACAGCAGCGGCGCGCCCGGCGATGGCGCGCAGACGGCAACCGCACCCGCGCCGCCGCTCGCCCTGCTCGCGGAACTGACCCATCGCTGCCCGCTGCAGTGTCCCTACTGCTCGAATCCCGTCGCGCTCGAGGCCCGGTCCGGCGAGCTCGACACCGCGGCCTGGCGCGACGTCTTCCTGCAGGCCGCCCGGCTGGGCGTGCTGCAGGTGCATCTTTCCGGCGGCGAACCGATGGCCCGGAGCGACCTGCCCGACCTGGTGGCCGCGGCCCGCGAATATGGCCTCTACAGCAACCTCATCACCTCGGCCGTGCTGATCACCGAGGAAAGGATCGCCGCCCTGGCGGCCGCCGGCCTCAACCATGTGCAGATCAGCCTGCAGGGCGCGGACGCCGGCGAGGCCGACCGGGTCGCCGGCTACGGCGGTGCGCACGAACGCAAGCTGGCGGCCGCCCGCCTGGTGCGCGAGGCCGGCCTGCCGCTGACGCTCAACGCGGTCATGCATCGCGGCAATCTCGATCGCCTGGAAGCCGTGATCGAGCTCGCCCTCGCGCTGGGCGCCCGCCGCCTCGAAGTGGCGCACACCCAGTATTACGGCTGGGCGCTGCGCAACCGGGCCGCGCTGCTGCCGACCCGGGACCAGCTGGCGACGGCGACCCGCCAGGTCGAGGCCGCCCGGAAGGCGCATGCGGGCCGGCTGACCATCGACTACGTCATCCCCGATTATTATGCCCGCAAGCCCAAGGCCTGCATGAGCGGCTGGGGCCGACGCTTCCTCAATGTCACGCCCTCCGGCCGGGTCCTGCCCTGCCATGCCGCCGAAACCATCGCCGACCTCCGCTTCGAGAACGTCCGGGAGCGTCCGCTGGCCGAGATCTGGCAATCCTCCGATGCCTTCGAGCGGTTTCGCGGCACCGCCTGGATGCCCGAACCCTGCCGGAGCTGCGAGCGGCGGGAAATCGACTGGGGTGGCTGCCGCTGCCAGGCCCTGGCGCTGACCGGCGATGCCGCGAACGCCGACCCGGCCTGCGAACTCTCTCCGCACCATGCCGCACTGCAGGAGACCGCGGCGCGCGACAGCGCCGCCGGGGCGCCGGACTTCGTCTACCGCTCGTTCGCCAATGCCCGCCCCTGAAGCGGGAGCCGGAATCGCCCGTCGCGCCGCGATCCGGGCGCTGTCGGGACTGGGCCTCGCGCTGTCGCTGCTGCTCCCCCCGCTTGCCGGCAGTGCCGCCTCGCAGGCGCCGCTGCGTGTCGCGGTGCTCAAGTACGGCACCGTCAACTGGACCCTCGAGGCGATGCGCGCGGCCGGGTTCGACCGCAAGCACGGCCTGTCGCTTGCGCTCACGGGCTATGCCAGCAGCCAGGCGACGCGGGTCGCCCTGCTCGCCGGCGACACCGACATGATCGTGGCCGACTGGATCTGGGCCGCGCGCCAAAGGGCCGAGGGACGCGATCTTCGCTACCTGCCCTATTCCGGCGCGGTCGGCGCCGTGATGGTTCCGGCGGCGAGCAGGCTGCGCGGGATCGCGGATCTCGCCGGGACGCGGCTGGGGATCGCCGGCGGACCGCTGGACAAGAGCTGGCTCGCCCTGCAGGCCGTGGCCAGGCGCGACCACGGTCTCGATCTCGCGACCCAGACCCGGCCGAGCTTCGGCGCGCCGCCGCTGTTGAGCGAGATGTTGCGCCAGGGCCGGCTGGACGCGGTCCTGACCTTCTGGCATTTCGCCGCCCGTTTGCAGGCTGAAGGTTTCCGACGGCTGACCGGCGCGAACGACCTGTTCGCCGCGCTGGGCGCGCCCGGACACCTGCCGCTGCTCGGCTTCGTCGCCGCCGAAACGGCTACAGAAGGCCGGGCGGACAGTCTGGAGCGGTTCGCCGCCGCACTCGAGGAGACCTTCCGGCACCTGCGCCACGCGGATCCCCCGTGGCAGGCGCTGCGCCCGCGCATGCGGGCTCCGGACGAGGCCGGGTTCACGGCCCTGCGGGAAGGTTTCCGCGCCGGCAGCCCGCCGTTCGAGCAGAACTGGCCCGATGCGCTTGTCCGCCTGCACGCGGTGCTCGCCGAACTTGGCGGCGCGGACCTTGTCGGCCGTGCCACCCGTCTCGATCCGGCCCTGTTTTGGACCTCGGGACGCTGAACCGCGCCGGGACCGCCGGCAGGCTGGTCTCCCTCGTGCTTTCGCTCGCAAGCCTGCTGCTTGTCTGGTGGCTCGCCGCGCAACTGGCCGCCACCCCGCTGCTGCCGGGACCGGCCATGGTGTTCGCGGCGATCGCCCGCGAGGCGGCCAGCGGCGACCTCGTGCACCACACCGCGATCACGCTGATCCGGGTGCTGGCCAGCTTCCTGATCGCCATGGCCATCGGCAGCGCCATCGGGCTGGCGCTCGGGCGTCGGGAGGCGCTCAACCGGCTGTTCGATTCCTGGCTGCTGGTGGCGCTCAACATGCCGGCCCTGGTGGTGATCGTGCTGGCCTATGTCTGGTTCGGCCTGACCGAGGCGGCCGCGGTCGGGGCGGTGGCGGTGAACAAGATCCCCACTGTGGCGGTAACCCTGCGGGAAGGCGCCCGGGCGCTCGATCGCGATCTCGACGAGATGGCGCGCAGTTTCAGGCTGGGCCGCGGCCGGCGGCTCTGGCGCATCGTCCTGCCGCAGCTCGTGCCCTACCTGTTCGCCGCCGGCCGCTCGGGTCTGGCGCTGATCTGGAAGATCGTGCTGGTGGTTGAACTACTCGGGCGCAGCAATGGCGTCGGGTTCAAGCTCTACACGCATTTCCAGCTGTTCGAGATGGATGCGATCCTTGCCTATGCTCTGACATTCATTGTCGTGATGCAGGCCTTCGAATGGCTGGTCCTGCGGCCCATGGAACGGCGGGCCAACCGCTGGCGGCGCACATGATCAGCGTTCGCGTTCAGTCCAGGCGCCACCGGGTCGACGACGGTTCCGAACGGGAGACGCTCGGCGCGCTGTCGTTCGAGCTGAGCTCGGGCAAGCACGCGCTGATCGTGAATTGCGGCGCGCCGCAGGGACCGAGCCCTGAATGGCGCCGGGTCGCCCGCGCCACCGCGGCCAATTCCACCGTGACGGTCAACGACACCTCGTCCGCCAAGTTTCTCGACAGCCGCTTTGCCGAACGTTATCTGGACGGCCCGCCGCTGTCGGGGCCCAAGACCGGCGTGGGTTCGCTCTCGTCATGGCAGTCATTCGGGCGCGCTACGCGCTGGCAGCGGCCCGATCTGACGGCGCACGACAGCGAGCCGTCGAGCTGATGGCCTACTTCACCGCGCCGACTCGCCCGCTCCTGGAGAGCGATGCCTGGCGCCGATGGTGTCCCGATCCTCTCGTCGTCGTGGATGGTGGCGCCAGGGGGCGCCTCTTCGAGCCATTCGACCGGCTGCGTAGCCCGCTGCGTGTCGTCGCCTTCGAACCCGATCCCGAAGCATCGGTCGGGGAGGGAGTGCAGCGCATCCCGCTGGCGCTCTGGAGCGAGCGGACCACAGTCGACCTGCACCTCGCAGCCCGACCCGGGACATCGTCCGTACTACCTCCCGACCTCGAGTTCCTCGCCGACTTCCCCGACCGGGTCGGAGCGCCGGCCCGTCGGACGGTGAGGGTTCTGAGGATGGCGGCGACGTCCATCGACGCCGAGGTGGCTGACGGGAACATGCCTGCGCCGGACTTCATCAAGCTCGACGTCCACTCCGCCGAGCATCCCGTCCTCTGCGGTGCGGTCGAGACGCTCGTACAGACGTCCGGTGTGCTCGTCGAGACCTGGCATGCGCCTGTGCATCACGGTCAGGTGGGACACGGGGGCGTTGAGGCGTTCCTCAACGATCACGGGTTCCACCTCTTCGACCTCCGGCCCGCGTCCACCTGGCGTTATCAACGATCCGGCAAATTCTCTCGGGCCGACCGGGGTCGGACGGTCGGTTCGGAAGCACTGTTCCTCCCGACGCACCCCAACGACGATCGAGTCCTGCGCGTCGCCGGTATCGCAGACCTCTTCGGTTTCAACGTCTACGCACAACTGCTCCTGTCCCGGTCGACCGCTGCCGGAGCGTCGGACCTTCTCGTCGAACTCGAGGCGATCGAGCGGGCGAGACGGCTCATGCCTCGGCGAACGTTGGCCCGCCTGCTGCGCGCCGTCGCGGCGCGACTCGATCCGTGACCGCCGACCGT
>JBGTSP010000146.1:0-10627 GCA_041940205.1 Alphaproteobacteria bacterium
TCGAGATCCTTGTTCTTCCCGCGGTTCCCGCCCCCGCCGCAGCCGCTCAACCCGACCGCGAACGCCGCTACAAGCAGCATGCAAAGCAGTCGCATACTCGGCCTCCCGAAACGACAAAGGCCGACCGGGCGAACCCGATCGGCCTTCGAGGAAGAAGCGCGTGGCTTACTTCTTGGTGCCCGTGGTGGCGCTGCTGCCGCCGCCGCAGCCCGTCGCGCTGATGGCAACCGCGCCCATGGCGACAACCAGAGCCAGCATCAGAATCTTCTTCATCTCAGTCTCCCTTGGTGTGAAGGTGGCCACAATCCGAACACGAGAGGACCAAACCACCGCTTGCCCACATGATGGCAAGGCGGTGCGGGCGCTCTCACAAACGTCGCCCCGACTACAGTAGGGGTTCGGTTTGCCGCGTCCAGGCTATTCCGAACGCAAGCGCCGGCCTCATTCGACAGATGCGCACGTCCCGGAATTATTCCCGAGAAAAATCCAAATCCCGTTTCGTGGAATTACCCAGTGTCACCGTGCCAGGAGCGGCTTGGCGCCGGGGCGGCGGTCGGGAAGCCGCAAGCGGTCGGTTCGGCGGGCGTTTTTTTCCATAACCGGGAATAAAATCACCGGGTTCGGGTTCCTGATAACGGCAAGGAATCGCGGCATGGCTTCCGCCGGTCCGAGCGTCCGAGAACTAATCGACGCTCACTACGAGTCGCTGTACCGCTACGCCTACCGGCTGTCCGGGTCCGAGGCCGACGCGGCGGACCTCACGCAGGAGGCGTTCGGCAAGGCCATAACCCGCCTGCCACAGTTGCGGGAACCGGACCGAGCGAAGGCATGGTTGTTCCGAATCCTCCGGAACGCTTACCTCCACCGGGTACGGGATTTGCGGAGGCACCGGACCGTTCCGCTCGACAGCGTGGGCGACATCGCGGAGGATAGTCCGGACGTGTCGCCTGACATCGACCTGACGAAGTTGCAGGAGGCACTGGACGAACTCGACGAGACGTTTCGGACGCCGTTGATCCTGTTCTATTTTGAAGAATTCAGTTACCGGGACATCGCGGAACAGATGGATTTGCCGATCGGGACCGTGATGTCGCGGCTGGCCCGTGCGAAGGCGTACCTGAGGACCCGCCTAACCCCGCACGCCAACCCCGTGGCCAGCGGCCCTCGGAGGGCGAACGATGGAATGCGGTAACGCTCGACTTCTAATGCTCTTCCGCCGTCCGGGCGAACTGGCGGCCGAGGACGCCGCCGCGCTCGAGCGCCACCTCGCCACCTGCCCCGCCTGTGCCGCCGCCTTCCAGCGCGAAAACTCGTTCGACGCATCTGTCGGCCATGCCATGAAGACGGTCCCGGTCCCGACCGGGTTGCGGGACAAGTTGCTCGCCGACTCGTTCGCGCGCCGCGGGGCGGCCCTGCGGCGCCAGGCGTACACAACGGCTGGGGCTGCGGCCTGCTTGCTCCTCGCCGTCGGCCTCATCACCGGGGTGATCTGGGCCTCTCGCCCCGCGTTCAACACTCACACGCTCGCGACCGAGTTCAGCCGCAACGTCGAGGCCCCGGACCACGTCACCCGCGAGTGGCTCCTGGCCGAAGGGCTGCCCACGACGCTGCCACTGGACTTCGATTTTCGCTACGCCACGTTTCGCGGGACGATGCCGCACCAGGGCAAGGATGTGCCGGTCATCCAGTTCGTTGTACCCAACGCGAACGGACAACGAATGGAAGCTCGGGTCCTGATCGTCAGCTCGTCGCAGTTCGACCTGAAGGACCTGAGCCCCGCACAAGACAGTTTCTGCACGGTCGTCGTCGAAGTGCGAGACGGCTACGCCTACGTCATCCTCTTCACCACGCCGACGCTCGAACCATTTCTCAAGCCCGCCACCCAGCCCATCTGATCCCGCCGCGCCTACAATGACTCCACCCGACGCCGTCGCGTCGGGTCCGGAGGTCGCGCCATGAACGTCGAGCTACGTTACTGCAGCATGTGAGGGTACGAGCCGAAGGCGCTCAGTTTGAGCGACCGACTGCTGAACGCCCTTAAGCAGAAGATCTCGGGCCTGAAGCTGATCCCCGCCGGCGGCGGCTGCTTCGAGGTCACCGTAGACGGCGAGCTGATCTACTCGAAGCTCGCCACGGGGGAGTTCCCCGACGAGGGGGAAATCCTGCGAACGCTCGAGTCGCGACCGCGGAAGAAGTGACTAACGAGGAGAACCGGATGTCCGACCAGCCGATGCGGCTCACGGACTTTGCGTCCTGCGCGGGTTGAGCCGGCAAGTTGCCCGCCTCGGGCATCGCTCAGGTTCTGAGCTACCTGCCGCCAACCGCCCGCGACCCGAACCTGCTCGTCGGCACCGAGACGCACGACGACGCGGGCGTGTACCGCGTCGCGCCCGATTTGGCGCTGGTGCAGACGCTCGACTTCTTCCCGCCGGTCGTGGACGACCCGTTCACCTACGGCCAGATCGCCGCCGCCAACTCGCTCAGCGACGTGTACGCCATGGGCGGCAGGCCGCTGACGCACCTGAACATCGTCGGCTACCCGGACGACAAGCTCGACATGGCGTGGCTCGGCGAGATCCTCCGCGGCGCCGCTCTCAAATGCGCCGAGGCGGGTTCGACGCTCGTCGGCGGGCACACCGTCCGCGACGCCGAGATCAAGTTCGGCTTGTCCGTGACGGGCACGGTCCACCCCGACCGCATCTTGACCAACGCGACGGCCAAGCCCGGCGACGTGCTGGTCCTGACGAAGGCGCTCGGGACGGGGTTCGTCACCACCGCGGCCAAGCGGCAGGCGTGCCCGGAGGAGTTGCTGAAGGTCGCGTGCGCGAGTATGGCGCAGCTCAACAAGACCGGCTGTGAAGCGATGCTGGCAGCCGGCGTGAGCGCAGCGACGGACGTGACCGGATTCGGCCTCGTCGGGCACGGTGTCGAAATGGCTGACGGGAGCAACGTCACGCTGCTGATCCGCCTCGGCGCGCTGCCGGTTTTCCCCGGAATCGACGGGATCGATGTAACAAAGTACCGCACCCGCGCCATCAAGTCGAACAGGGAGTACACGGCGCCGAGGACGCGATTCGAGGGCACGCAAGACTCTCCTCGACTGGACTTCGCCTACGACCCCCAGACCTCGGGCGGGTTGCTCATCGCGGTCCCGACGGACGGGGCGAACGAGTTGATCCGCCTCCTGACCGGGGGCGGGGCGCTGGCCGCGGTGATCGGCGAGGCCCTGCCCCGTCAAAGTGAGAGCCTGATCCTTACGAACTGACCCATGGGTTCCGCCCAATCGCTCGATTACCGCGGGTGCAGCCTCTCGTACAAAGTCCGCGGCGAAGGCCCGCCGGTCCTGTTCATCCAGGGCACGGGCACACACGGCGACGGGTGGCGGCCGCAAGTGGACGAACTCTCGGGCCGCTTCCGGTGCCTGACGTTCGACAACCGCGGCATGGGCAACAGCCAGCCGCACCGCGGGCCGCTCACCGTCGAGCAGATGGCTGAGGACGCCCGCGCACTACTTGACAGCCAGGGCTGGGCGTCGGCTCACGTCGTCGGTCACTCGCTCGGCGGGCTGATCGCCCTGCAGCTGGCCCTCGACGCCCCGCGCCGCATCCGCAGCCTGTCACTCCTCTGCACGTTCGCCCGCGGGAGGGACGCCGCCCCCCTCACGCCGTGGATGCTCTGGACCGGGATGCGCACGCGGATCGGGACGCGGCGGATGCGCCGCCACGCCTTCTTGAAACTCGTCATGCCGCCGTCCGTGCTGGCGATGGCTGACCGGGACGCACTCGGGGAAAGTCTCGCATCGCTCTTCGGGCACGACATCGGCGACCTGCCGCCGATCGTTAACGCCCAATTGATGGCGATGCGGGCTTGCAACCTCCGACCGCGGCTCGCGGAACTGGCGAACGTTCCGGCCCTCGTCATGAGCGCGGAACACGACCGCATCGCCCCGCCTAATGTGGGGCGGGCACTCGCGGAAGGGATGGCGCGAGCGAGATTCGTTGAAATCCCCGACGCGGCGCACGGTCTTCCGATCCAGCTGGCTGGCCGGGTGAATGAGTCGTTAGCCGGTCACTTCGACGGCGTGTGTTGACGGTGTCTACGAGTAGCCGGATGCGGGTTCTTGCCGCCGGCGGCAAGAACTTACCGGCGGCACCTCGGCGGACCAAGTACCTCGTGCAGGACCACGGCCATCGGCACGGACTGCTTTTTGGCCAGCAGCCCCATCAACTGCTTTCCGAATTCTGTCTGGACGACCGGAGCCCGACTCGGTGCGGGTGCGGGCTTCGCCAAGGGCGGCGACTTGGACTTGGATGCCGGTTGGACGACCGGCGCGACCGGCAGGTCCTCGATCCGGCCCTGGCCCGATGACCGCGCCGTGTCCGAGGGCCGTCGGCGCGGCTCGACCGTCGGCACGTCCGAGACGGGCGTGGCGACTTTCCGGGCGACGGGTGGCGGGGCGGCGGGTCCGGTTGCGTCCCCAGCCGGCTTCTTCCGCAGCTTGTCGATCTCTTCGAGGAAGCGGTCGATGTCGCTGCCGTCCCGTCCGGTCTGGTTGGCGGCGTCGCGGGTGGCGGCGCGGGCGTTGGCGGCCCGCGTCTGCTCGGTCTGCTGCTGATTGCGCAAAACCTGCGCCAGCCCGCCGATGATCGCGGACAGCACCACGATCACGATGAAGATGAGAAGCGGCGGAGGAATGTTACCCATCGTGTGACCCTCGTGCGCGCTCGGCTGGCGCCTCGCGACGAAACGGAACTCACCCACCCGTGCGGCCGGCACCGTCGCCGGGCGTCCCCGACGCCGATGCGATGCTGTTCCGCATCGACGTATCGGCCTGGAGGTTCCGCATGTTGTAGTAGTCCATTACGCCCAGGTGCCCGGTCTTGAACGCCTCGGCAATTGCCATGGGCACCTGCGCTTCCGCCTCGACTACTTTCGCCCGGTTCTCCTGCACGAGCGCCTGCATCTCCTGCTCGCGGGCGACTGCCGCGGCGCGGCGCTTCTCGGCCTCGGCTTGCGCCACCCGCAGGTCCGCCGCCGCCTGGTCCGCCGCCAACTTCGCCCCGATGTTCTCGCCGGGTTCGAGGTTTGCAATGTCGATCGAGACGATCTCGAACGCCGTCTGGGCATCGAGGCCCGAGTGGAGCACCGTCTCCGAGATCATGCCCGGGTTCGCCAGCACCTCCTTGTGGTCGAGCGCCGAGCCGATCGCCTTCACGATACCCTCGCCGACCCGCGCGATGATCGTGTCCTCCGTCGCCCCGCCGACGAGACGTTCGAGCTTTGTCCGCACCGTCACCCGCGCCTTGGCGAGCAGTTGGATGCCGTTCTTGCACACGGCGTCCAGAAACTGCTTCCCCTTCGCCGGGTCGGGGCAGTCGATGACCTTAGGGTTTACTGACGTGCGAACGGCCTCCAGCACGTCGCGGCCGGCAAGCGCCGCGCGCACGATCTCCTCCTGTCCGGGACGGAAGGCATCGAAGCCGAAAACCTGCTGGAGGACGGCGCGCGGATCGGCGGGTTCGGGCATGGCGCCATCATAGGCGGGCGCCGCCGGCGGACAACGCCGCCGCGGCCGGCGCCGGGCTGCCGGCGCGGTTTTCCGCGGGCGCCGGGGCGCGTTGCAATTGCCCTGCCGTCGCAGTACCCCTGAACGCGCAACGGGGCGGGAAGGCAGGATGGGCGGCACGCGGCGAATCGACCGAGACGGGGACGGCCCGGCGGAAACCCGGCTGCTGCTGCTGGAGGCCGCCGAGAAGCTGTTCGCCGAGCGCGGCATCGACGCGGTCTCGCTGCGCGAGATCAACCGCGAGGCCGGTCAGCGCAATTCCTCGGCGTTGCACTATCATTTCGGCTCGCGCGACGCCCTGATCGCGGCGATCTTCGAGCGCCGCATGGGAGCGATCGACGCCCGGCGCAACCTGATGCTGGACGCCTGCCTGGAGGCCGGCGACGCGGGCGACCTGCGCTCCCTGCAGGCCTGCGCGATCTGGCCGCTGGCCGACCAGCTGCGCGACCGCTCGGGCCGCAACTTCTATTGCCGCTTCCTGGCCGAGGTGCAGCGCTCGCCCAGCGTGGACATGCGGCAGATCGTCGAGGGCAAGTTCGATTCCGGCCTGCGCCGGGTATACGAGCGGATGCTGCCGCTGCTGCCGCATCTCTCCCAGGCGCTGCTGCGCCAGCGGCACGCCGCGCTGGGAGGCTGGGTCATCTTCGGCGTGGCCGACATCGAACGGGTGATGATGGCGCGCCGGGAGAGCGGCCGCGGATTCGATCTCGACCGGGCGGTCGAGAACCTGATCGACATGGCGACCGGGGCGCTGGTCGCGCCGGTTTCGCTGGCGACGCAGGACCGGATGCTGGCGGCGCTGCGCGCGGACGAGGCGGCCGGTTGAACGCCGGCGGCCCTTTCGGTCGGATGGCGGCCGTTCGGATAGGGGCCGTTCGGGTGCGGGCAACGGGGACACGGGGGATGAGACGATGAAGGCAATGATCCTGGGCGAGGGCGGCGTGAGCCTCGAGGAGCGGCCGGCGCCGGAACCGGGGCCGGACCAGGTGCTGGTCGCGGTCCGGGCCTGCGGGCTCAACCGCGCCGACCTGCTGATGGCGCGCGGCGGCCGGCACGGCTTCGCCGGCGGCGCGGGCGCGGTCGCCGGCATGGAATGGGCGGGCGACGTGCTGGCGGTGGGCGCCAACGTCACCGAGGTCGCGCCGGGCCAGCGGGTCATGTGCGCCGGCTCCGGCGGCTGGGCCGAGCAGGCCGTCGCCGACCGCGGCCGGGTGAGCCCCATTCCCGACCGCAACATGAGCTATGCCGAGGCCGCGACCCTGCCGGTGGCGCTTGCCACCATGCACGACGCCGTGGTCACCCACGGCCAGGTCGCCGAGGGCCAGGCCGTGCTGGTGCAGGGCGCCAGCTCCGGCGTCGGCCTGATGGCGCAGCAGATCGCCCGCCTGAAGGGCGCGGCAACGGTGATCGGCACCTCCACCGATGCCGGCCGGCGGGCAAGGCTGACGGACCACGGCGCCGACCTGGCGGTCGACACGACCGCGGACAACTGGGTCGAGACGGTGCTGGAGGCGACTGGCGGCGAGGGCGTGCACCTGGCCGTCGACCAGGTCTCCGGCGCGCTCGCCAACGGCACGATGCGGGCGACGCGGATTCTCGGCCGCGTGGTCAATGTCGGCCGGCTGGGCGGCAACGCGGCCGAGTTCGACTTCGACCAGCACGCGCTGCGCCGCATCACCTATGTCGGCGTCACCTTCCGCACCCGCAGCGTGGAGGAGGTGCGCGAGATCAACCGGCGCATGCGCGCCGATCTCGGCCCGGCGATCGAGGCGGGCCGCCTGGCCCTGCCGATCGACCGGACGTTCGACTTCGATCAGGCCGACGCCGCGCTCGCGCACATGGCCGCGAACGCGCATTTCGGCAAGATCGTGCTCACCCTGTAGCGCTGCCGCGCGCCGGCGGGCGGCGCGGCGCGCCTCAGAACTTGCCGTATTGCAGGTAGGCCTGCTGCGGATCCATGCCGGCCTTGATCGCGGTGCGGATCTCGCTCTCGGTGGCGATCGCGGCCTCGGCCTCGGCGATGAGATCCTCGGCCTCGGCCGCGGGCAGGCGGACGACGCCGTCGCGGTCGCCCAGCAGGAAATCGCCCGGGGCGATCGTCACCGGGCCGATCGCGATCTCGACATCGTGCGCTTCCGGCAGCCAGCGGCCGACGATGTCGCGCGGGGTGAAGCCGCTCGACCAGGTCTGGAAGCCCAGGTCGATCAGGAACTCGGCATCCCGCACCATGCCGTCGCAGATCGCCCCGCGCACGCCCTTGTCGCGCAGGGTCTCGGCGCTGAGTTCGCCCATGTGCGCCACGGTATCGTCGTTCGGCTGGCTCACCCAGACGCTGCCCGCAGGCGCTTTCGACAACAGGCCGGTCCAGGCCAGCAGGGTCTCGTGCGGATCGGCGTCCGGCGCGGCGCGCCCCAGCACGGTGAAGGCCGGCCCGGCCAGGCGCCGGCCCGGCAGCAGCGGCCGCAGGCGCGGCGGCAGGGTGAAGTCCGCGAGCCCGCGGGCGCGCATGACGTCGTGCAGGACGCCGGTATAGCAGCGCGCAAGGCGCTCGCTCAGGGCGTGGCCGACGGGATCCGCCATGACGGCGCCGCCGGGCTCAGGCGTCCGCCGGGGGCAGGCTGCAGACCTGCTCGTAGCGGTACCGCGTCTTCAGGATGCCATTGTATTCGAAGATGTCCTGGGTCGCCTCGAAGGCCTCCTCGGTGATCTCGACATGCGGCGTCCAGCAGCCGAGCTGCTGGTAGGTGGCGATGCAGTCCTCCAGCACCGCCGGGTCGATCTTCGGGAAGTAGCTGCCCTCGGCCCTGGCGATCTCGGCCGCCGGGGTCTCGTTCATGTAGATCCGGGTCTTGCGGTAGGCGCGCATGAAGGCCCGCGCCATGTCGCTTGCCAGCCAGTCGCGCCGGGCGGCCAGGCTGGAGAAGCCGCAGGGGCCGATCGGCCTGCCGACCTGGGCCACCACGTGGCCGACGCCGTCGGCCTGAAGCTGCTGCGGCGCCGGGCCCTGCTGATGGACATAGTCGCCCTCGCCGGCGCGGAAGGCGGCGTCCATCTGCCCGCCGTTGCCGGCGTCGACGACGTTGATGTTGGCGATGTCGATCCCGGCCCGGTGGCAGGCATAGCGGAACATCGCCATCGGCTGGCCGCCGTGGTGCACCAGCACGGTGCGGCCTTCCAGCTTCTTCCAGGCGAAGTCGGGATCGGGCTCACGCGCGGTCAGGAAGAAGCCGTCCATCTCGTTGATCTGGGCGAAATGCACCGCGCTCGGCTCCTCGCCGCGGTTCAGCGGCCCGAAACCCTGGCTCAGCGCCGACTGCACCACGTGCGCCGAGCCGTTTTCCAGCGCGGCGATCGCCGAGACGCCGGGTTCGGCCACCGACCAGTCCGGCTCCAGGCCCTCCGCCTGCAGGAAGCCGCCGGAGATCGCGGAGATCAGCGGGGAATAGAAGGCGGAAAACAGCGTGAACTGGATGTTGATCGCGGTCATGGCGGGATCCTGTCGGTAAGGCGTGGGAGAAGGCGGCGGGACGCCGATCTTGCGGCCTTCCGCCGCCCGACACAAATCCCGGCCCCGTTGCGGGTCCCGTTGCGAGCCCCGGAACGGGCGCGGCCGGCTCGCCCGTCCGCGACCGCTGTTCAGAGGACCGTCGCCAGGCGCCCGGCGCAGTCGCGCAGTTCGGCGACGAGCCGGGCGCGCTCGGCCGCGTCCGCCAGCCGCTCGCGGCGGGTCGCCAGCCCGATCGCCGCCAGCAGGTCGCCCTCGCGCCGGCGCACCGGCAGCGCCAGCGCCGCGACGCCGGGTTCGAACTGCTCGTCGGCGAAGGCGTGGCCGTCGCGACGGATGTCGTCCAGCAGCGCCGCCAGCCGGCCGCGATCGGTGCAGGCGCGCGCGGTGTGCGCGGCCAGCGGCACGGTCTTCACCAGTGCGGCGCGGGTATCGGGATCCTCGAAGGCGATCAGCGTGCGGCCGATGGCGGTCGCCGCCAGGGGCAGCGGGCTGCCGATGGTGAAGCCCTCGGTCACCAGCGCGGGATCGGCGGGGGCCTGCGCCACGTAGAGCGCCTCCGCGCCGTCGCGCATCGCCAGCGAGACCGGCAGGCCGGTCCGCCGGCTCGCCTCCAGCAGCGCCGGCTGCGCCCCGGCGCCGACCCGGCGGGCGCGCAGGAAGCCGTGCGCCAGCCGCAGCACCCGGGGCGTCAGGCTGTAGCGGTGATCGTCCTCGCCGACATAGCCGAGATCGCACAGGGTGAAGACCAGGCGGCGCGTCACCGTGCGGTTGAGGCCGGCGCGTCGGGCGATCTCCGGCACCGACAGCGCCGCCGCGCCGTCGTCGAAGGCGCGTAGCACGGCGAGGCCGCGGGCGAAGGTCTGGGAATGGTCCTTGTCGGCGGCCACGCGCGTCTCCGATTGCGTCCGGTCGGGCGGACGGTCTAGTCTTTGATCGATATACAGTAATATTGTTCGATAATCGAACAAGTATCAAGGTCCGCTGGCGGGCGGCCGGACACGGAGGCTAGGCTTGGCGCGATGATGAGCCAGGAACAGAACGAGGCGATCACGCGGGTCGGCGGCGACCGGCCGGCGGGCCGGGTGTTGCGGCACTACTGGCTGCCGGCGGCGCTGTCGGAGGAACTGGTGGGGCCGCGGCCGCTTGCCCCGGTGACCCTGCTGGGCGAACGGCTGGTGCTGTTCCGCAATCCCGACGGCACGCTGGGCCTGATCGGCAGGCAATGCCCGCATCGCGGCGTCGACCTGTGCGTCGGCCGGCTGGAGGACGGCGGCCTGCGCTGTCCGTTCCACGGCTGGCTGTTCGATGCCGCGGGCGCCTGCCTGGAGCAGCCCGCCGAGCCCGAGGGCAGCGGCTTTCACCGCAAGATCCGCCACACCGCCTATCCGGTGCGCGAGGCCAACGGCATCATCTTCGCCTATCTCGGCCCGGGCGATCCGCCGCCGCTGCCGGCGCTGGACTGTTTCGCCGCGCCCGACAGCCATGTCTTCGCCTTCAAGGGCCTGTGGCAGTGCAACTGGCTTCAGGCGCTCGAGGTCGGCGTCGACCATCAT
>JBGTSP010000147.1:0-10530 GCA_041940205.1 Alphaproteobacteria bacterium
CCGCAAGATCGAGGCCGATCCCAAGGCGCCGCGTTACCTGCAGACCGTCTGGGGCCAGGGCTACGTGCTGTGGCCGGACCCGCCGGAGGCGGGATGAGCGGGCGATGAACACCGAAACCGTCCGCAACGACGCGATCAAGCGCCTGCTGCCGCGCAGCCTGTTCGGCCGGGCGCTGCTGATCATCGTCATCCCGGTGGTGCTGGTGCAGGTCGTCGCCGGGGCGGTGTTCTACGACCGCCACCTGCAGAACGTCGCGCAGCGGCTGGCCTCCAGCGTTGCCGGCGACCTGATGTTCCTGATCAGCACGCTGGAGGCGAGCGAGAGCGAGAAGGAGCGCGTCCGCCTGATCGAGACCGCGAACCGGCGGATGAACATGAACGTCGTGGTGCTGTCGGGAAAGAAGGTGCCCGAGGCCTCGCGGCCGCGCGGCGAGACGCCGATCGAGGAGCTGCTGTTCGTGTCCCTCGAACAGGGTCTCGACCGGCCCTTCAGCCTGGAGCGCCGGGCCGACATCAAGGCCTACTATTTCCAGATCGCGCTCGAGGACGGCGTGCTCTCGGCCCTGGTTCCCTTCCACCGTTTCCGGATCGCCACGGCGCACATCCTGCTGATGTGGACGGTGGGCGCCTCGGTGCTGCTTGTCGGCGTCGCCATCCTGTTCCTGCGCAACCAGGTGCGGCCGATCCGCCGCCTCGCCCAGGCCGCCGAACGGTTCGGGCGCGGCGAGGACGATCCCGACTTCAAGCCGGCCGGCGCCAGCGAGGTGCGCCAGGCCTCGCACGCCTTCATCCGCATGCGCGAACGCATCCTGCGGCAGATCCGCCAGCGCACCGAGATGCTGGCCGGCGTCAGCCACGACCTGCGCACGCCGCTGACCCGGATGAAGCTGGAACTGGCGATGCTCGGCGACTCGCCCGACGTGCGCGACCTGAAGGCGGACGTCGAGGAGATGGAGGGGATGATCGATTCCTACCTCGCCTTCGCCCGCGGCGCCCAGGGCGAGGACCGGGTGACGACCGATGTCGGCCTGCTGCTGGCCGAGGTGGTCAGCGCCGCGCGCCGCAAGGGTGCCGACGTGAAACTGTCGACCGACGGCGACCTGCGGGCCTGCCTGCGCCAGCAGGGCCTGAAGCGCTGCATGACCAACCTGATCGACAATGCCGCACGGTATGCCAGCCGCGCCGAGGTCAGCGCCGTCAGCCGCAACGGCGAGATCGTCGTCACGGTGGACGACGACGGACCGGGGATTCCGATCGAGCAGCGGGCCGAGGTGCTGCAGCCCTTCGTGCGGCTGGACGCCTCGCGCAACGAGCACACCGGCGGCATGGGCCTGGGTCTCGCGATCGCCCGCGATACGGTAAGTTCGGACGGTGGCGACCTGCGCCTGGAAGACGGGCCGCTCGGCGGCCTGCGTGCCTGCGTGCGCCTGCCGATCGAGGGAGGGAACGAGTGAGAGCGCTGATCTGCCGGGAATACGGTCCGCCGGAAAGCCTGGAACTGGGCGAGCTGCCCGAGCCGGAGCTGGCGCCCGACGGCGTGCGCATTGCCATCGCGGCGGCCGGCCTGAATTTCCCCGACAGCCTGATGATCGAGGGCAAGTACCAGTTCAAGTCGCCCTTCCCCTTCGCGCCCGGCATGGAATGCGCGGGCACGGTGCTCGAGGTGGGCGAGAAGGTGCGCCACGTGCGGCCGGGCGAGCGCGTGCTGGCGCATCCCTGGCGCAACTGTTTCGCCGAACAGGTCGTCGCCGAGGAGCACAATACCTTCGCCATTCCCGACGCCATGGACTTCACCACCGCGGCCGGCTTCGGCTGCAGCTACGGCACGGTCCTGCACGCCCTGCAGGATCGCGGCCGGCTGGCCGCCGGGGAGACCCTGCTGGTGTTCGGCGCCGCCGGCGGCGTCGGCCTGAACGCGGTCGAACTGGGTCACCTGATGGGGGCCCGGGTGATCGCGGCCGCCAGCAGCGCGGAGAAACGCGCGCTGGCGCGCGACTATGGCGCCGACGAGACCTTCGACTACACCGCCGGCTCGATCCGCGAGACCGTCAAGAGCCTGACCGACGGACGCGGCGCGGATGTCATCTTCGATCCCGTCGGCGGCGACATCACGGACGAATCCGTGCGCTGCATCAACTGGAACGGGCGGCTGCTGATCATCGGTTTCGCCGCCGGCCGGATCGCCTCCGTGCCCAGCAACCTGATGCTGATCAAGGGCGCCGAGACCGTCGGCGTCGCCTACCAGCGGTTCTGCGACGAACAGCCCGACGAGGCCCGGGCCAACATGGGCCGGCTGATGGCCTGGTACGAGGCGGGCCGGCTCAGGCCGCATGTCTGCGAGACCTTCCCGCTGGCGCGCACGGTCGATGCGATATCGGCGATGCTGGCGCGGCGGACCACCGGCAAGGTGGTGATCGAGATCTGAAACGCCCGACGCCGCGCCGGCGGACGCGTTCAGTACATCCGGCCGCCGATCGGCACCGCGCGCTCGGGCTGCAGCAGTACCACCTCGCCGTCGCCGTCGGGCACGCCGAGAACCAGGATCTCGGACATGAACTTGCCGATCTGGCGGGGCGGGAAATTGACCACGGCCAGCACCTGCCGGCCGACCAGATCCTCTTCGCTGTAGTGGCGCGTCACCTGGGCCGAGGTCTTGCGCTCGCCCAGTTCGGGGCCGAAATCGACCCACATCTTGATCGCCGGCTTGCGGGCCTCGGGAAAGGGCTCGGTGCGCACGACCCTGCCGACCCGGATATCGACCTTCATGAAATCGTCGAACGTGATCTCGCTCATCGCTTCCTCGTCATCCTGCGGCCGGCACTCTGACCGCCGCCGCCCGCGCCGTCCAGCCGGGCGGATGCTGTTCAAGCCGGCGCGCCCGCGCTATGCCGGTGGCCGGTCGACATTCGGGAGGGAGATCGGCGCATGAGGGAAAATCAGCAGGCAGAGCCGCCGGGCCTGCCGCTCGCGGGCCTTACGGTGATGGAGCTCGGCTCCTCGCTCGCCGGGCCGTTCTGCACCCGCACGCTGGCCGGACTGGGCGCCACGGTGTGGAAGGTGGAGCCGCCGGAAACCGGAGAACCCGCGCGCCACTGGGGCGCGGAGCGGCTGGCCGGCGAGACGGCCGCCTTCCAGGCGATCAACCGGGAAAAGCGCTCGCTGACCGCCGATTTCGGCCGGGCCGAGGACATCGCGATGCTGCACGGCCTGCTGTCGGGGCCGGTCGACATCGTGGTGCAGAACCTGCGGCCGGGCGTTGCGGAGAAGTTCCGGCTCGACGCCGGGACCGCGCGGGCGCTCAATCCCGGGCTGATCTATTGCAACGTCACCGCCTTCGGGCGCAGCGGTCCGATGCGCGAGCGGCCGGGCTACGATCCGCTGGTGCAGGCCTTCGGCGGCCTGATCGACATCACCGGCGACGCCGACGGGCCGCCCGCCCGGGTCGGCGTGCCGATCATGGATATCGGCACCGGCATGTGGGCGACGATCGGCGTGTTGAGCGCGCTGGCGCAACGCCACCGTACCGGCGCGGGCTGCGTCGTCGATTCCTCGATGCTCGATGCGGCGATGGCCTGGCACCTGCTGGCGGTGGCCAAGGTGGAGGGCGGCGGCGCGGCGCCGAAGCGCAGCGGCCTGCGCGGCCCGCTTGTCGTGCCCAATCGCGGCTTCGCCACCGCCGACGGGCTGCTGCTGATCACCATCGGCACCGACGCCCAGTTCGCCCGCCTGTGCCGCGAAATCGGTGCGCCGGAGCTTGCCGACGATCCGCGCTTCGCCAGCAACAACGCCAGGGCCGACAACGAGGCCGCGCTGGTCGACGCGATCGAGGCGCGGCTCGGCGCGGAAGGAAGGGGATACTGGGCCGCCCGGTTCGAGACCGCCGGCATTCCCAACGCGCCGATCCAGAGCCTGGAGGAGGTCATGGCCCATCCCCAGGTGATCGAAAGCGGGATCCTGCAGGACAGTCCCGACGGCCGCTTCAGGACGACCGGCGTGCCCCTGCTGTTCGACGGTGTCCGGCCGGGCTTCCGCCGGCTGGCGCCCGCGCTCGGCGAGGGCAATGCCGAGATCGCCGCGACCGCGACGGCCGCCGCGAAAGACTGAAACGCCGGGGTCGGGACGGGAGCACCCGGCGCAGGACGCAAAACGGCCGGCCGGCTACCGTGCCGACCGGCCGTCCGCGGAACGCCGGCTACTTGCCGCCCAGCTTGCTGCCGAGCGCGCGGATCTCTTCCAGGCTTTCCATGGCCCGCTTGTTGACCTGCTCGAACATCTCGGTGTTCGAGCGGGCCGCCATCTCGGACAGTTCCTGCAGGTTGGCGAGCGCCTTCTCCATGGCGCTGCGCACCAGTTCCTGCTGCTTCTCGACGCTGGCCTCGGGACTGCCGGCGCTGGCGATCTCGCCCGCTGCCCGGGTCATCTCGGCCATCGCCTCCTGCATCATCTCGTTCTGCCGGCGCAGCACGGCCTGCAGGCTTTCGGCGGCCTTCTGGTTGGCGGCCTGGATCGCCTCGAGATTGTTGCGCTGGGCCTCCATCAGGGCGCTGGTGTCGATCGCCGGCAGTTTCATGGCTTCCAGCATGGCGCCCATGTCGAACTCGGGCAGGCTGAAACCCGGCGACGTCTTCTTGGCATTCATGTCAGTTTCTCTCCGCAGGGGCCGGTCCCGGCCGCTTGTGATGCACCGCACAATAATTGATTCATCATGAATGCTGCACTGCAAACAGGCGGCAGCGACAGTTTGTCCCGTCAGTCGGGACTTTCGCCCGCCGCGTTCTCCGCCTGCGTCCCGCGCCGACCGCGGCCGTATCCCGAGAGCCGGCCGACCAGCCGGTCGGCCCGCGCCAGGGCCTTGTCCAAGGCGGCCATGGTGGCCGACAGGTCGGCGCTGTCGTCGCGCAGCCAGGCCCGCAGCGCCACCATGTAGACGACGCCCAGTCCCTTGACCTGAAGCGGGCGCAGCGGCCCCCAGCTTTCGACCGAGGCGGCGTCCAGCATCCATTCCAGCGAACGCCGCATCGGACCGCGGGCCAGGCACAGGGCGGCGCCGGGATCGCGCGGCAGGTCCCGCAGCACCGCCTCGATGCCGGCCTTGTGGGCGGCCAGGGCATCGAAACGGCACATGATCACGTCGAACAGCCGGTCGCGCACCGGCTCCTCGCCGCCGCCATCGCTGGCTTCCAGCATCGCCGCATCGGTGCGGGCGAACAGGCCCGCGAGCAGCGCCTGTTTCGAAGCGAAGGTTGCCCGGGCCTCGGCCAGCGGCACCTCGGCATGCAGCGCGATCTCGCGCAGCGAGGTGTTGCGCCAGCCCTGCAGGGCGGCCAGCTCGAGGGCGGCGTCGATCAATGCACCGGCGACGTCGCGGGTTTTCCGCGCGGAAGCGGCGGGCTTCTTGGCCATGGCGCATGATACCGGTTCGCTGCCGATGGCGGCAACCGGATACAGGGACTATCCTCGCCCCGCTGTTTCATGGTCATCAGGGAGGGACGGGCATGCAGATTGCCCATGACCGGCTGAGCCGGCTGGTTGCGGAAATGTGCCGGCGCGGCGGCGCCGACGAGGATGCGGCGGAGGCGGTCGCGCGCGAACTGGTGACCGCCAACCTGTTCGGACACGACAGCCACGGCGTCGGCATGATGCCGGCCTATGTCGAGGGTCTGCAGAACGGCAAGCTGAAGGTCGACGCGCATGCGCGACTGGTGCGCGAGCGCGGGCCGTTCCTGCTGTTCGACGGCGATCGCGGGTTCGGCCAGGTGGTCGCCGCGGAAGCGATGAATGCCGGCATCGAGACCGCCAGGCAGCACGGTCTGGCGATCGTCGGCCTGCGCAACAGCTACCATATCGGCCGGGTCGGGGCCTGGGGCGAGATGTGCGCCCGCGCCGGCTTCGTCTCGATCCACTATGTCAACGCGATCACCTCGCGCAGCCTCGTCGCACCCTTCGGCGGCGCGGACGCGCGCTACTCCACCAATCCCTACTGCACCGCGATCCCGGCGACGGCGACCAACCCGATGCTGGTGCTGGACATGGCCACCTCGAAGATCGCCATGGGCAAGGTCCGCGTCGCGCACAACAAGGGTGTCGAGGTGCCCGCGGAGAGCCTGATCGACCGCAACGGCGCGCCGACCAACGACCCCGGCGTGATGTTCCCGACCGACGGCGGACCCATGGGGGCCCTGCGCTCGTTCGGGCTGCACAAGGGCTATGGCCTGGCGCTGATCTGCGAGCTGCTGGCCGGCGGCCTGACCGGCGGCGGCGTGGCCCTCGACGAGCGCCAGGAAGAGAACCTGATCGCCAACAACATGCTGACGATCATTCTCGACCCCGACCTGTTCGGCGAAGGCGATTTCTTCAGCGGCGACATCGACAGCCTGCACGCCCACGTGAAGGCCTCCCCCCCGGCGCCGGGCGTGGACGAGATCATGGTGCCGGGCGACCCGGAACGGAAATCCCGGACCGAACGCGAGGCCAACGGCGTGCCGATCGACGATCAGACCTGGTCGGAGCTGCTGGAGGCGGCCGACGCCGTCGGCCTCGAGCCCGAGGAGGTGCTGCGCATCGTCGGCAACTGACGGAACCCCGGGCGGCCCCCGGGGAGACCCTCAGCGCCGCCGTTCCCAGGTCTGGTAGATGTAGGGTACCGGGCCGGCGACCGGTTCCTCGGCGATCAGGTCGAAGGCGGCTTCATCGAAGGCGGGGAACACCGCGTCGCCCTCGTAATCGGCGTCGATCCGGGTGAGATAGAGGCGGTCGGCCAGCGGCAGATACAGCCGGTAGACCTGTTCGCCGCCGGCAATGAAGATGTCCTCGTCCGACAGCGCCCGCGCCAGCGCCAGCGCGGCTTCGGGATCCGCCGCGTGATGCATGCCGTCGGGCACCGAGGCGGGATCGTGGCTGAGCACGATTTCGGTGCGCCCGGGCAGCGGCCGGCCGATCGACTGCCGGGTCTTGCGCCCCATGATCACGACGCGGTTCATCGTCAGCGCCTTGAAGCGCGCCAGTTCGCCCGGAATGCGCCAGGGAATGGCGTTGTCGCGGCCGATCGTGCCGGCGCGGTCCATCGCCGCGATCAGGCAGAGGCGGGCACTCATCGCGGAGCGGCGCTGCGGTTCAGCCGAGTTCGCGCGAACGCGCGGCGGCGGCCGCAACCGCCCGCTCGAGCAGCGGCGCCATGCCGTCTGCGGCCATCAGCACGTCGAGCGCGGCCTGTGTCGTGCCGCCGGGCGAGGTGACGTTGATGCGCAACTGGGCAGCCGCCTCGTCCGACTGGCGGGCAAGCTCGCCGGCGCCGGCGACGGTGTTGAGCGCCAGCGTCATCGCCAGGTCCGCGGGCAGCCCCGCCTTCTCGCCCGCCGCCGCCAGGGTCTCGATCAGCAGGAAGACATAGGCCGGCCCCGAACCGCTGACCGCCGTCACCGCATCCATCTGCGCCTCGTCGGCGATCCAGGCGGTCTCCCCGACCGCCGCCATCAGCGCTTCGCAGGTCTGCCGCTGAGCCGCGCTGACCCGCGGGTTGGCGTAGAGCACGCTCATGCCGCGGCCGACCGCCGCCGGCGTGTGCGGCATCACCCGCACGATCGCGGCGTCGGCGCCGAAAACCCCCTCGAAGAAGGCCGTGCCCGTGCCCGCGGCAATCGACATGAACACCGCGGTGGCGGCATGGCCGAGATAGGCCGGCGCGGCCTCGGCCATGACCTGCGGCTTGACCGCCAGGATGACCACGTCGGGCGCGAAACCGGCGGGCACCGCGGCGCCGTCGGCAACGACCCGGACGCCGTCGGGCAGGCTCAGCCGCGAGGGATCCGCGGCAGGCTCGACCACCACGACATTCGCGGCCGCGACACCCCGCTCCAGCCATCCGGCCAGCAGGGCGCCGCCCATCTTGCCGCAGCCGACAAGCAGCAGGCGAGCGTCCATCGTCAGGCCTCGCCGACGGTTTCCAGC
Source organism: Alphaproteobacteria bacterium (assembly GCA_041940205.1). Taxonomy (GTDB): domain Bacteria; phylum Pseudomonadota; class Alphaproteobacteria; genus JBGTSP01. The sequence goes on from JBGTSP010000147.1 coordinate 7,948, forward strand.
ATCGCCGCGGCGATCGCCTCGGAGGGAGACTTGCCGCCCCACATCACGAACTGGATCGCCGGGAAGAAGCGCTCGCACTCGCTGACGGCGATCTCGATCATCTCCTCGAGCTGGCCGGCCGACGGCGCCGGTCCCTCGCGCGTCAGCACCGCATGGCGGAACATCGGAATGCCCTCTTCCGACCACAGGTCGAAATGACCGAGCCACATCCGCTCGTTGAGCTGGGCCAGCAGGCTGTACACCGGCTCGCGCTTCTCCGCCGGCACCCGCATGTCGTAGGCGCAGGCGATCTGCAGTCCGCCCTGCTCGCTGGAGAAGGAAAATCCGAGATGGTAGTCGCACCAGGCGCCGGAAACGCAAACCGACAATTCGTCGTCGCCCTGGCGGTCGAACGGCCATTCGTGGGACGTCACGATGTCCTCGACGGTATCGAGGGGATGGGACGTGAAGACACGGTCTTCGACCGGCAGGACGCTCATGGCAATCGCTCCGAACGGCTGGAAATTTCAGGAGACAGGTCGGCCGTGGAGAGGGAAAACGGAGGTCCCTTGCGTAACCACATATTGTGGTCCTTTACGGCTGCGGCCACCATGTAGGGTACAGTGACGCAGCGCGGACTCCCGCGCAACCCCCGATTTCCGGATCGGAAACCGCAGCCCTCCGGGCCCGTGCTTCAGGCCCGTCCGGGGGATCTAAGTCGTTGTTTTCCGGCTGCCCGAGGGCTTGGCGGCGGCCTTGCGCCGGGCCGGCTTCTTCGCCGCCGCGCGCTTCGCCGGCGCCGGCTTCAGCTGCGCGAACTCGGCTTTCAGCTGTTCCAGTTCGCCGCGCAGCGAATCATTCTCCTCGCGCGCCAGCCGGGCCATCTCCGCGACCGCCTCGAACTCCTCGCGGGTCACGAGTTCCAGGCGATCGATCATCAGGTCGAGTCGCTGGCGGACCAGTGTTTCGGCTTCCTTTCCCGCGCCCTGCAGCAGGCCGGCGGCACTGGTCGCCACTTGCGACAGGTCGTCCAGCAGACGGCGGCGGGCTTCATCCATCATGGTCGCTTCCTTCGGGTCTGGCGCATCGCGGCGCGCTCCCGTTTCATATGGGAGCGGCCCGCCGGCGGGCAAGCCCGGCTTGCGGGCGTCATCCGCATTCACTAGGTACGCGGACATGCTGACCGAGCTCGCGCCTGCCGTCCTCTCGTTTCCGCGGATCGATCCCGTGCTGGTGGAGATCGGCCCGATCGTCATCCGCTGGTACGCGCTGGCCTATATCGGCGGCCTGCTGCTGGGATGGCGCTGGATGCTGGTGGTCAACCGGCGCTGGGCGCCCCGGGGGATCGGCGCCCGGGACATCGACGACCTGCTGTTCTGGGCCACGCTCGGGGTCATCCTGGGCGGACGCCTCGGCTATGTGCTGTTCTACAACCTGGACTATTTCCTGGCCGAGCCGCTGAAGATCCTGCAGGTCTGGCAGGGCGGCATGTCCTTTCACGGCGGTTTCGCCGGGGTGTGCGTTGCGGTCTTCCTGTTTGCCCGGGCCCGCGGCCTGCCGCTGCTGCAGCTTGCCGACCTGATGGCGGTGGTCACGCCGATCGGCCTGTTCTTCGGCCGGCTCGCGAATTTCATCAACGCGGAACTCTACGGCCGGGTGAGCGACGTGCCCTGGGCCATGGTGTTTCCCGGCGGCGGCCCGATGCCGCGTCATCCCAGCCAGCTCTACGAAGCCGCCCTCGAAGGTCTCGTCCTGTTCCTCCTGCTGCACCTGATGCTGACCCGCGGCGGCGCGGCCCGGCGACCGGGCCTGCTGACCGGCGGCTTCATCCTGGGCTACGGCCTCGCCCGCGCGTTCGTCGAACTGTTCCGCGAACCCGATGCGCATATCCAGTATCTCACCGCCGGCAGCACCATGGGCCAGCAGCTTTCCGCGCCGATGGTGGTCGCGGGCGCCGCGCTGATCTGGCTCGCGCTGAGGCGCCGGCCGCTCGACGACGATGCCGCTGCGTGAGCATTTCCGGCGGCTGATCGAGACCACCGGGCCGATCCCCGTCTCGCGCTTCATGGCCGAGGCGCTGGGCCATCCCGAACAGGGCTATTACGTCCGGCGCGAGCCCTTCGGCGCCGACGGCGACTTCGTCACGGCGCCCGAGATCAGCCAGATGTTCGGGGAGCTGATCGGCCTTGCACTGGCGCAGGCCTGGCTCGACCAGGGCGCGCCCGCGCCTTTCGTTCTGGCAGAACTCGGGCCCGGACGCGGCACGCTGATGGCCGATGCACTGCGCGCCACCGCGCGCGTGCCGGGGTTTCACGCGGCGATGCGGCTTTACCTCGTCGAAGCCTCCCCGGTCCTCCGTGCCGCGCAGTCAGACGCGCTCGCCGCCCATGCGCCCGAATTCGCCGACAACCTCGCCGACCTGCCCGACGGGCCGCTCTTCCTGATCGCGAACGAGTTCTTCGACGCGCTCCCGATCCGCCAGTTCCAGCGCGGCGCATCCGGCTGGCACGGGGGATGGGAGGCACCTACCCTCCCGGGGCGTAAGTCCTTACATGCGCCCCTCCCAACGCGACAGCGGCAGGAAGCACGCCTCGCCCCCCCTGA
>JBGTSP010000148.1:0-10477 GCA_041940205.1 Alphaproteobacteria bacterium
GGCAACGGCAAGTCGACCTTCGCCAAGCTGCTGGCGGGACGACTGAAGCCCCGCGACGGCCTGCTGGAGAGGCCGGGCAAGATGCGGGTCGGCTATTTCGCCCAGCACCAGATCGAGGACCTGCGGCCCGACGAGACCGCCCTGGCGCACCTCGCGCGACTGCTCGAGAAGGCGGGCGAGAGCCAGGTCCGCGCCCAGCTCGGCGCCTTCGGACTGGAGGGCGACAAGGCGGTGACCCCGGTTTCCGGTCTGTCGGGCGGCGAGAAGGCCCGCCTCGCGCTGGCGCTGGCAAGCCATGCGGCGCCGCACGTGCTGATCCTGGACGAGCCGACCAACCATCTCGACATGGATGCCCGCGACGCCCTGGTGCGCGCGCTCAACGACTGGCAGGGCGCCCTGATCCTGATCAGCCACGATTCCCGCTTCGTCGACCTGACCGCGGACCGGCTCTGGCTGGTGGCGGACGGCGGCGTCACCCCGTTCGAAGGCAGCCTGGAGGACTACCGCGCCAGCCTGGGCGGCCGGGTCGAGCGGCCGGCACGGGCACCCGCCGGAGAGCCCGCCCCCCGGCGCAACGACAAGAAGGCGCGGGCCGAGCAGCGCGCCCAGCTGGCGCCGCTGCGTCAGCGGCTGAGCCGGCTGGAGAAGCACGTGGCCAGCCTTGCGGCCGCCCGGGACGAGATCGACGCCGCGCTCGCGCGCCCGGAAACCTATGGCGATCCCGCAGCGCTGGCCCGGCTGAACAGCGAGCGCACGAAGACCGTGGCCGAACTGGACGAGGTCGAGGCCAGGTGGCTGGCCGCGGCGGAGGAGCTCGAGGCGCTGGCGGACTGAACCCGCCCGCCGTGCCGGCAAGGCCGCGAGCGGACGGATTTCGCCGTCAGGCCGCTTTCGCCAGGGCCGCGTCGAGCTCGGACAGGCTGGCTTCCAGGCCGTGCGCCCGCCCCTTCCGCAGGCAGGCTTCCAGCGCCGTCCGCTCGCCCCGTCCCTCGCCATGATCGGCGAGGGCGAGACCGCGCGATGCGAAAAAGTCGGCCCAGGGATGCGGCTCGTCCGCCACCTGCCCCGCGAGCGCCGTCGCATGCACCCGCATGGCCGGCCAGTCCCCGCGGAGGCGGGCCCAGTCGATCGCATCCCGACGGAACCACAGCCGGTTGTGCGCATTCACCCCTTCGCCGATCACCGCCAGCCCCTCCTCGATGTTCGCCGCGGACGAATCCGAGGCGGCATCGAGCAGGGCGGTGAGGGCGAGCAGCCGCGGCCCGTGGAAACGCATGCCGGTATGCCGCGAGATCGCCATCGCCTCGGCCGCCAGCGTCCGTGCCTCGCCGAGCCGATCCTCGCCGAGCCGGGCCCGGGCCAGTTCGTAGCGCAGGTAGAGCCGCAGGCGGTCGTTGTCCATGTCCTCGGCCAGCGCAAGCGCCGCCTCGAACAGCACCGCCGCCGCCGCGAACTCGCCGCGGTCGAGCAGCACCTCGCCCCGGATCATCCGGGCGTTCACCCGCGGCCGCGGCAGCATCAACCGGTCGGCCAGGGCCACCGCCTCGGTGAGAATCTCGAGCGCCGGCGCGATGCCGACCACGTAGCGCCGCAGGTTGCCCAGCATGAAGCAGTTGACCGTGCGGATGCGCAGGAAGCCCTGTTCGCGGGCCAGTTCCACACAGGCCTCCATGCGCGCGAGCGCGGTCACCATGCGGCCGGTGGCATATTCCGCGTCCGCCAGGTTGCCGAGCGCCGTCGCCTCGAGGCGGCGGTCGCCCGACTGCCGGGCCAGCGCCAGCGAATCCTGCTGCAGGCGCAGGCATTCGTCCATGTCGCCCGAGGCGAAGGCCGCGGAGCCCTGCAGACCGGCAATTCTCGAGCCGGCCTGCACGAGCCCGGCCTCCGCGGCGAGCACCGCGGCATCCCCGAGATCGGGCAGCGCCTCCTCGCCACGGCCGAGCTGGCGCAGCGCGGCGGCCCGGCCGATCAGCGCCTCGCAGCGCTCGCCTGCGCCCCGCGCGCCGTCGCCGAGTTCCTCCCAGGCCGCCAGCGCCTCGGCGAGCCGGCCGTTCATTTCCAGCATCTCCGCCCGCAGGGCCCGTGCGGCGAAACGGTCCGCGGCACCGGCCCTGGCGACGGCGCCTTCCGCCAGTTCCAGCGCGTCGGCATAGCGGAAGCCGTCGGCCTCGTGCCGGCCGGCCGCGACCAGCGCCGCGGCGGCCGCCGGATCGTCGGCGCGTTCGAGATGGCGGGCATGCAGGACCGGATCCCGTTCGCGATACCAGGCCGCCGCCGCGGCATGCAGCGCCTGCCGCTTGTCGCCCACGAGGGCGCCATAGGCCGCATCGCGGATCAGGGCATGGGCGAAACTCCAGCGGCGCCCGACATTGTGGATCAGCCCGGCCGCCTGCAGCGCGTCGGCCTCGAAACCGTCCAGCCCGGCGACCGCGCACAGGGCTTCGGCGTCGAAACGCTGGCCAAGGACCGCGGCCGCATCGACGATCTCGCGGTCGGCGACGGCAAGCCGGTCGAGGCGGGACAGCAGGATCGACTGCAGGGTGCCCGGCAGGCCCTCGCGGGCGCTCTCGTCGGCATTGCGCAACAGCTGCTGCAGGTACAGCGGATTGCCGTTCGCCCGTTCGATGCAGGCCGTCCGCGTGTCGGCGGCGACGCCCTCGGCCCGCTCCGCCAGCGCGGCCGCCTCGCTTTCGCTGAGGGCGGCGAGATCGATCGTCGTGACCCGGGCCCCGCCCGCGCCAGCCCGCCAGGCCGGGCCCAGCGGATCGCCCTCGACCCGGGTGCTCAGCAGGCACAGCACCGGCACCGACTGCGAGAGTTCGGCCAGGCTGGCGAGCTGGCGCAGCAACCCGGCATCGGCCCAGTGAATGTCCTCGAGGCGCAGCAGCAGCGGTCCCTCGGCGGCCCGCGCACGCAGCAGCAGCGCGAGCAGCCGGTCGCGCTCGGCGGCGCGGGTATCCTCGTCCATGGCCTGCAGCAGGCTGCGGCCTTCCGCATCCGCCGGCAGACCGAGAAGGTCGTCCAGCAGGACGAGATCGCGGGCCTCGCCGGCGGTCTGCGGCAGCAGCGCGCGGGCCCAGTCGGCCGGCGTGTCGCCGTCGGGGCAGAGGCCGGAAAGCAGATCGCGCAGCGTTGCCCCGGCGCCCGATGCGCCGAAGTCCAGCACCTGGGCGCTGCCAACCGCGAAACCGGCCGCGCGGGCCATGTCCTCGAACCGGTCGGCGAGATGGCTCTTGCCAATTCCCGGCTCGCCGCGCAGCAGCACCACCTGACCCTGGCCCGCCTCGAGACAGTTCCCGATCAGGCCCTCGAACAGCCGCTGCTCGGCGAGGCGGCCGACCAGATCGCCCCGGTGACCGCGGCGCGGCGCCAGCGCGCCGACCCGCCAGACCCGCACCGGCGCGGCCAGGCCGTCGACGGCCTGCTGGCCCAGATCCTCGGCCTCGAGCAGATCGCCGAGCGCGTTCCGGACATCGGGCGAGACCAGCGTGGCGCCCGGTTCCGCCATGTCCGTCAATCGGGCCGCCAGGTTCACGCTGTCGCCGGTGACGGTGTATTCGCGATGCCGGTCGCTGCCGGTGGTGCTCGCGAGCACCTGGCCGCTGGCGATGCCGGCATGCAGCCCAAGGCCTTCCTCCAGCCCGGCGGCGGCCCGGTGCATTTCCAGCGCCGCCCGCACCGCCCGCTCGGGATCGTTGTGATGGGCGATCGGCGCCCCGAACACGGCCATCACGGCGTCGCCGATATGCTTGTCGACGCGTCCGCCGAAGCGCTCGACCACGCTGTCGGCCATGGCGAAGAAGCGGTTGAGGATCCGGTGCACCTCCTCGGGGTCTCGACTGGCGGAGAACCGGGTGAAGCCGACGAGATCGCAGAACATCACGGTGACCTGGCGGCGTTCCGAGCGCGGCGCCGCCGCACCGGTGTCTCCGGGCGGCGTCGACGGCGCGGGCGCGGAATCGACCCGGCCGGTTTCCGCCGCCGGCGCATCCTGCGCCACGTCGGCCAGGATCCGGCGGCGCGGGCCCAGCGGCAGGCCGAGCTCCTTCAGGTCGTCGTCGTTCAGATGCGGCAGGTCCCGGAGGTCGATTTCCTGCGCCTCGAACAGGGCGGTGTAGCGCTCGAGCCCGAGGCGCGCGAGCCAGTGCCCGATATCCTGCGCTGCCGCCACTGTTTCCGCCCCCCGCTGCCGGCGCTCGCTAACGGACGTCCGCCGCCCCGGCCCGGCGATCCTGCCACAACGGCCCGCCGCCGGTCAGCCGCCGCGCTCCCAGCCGCCGCGGTCGGTCTGTTTCCAGTAGGTCACCGTCGCGCCCGCACCCTTGTAGGCGCTCCAGCGCTGGCGCGCGGCCGCGACCGCCGCCTCGTCGCGGCCGTCGAACATGTCGAGGGTCCGCGCGAAGTCGAGCGCGTAGTCCGGCTGCCGCCCGTCGATCACCAGCAGCACGTCGGCGCCGTTGGGATTCTCCTCCTCCTCGGTGAGATAGACCGGCTGGGCCTCGCCATGTCCCGTGCGCGCCGTGCCGTGCGCCAGCCAGGAACGCTCGTCATAGGTCCACAGCAGTTCGTCCAGCGCCTCCGTGCGCTCGCGCGACCCGGTCAGCAGGACGGCCCGGTGGCCCGAGGCGACGACCTTTTCCAGCAGCCGGGGCAGGGCGCGCTCCAGCGGCCATTTCTGCAGGTGGTAGAACCCGACTTCGGCCATCGCTTCGGACGCCCGTCCTAGCCCTCGTAGTGATCGGCGACGAGGCGGTTGAGCAGGCGCACGCCGTAACCGGTGCCGCCCTTGGGCCGCGTCGGCTTGCCTTCCTTGGACCAGGCCATGCCGGCGATGTCGAGATGCGCCCAGGGCACGCCGTTGACGAAGCGCTGCAGGAACTGCGCCGCGGTGATGCTGCCGGCGGCCGGCGTCTGGCCGATATTCTGCATGTCGGCGATGGGCGAATCGATGCGCTTGTCGTAGGCCGGTCCCAGCGGCATGCGCCAGGCCCCCTCGCCCTCCGCCTCGCCGGCCGCGTGAATGCGTTCGGCCAGTTCGTCGTTGTTCGAGAACAGGCCGGCATATTCGTGGCCCAGCGAGGTGATGATCGCCCCGGTCAGGGTCGCCAGGTTCACCATGAACTGCGGCTTGAAGCGGTCCTGCGTGTACCAGAGCGCATCGGCCAGGACGAGCCGGCCCTCGGCGTCGGTGTTGATCACCTCGATCGTCTGGCCCGACATCGACGTCACGATGTCGCCTGGGCGCTGGGCATTGGCGTCGGGCATATTCTCGACCAGGCCACAGATGCCAACGACGCGCGCCTTGGCCTTGCGACCGGCCAGCGCCTTCATAGCGCCCGCCACGGCGCCGGCGCCGCCCATGTCCCACTTCATATCTTCCATGCCGGGGCCAGGCTTGAGCGAGATACCGCCGGTATCGAAGGTCACGCCCTTGCCGATGAACACGACCGGCTTGTCGGCGGCGCCATCGGTGCCGTCCCATTCCATCGCCAGCAGCCGCGCTTCACGCGCCGACCCCTGCGCCACACCCAGCAGCGCGCCCATGCCGAGGTCCGTCATCGCCGCGCGGTCCAGCACGGTGATCTTGACGCCCAGCTCGGCCAGATGCTGGCAGCGCTCGACGAAGCTTTCGGGATAGAGGATGTTGGCCGGTTCCGACACCAGTTCGCGGGTGAAGGCGACACCGGCGGCGACCGCCGACAACTTGGCCCATTCGAGCTCGGCGCCGTTTGCGACGATCGTCACGGTCGCCAGCGTCGGCTTGGCCTTTTCGGGCTGACGCGTGCGATAGGTGTCGATCCGCCAGCTGCGCAGCAGCGCGCCCAGGCCCAGCCGGGCGGCATCCTCGCCACTCACGCCGGCCGGGAATTCGACCGCTGCGTGGGTCGCGCCGCTGGTCGACAGCTTGGCGGTCAGCGCGCCGCCGGCCCGCTCCAGGTCGGCCGCACTGCCATTGCCGATGCCCAGCAGCAGGACGCGCAGCACCGCGCCGCCCTCCTCGACGAAGCTCTCGACGCTGCCGCCTGCCTCACCGGCAAAGCGCGCGGCGGCGGCGCCGGCGACCAGCGTGGTCGATGCGGTAAGCGGCAGGCTGTCGACAGTCCCCTTCGCCACGGCAAGGACCAACGTGTCGACCTGGGGGCGCGTGGGGCTGAATTGGATGTCCATCTGGGGGCCTTTTCTCTGGAATGCCGTGTCGTTCTTGTTTCAGCCAGATAGTGCGGCTTTGCCGCTCTGCAAAGCCATTCGGCGGATTTCCGCCGTCCCGAATGCGAGCAGCGATTGCGGCGCGGGCCAAGCAGTGCGATAGGCAGGGACCAGAAGTGCCCACAAAGAGGCCCCTACGCTTGCAGATTTCCGTGTTTCCCCTGTCGTTCAAACAGGCGCTGCTTGCCGGCGCTGCCTCGTCCTGCCTGCTCGCGGCGCCGCTGGCCCATGCGCAACAGGCGCCCGAGCCCAAGCTGAACGAGCCCCAGACGCCGATCAGCGCGCCCGACGCGCCGGTGCCCGACAATGACCAGGAAATCGGCTTCGCCGCCGATACGCTGGAATATGACACCAACAGTCAGGTCGTGACCGCCACCGGTAATGTCCAGTTGCTGCGCGACGGCAACCGGCTGCGCGCCGACAAGATCGTGTGGGACCGCAACACCGGCAAGGTCGAGGCACAGGGCGCCGTCTCGGTGATCGATCCCGACGGCAATGTCGCCTATGGCGATCGCTTCGATGTCACCGATACGCTCAAGGACGGCGCGGTCGACAATATATTGCTGGTCCTCCAGAAGGGCGGCCGCATGGCCGCGACCAAGGGCGAGCGGGTCAATGGCGTCTATACGCTGCACCACGCCGCCTACACCGGCTGTCCGGTGGAGGGCAGCGACGGCTGCCCCAAGGAACCGACCTGGCAGATCAACGCAGTCAAGGTCGTCTATGACCCGACCAAGCAGCGCGTCTCCTATACCCGCGCCAATGTCGAGCTGTTCGGCCTGCCGCTGATCCCGGTGCCGGGCCTGTCGCATCCGGTCGGCGACGACGGCGGCAGCGGCCTCTTGGTCCCCAATATCCGTTATGACCGGGTCAACGGCTTCGAGGTCGCGGTCCCCTATTATCTCAAGCTCGCACCCAATCGCGACCTGACCGTCACGCCGCACGTCTACAGCGATTCGCTGCCGATGATCGAAGGCAATTTCCGCCATCTCTACGATCGCGGTGCCTATCAGATCACCGGCTATGCCACCTATGGCAGCCGGTCGAGCGGCATCACGCCGACCGATTCGCAAAAGGATATTCGCGGCGCGATCGACGCCAGCGGCGGCATGCAGCTGTCGCCCGAATGGAGCGTCAACGGATCGATCCGGGTCGCCACCGACCGCACCTTCCTGCGCCGCTACGACATCAGCCGCGACGACCGGCTGCGTTCGACCCTGGGCGTCCAGCGGATCGGCGAGAACAGCTATTTCTCGCTCGCCGGCTGGGCGGTGCAGACGCTGCGCGTCGATGATCCCCAGGGCCAGATGCCGATCGCCCTGCCAGTCATGGACTATCGGCTGCGGATGAAGGATCCGCTGCTCGGCGGCCAGATCCAGTTCCAGGCCAATACGCTGGCGATCACCCGGACCGAGGGGCAGGATACCCAGCGCGCCTTTGCCGCGTTCGAATGGAATCTGCGCAAGCTGACCGGCCTTGGCCAGGAAGTGAATTTCACCACCTATCTGCGCGGCGACGTCTATCACAGCAGCGACAATCTGCTGACCGACACGATCAGCTATGCCGGCGATCCGGGCTGGAAGGCGCGCGGCATCGCCGCCGCCGCGGTCGACATGCGCTGGCCCTTCATGGGTGAGGCCTTCGGCGGCGTGCAGCGTATCGCCCCGCGCGTCCAGATCGTCGCCTCGCCCCATCTCGCCAACCTGTCGGTGCCCAATGAGGATGCCCGGTCGGTCGATCTGGAGGACAGCAACCTCTTCGCGCTCAACCGCTTCGCGGGCTATGACCGGTTCGAGGATTCGAGCCGCATCACCTATGGCCTGGAATATAATCTGGCGCTGCCCGACTTCACGCTCGACGCCAATGTCGGCCAGAGCTACCGGCTCGACAACCGCGCCAGCATCCTGCCCGACGGCACCGGCCTGTCCGACCGCATGTCCGACATCGTCGGCCGCTGGACCATCCGCTACAAGGATTTCGTCAGCTTCACCCAGCGCTTCCGGGTCGACAAGGACAATCTGGCGGTCCGCCGGAACGAGGTCGACGCGACCGTGGGCAGCAAGAAGACCTATGCCCAGATCAGCTATCTGCGCCTCAACCGCAACGCCAACATCACGCTGGAGGATCTGCAGGACCGCGAGGAACTGCGCCTGGGCGGCCGCATCCAGTTCGCCCGCTTCTGGTCGGTGTTCGGCTCGACCGTCATCGATCTTACCGGCGCGCAGGAAGATCCGGGTACCACGGCCGACGGCTATGAGCCCGTGCGCCAGCGCCTTGGCGTTGCCTATGAGGATGATTGTTTGACGCTGGGCTTTACATGGCGGCGCGACTATCAGACCAACGGTGACGCGCGCGCCGGCAACAGCTTCCAGCTGCGGCTGGCTTTTCGCAATATTGGCATATAAGGAACTGCCTTCCCGCCGTCCGCTCAGGACCGGTTAAGGCGGAACGGGGCATTGGCTCCCGACCGTATTGGAGATTTTTGCCGACGATGCTTTCTGTCGTTTTCTCGCCCAAATCCGTTCGCTCGGGCCTGCGCACCCTGTTCCTGTCCACCGCCCTTCTGGGCATGGCGGCACAGACCGTATCGGCCCAGGCCGTCGACGATGACGCCGATCAGGGCCTGAACCTGCCCAAGGATGTCACCATCTTCGGCAAGAATGATCCCAATGTCCGCAAGGCAACGGCGATCGTGAACGGCCGCATCATCACCGGCACCGATGTCGACCAGCGCCTGGCTCTCATCATCACCGCCAATGGCGGCAAGGTGTCGGCCGAGGAGAAGGAGCGGCTGCGCGTCCAGGTTCTGCGCAACCTGATCGACGAAACGCTGCAGATCCAGGAAGCGGCGGCCAACGACATCAAGATCGATCCGGCCGAAGTGAACCAGAGCTATGAGCGCGTCGCGGCCAATTTCCGCAAGTCGCCGCCCCAGTTCGACCAGTATCTGCGCGAACAGGGCAGCTCGGCCAGCAGCATCAAGCGCCAGATCGAGGGCGAACTGGCCTGGAGCCGCCTGCTCCGCCGCAACATCCAGCCCTTCGTCAACGTCTCCGAAGACGAAGTGAAGTCGGTGGTCGATCGCCTCAATGCCGCCAAGGGCAGCGACGAAGTGCGGATCAGCGAAATCTACCTGTCCTCGACGCCGGAAAACCGTGACCAGATCACGGCCAACGCGCGCAACATCATCGAACAGATCAAGCAGGGCGGCAGCTTCGCCGCCTATGCCCGTCAGTTCTCCGAAGCTTCCACCGCCGTCGTCGGCGGCGATCTCGGCTGGGTCCGCCCCAGCCAGCTGCCGACCGAACTGGCGCAGGCCGCCACCGAATTGCAGGTCGGCCAGCTCGCCGGCCCGATCGAGACGGTGGGCGGCATGTCGATCATCTACGTGATGGACAAGCGCAAGGTGCTGACCGCCGATCCGCGCGATTCGCTGCTCAGCCTCAAGCAGCTGTCGGTCCTCTTCCCGGCCGGCACCAGCAAGGAAGCCGCCAGCCAGAAGGCCGCGACCTTCGCCGCCGCGGTCAAGGAGATCAAGGGCTGCGGTCAGGCGAACGAGATCGGTGCCCGCATCGGCGCCGACGTGGTCGACAATGACAATGTGAAGCTGCGCGACCTGCCGCCCCAGCTGCAGGACATTCTGGTCAATCTGCAGGTCGGCGAATCCACCCCGCCCTTCGGCTCGATCAACGATGGCGTCCGCGTCCTGATCGTCTGCGGCCGCGACGAGCCGCAGTCGGCCAACGCCCCCAATCCCGAACAGATCCAGGCCCAGCTGGAAGAGGAACGCGTCAACAAGCGCGCCCGCATCTATCTGCGCGATCTTCGCCGCGATGCCGTTATCGAATATAACTGATCCGGTCAGCCTGCCGCCCTTCGCCGTCTCGCTCGGCGACCCGGCAGGCATCGGACCGGAAATCGTCGCCAAGGCATGGGTCATGCGCGAAGCGCGTGGCCTGCCCACCTTCTTCGCTGTCGGCGATGCCGCATCGCTGCGCGCGGTGTGGCTCGGCCCGGTCGAGATCGTCGGATCGCCCGAGGAAGCCGCGCAGGTGTTCGAGCGCGCCCTGCCCTGCATGCAGGTGGCCGAAGCGGGCGAGATCGTGCCCGGCACGCCCAGCATCGATGGCGCCCGCACCGCTTTCCAGGCACTGGAGGTCGCGGTCGGCCTTGCCCGCACCGGATCGGCTGCCGGCATCGTCACCGCGCCGGTTGGCAAGGAACAGCTGTACGGCGTCGGCTTCACCCATCCGGGCCAGACCGAGTTCGT
>JBGTSP010000149.1:0-10461 GCA_041940205.1 Alphaproteobacteria bacterium
CCCCTCGACCGAGCTGTTCAAGGGCAAGCTGCCGCTCGACGACGACGGCTATCTGCAGGTGACGCCGGGCACGTCGCTGACCTCGATCCCCGGGGTCTTCGCCGCGGGCGACGTTACCGACAAGGTCTATCGCCAGGCGGTGACGGCGGCGGGCACCGGCTGCATGGCGGCGCTGGAGGCCGAGAAGTTTCTCGCCGAACTGGAGGGTGCGGCGGAGGCGGCGGAATGACCGCCCGGCAGGGAGCAGGCCATGCCCGGCCGCAATGATCTCGACTGGGACAAGCTGCGGGTCTTTCACACCGTCGCCCAGGCCGGCAGCTTCACCCATGCCGGCGACGAGCTGAATCTCAGCCAGTCGGCGATTTCCCGGCAGATTTCGGCGCTCGAGGACGATCTCAGCGTGCCGCTGTTCCACCGGCACGCGCGCGGCCTGAAGCTCACGGAGCAGGGCGAGGTGCTGTTCCGCACCGCGCACGACGTGTTCGACCGGCTGGCGGCGACCCGGATGATCCTGGCCGATACCCGCAACAAGCCGACCGGCGAGTTGCGGGTGACGACCACGGTCGGGTTCGGCTCGACCTGGCTGACGCCGCGCATCAAGCAGTTCATGGAGCTCTATCCCGACATCCGCCCCAGCATCATCTGCGAGGATCGCGAGCTCGATCTGGCGATGCGGGAGGCTGACGTGGCGATCCGGCTGTACGAGCCGACCCAGCCCGACCTGATCAAGCGTCGCCTGGTCACGGTGCACTACCATATTTACGCGTCGCGCGATTACCTGAAGACCCACGGCACGCCGCGCACGGTCGAGGAACTCGCCCGCCATCCCATCGTCACCTACGGCTCCAGCGCGCCGCAGACCCTGCGCCACGTGAACTGGCTGCTGGTGCTGGCGGGCAAGGCCAGCGGCCGGCGGCCGGAACCGATCCTGCAGGTCAACAACATCTACGGCCTGATGCTGGCGGTCGAGGCCGGCGTCGGCATTGCCGGCATTCCCGACTACATGGCGATGGAACATCCCGAACTCGTGCGAATCCTGCCCGAGATCGAAGGGCCGACGGTGGAGCTGTTCTTCGTCTACGCGGAGGAGATGCGGAACACGAAACGTGTCCAGGTGTTTCGCGACTTCCTGCTGGGCTCGCTCAAGGATTCGGCATTCTGAGCAAAAATCCGCCGATTTGCAGGGCTTTCATGGCCCGGGGTTAAGCCATGCAATAGATGCATGGCAAACTTGCATTTGCGAGCATGGTCGTCGGCGGTCTGCGCCCCTAAATAGGGTTCATTGGATGTTGCAACGCAATATTCATTGGTCGAGCGGCTCGCCGGACCCCCTGATTGTGCGACCGCTCGGTTTACGTCTCCCAAGACGTGAAGCCTCCCTGTTTGACTCGCCGGGCCTTTTGGCCCGGCTTTCTTTTTGGGGCGACCGCGGGTCCTTCGGAATACCGGTCCGAACTTGCCGGCTAGTAGGCGGCAACCGCCTTAAATCGGACGACACGCGCCCGCAACTGCACTTGCCGGGGTCTTTTCCGTAGATGCCGCTGGCCGGACATGCGGATCACTGCATTCCCGGCTATCGTCCCGACCATGCCCGCACCACCCGATCCCTGGTCCCGCCGGCCCGCGCCTTCCGGTTCGCGGCGGTTTCGCGGCCTCTTCCCCTGGCTCGTCCTGCTGGTTCTCGCGGGTCTTGGCCTGTGGGCGCTGATGCGGGCCTTTCCCGGCGTCGCCGGCGACGAGGATGCCTGGATCGACCTGATCCGGCTGCTCGGCGTGCTGGCCCTGGTCTCCAGCGGCATCCTGTTCGCGCCACGCTTCGGCTTCGGCGAGATGCTGCGCAACATCGCCGTCTGGACCGCGATCGCCGGGGTGCTGGCGATCGGCTACAGCTACCGTTTCGAACTCGCCGGGGTCGCCGATCGGGTGTCGGGCGGCCTGCTGCCGGACCGGGCCCGCGAGGTCGCGCCCGGGGTGGTGCAGTTGCAGGCCGGCCGGGGCGGACACTATTACGTCATGGCCCGGGTCAACGGCGCCGACATCCGCTTCCTGATCGATACCGGGGCCAGCGCCGTGGTGCTGTCGCCCGCGGACGCGAAGCGCGCCGGCTTCGATCCCGAGGCGCTGGCCTTCACCCAGCGGTTCGAAACCGCGAACGGGGTCGGCGAGGGCGCGCCGGTGCGCCTTCGTCGCCTTGAGGTCGGGCCGATCCGGGTCGACGATCTGCCCGCTTCGGTCAACCGGGCGGCCATGCGCGAAAGCCTGCTCGGCATGAGCTTCCTCAACCGGCTCGAAGGCTTCAGTTTCGAGAACGATACCCTGACCCTGCGCGCACGCTGATCCCCTCACCCCGACCGGGAGCGCGCCTCAGGCCGCGGCGAGCAGGCGGTCGGCGAAGTCCGCCATGTCGTCGAACTCGATCGCGCCATGTTCGGCGAGCGGGCTCGACAGCGACCCGCCGACATAGCCGAAACAGCGCATGCCGGCGGCGCGCGCGGCCTGCACGCCGGGGGGACTGTCCTCGATCACCAGGCAGGTCGCCGGCTGTCGCGCCAGGCGGGCCGCCGCATGCAGGAACAGGTCGGGGGCGGGCTTGCCCCGCGCGACGTCGGTGCGCGAGAAGATGCGCCCCTCGAACAGCGGCGCCAGGCCGGTCACGCCGAGCGAAACCGCCATCTTCTCGTGTTCGCCGGACGAGGCGACACAGGTGGCGATGCCGGCTTCCTGCAGCCGCTCCACCAAGCCGCGCACGCCCGGCACGGCCTGCAGGTCGCGGCGGAAGCGCGCGAAGGTCTCGGCCTGCAGGGCGGCGTGGAAATCCGCCGGCACCGGTCGGCCGACCAGCCGCTCGGCGAGCTCGAAACAGTAGGGCAGCGTGTGCCCCTTCATCTGCTCGATGCAGGTCTGTTCCGAGATCGGAAAGCCAAAGGCCTGGAAGGTTTCCGCCAGCGCGGCATTCGACAGCGGTTCGGAATCGACCAGCACGCCGTCGCAATCGAAGATCACGAGGTCGAAGGACGGGCTTGCGGATGCCATGGGGATACTCCGGGTGGCGGGGGAACGGCCAAGAGGTAGCAACAGGCGGCGCGGACGCCCAATCAACGCGTGCTACAGGGTGTTGCCGGGGCCGGTCTTCAGAAGATCTTGCCGGGATTCATGATCCCCTCGGGATCGATGGCCGTGCGCATCGCCCGCATCAGCGCCAGCCGGGAGGGCGCGGCGAAACGCTCGAGCTGCCGCTTCTTCTCCGATCCGATGCCGTGCTCGGCCGAGAAGCTGCCGTCCATCTCGACGATCAGGCCGTCGAGCGCATCGGCGAGCGCCGGCAGGCGCTGCTTCCAGACCTCCGCCGACATCGCCTCCGGCGCGTACATGACGTAGTGGATGTTGCCGTCGCCCATGTGTCCGAAGGGGTTGAGACGGATCTCGGGCAGCTCCTCGGTGAGCAGCGCCTCGGCGCGCCCGAGGAAGTCCGCGACCCGGGACACCGGCACCGAGACGTCGCAGGAGCCGACCCGTCCCTCGCGCACGCCGACCTCGGCCTGGCCTTCGCGCAACCGCCAGATCTCGCCCCTCTGGCTCTCGCTTTCGGCGATCACGCCGTCGCTCACCAGGCCGCGCTCCATCGCCCGCTCCAGGATCGCCTCCAGCTTGGCGCGCAGGTCGTCGATCGGCGATGCGGTCGCGAGCTCGGCCAGCACGTACCAGGGCGACGGCGTCGCCAGCGGGTCGATCGCCCCCGCCAGGTGCCGCAACGCCAGGTCGAGACACATGCGCGGCATCAGTTCGAAAGCCAGCACGGTATCGCCCGACAGCGCCCGTGCATCCGCCAGCAGGGCCTGCGCCGCGGCCGGATCGGGCACCGCCAGCAGGGCGGTCTGGCGCTGCGCGAAGGCCGGAACCAGGCGCATGGCGGCCGCCGTGATGATGCCCAGCGTGCCTTCGCCGCCCACGAAGAGATGTTTCAGGTCATAGCCCGTGTTGTTCTTCCGCAGGGTGTTGAGACCTTCGAACAGGCTGCCGTCCGGCAGCACCACTTCCAGCCCGAGCACCTGCTCGCGGGCATTGCCGAAACGGATCGTGTTGTTGCCGCCGGCATTGGTCGAAAGCGTGCCGCCGATGGTCGAGCTGCCTTCGGAGGCCAGCGAGAAGGGAAACTCCCGGCCCGCTTCCCGCGCGGCGTCCTGCACGTTCTGGATGACGCAGCCGGCCTCCACCACCATGGAATAATTGTCCGGATCCATCCGGCGGATCCGGTTCATCCGCTCCAGCGTCAGCAACACGGTGGGCCGTGCCTCGGTGGGAATCGACCCCAGAACGAGGCCGGTATTGCCGCCTTGCGGCACGATCGCGATGCCAGCCTCGGCGCAGATCCGGACCACCGCCTGCACGCCCGCCGTGCTGTCCGGCCGGGCCACCAGCAGCGCCTCGCCTGTCTGCCGGCCGCGCCAGTCGGTGCGGTATTTCAGCGTGTCGGCCGGATCCTCGAGCCAGCCGCCCGGCCCCAGGGCCTGTTTCAGGGCCGCCATCGTCTCCGCCTGCGTCCGCGAACCGCTCATGCCTTCTCCCGTCCTCTGCAGCCGGCCGCGGACGTGCAGCCGGCCCGACAATCTCCACCCAAGACTAGGATCAATTCGGGCGCGAGAACATCATCACCGCGCCCGCGCGGTCGCGAAGCGAGCGACGAAATCCGAAACCGCGGCGAAGGCCGGGCGCACCGCCGCAAGGTCGGCCTCCAGCGCCGGCCAGTCGCCGCCCCGGGCGCCCTCCTCGATCGCCGCCAGCCGCGCCGCCAGCGCGCGGGCCGCCGTGTTCGCCGCCGAGGATCGCGCCGCGTGCGCCGCGCGCCGGGTCGCCTCGGGATCCCGGCCGGCGATCGCCGCCTCCAGCCGCGACAGGTCGTCGGGGAAGGTCCTGATAAACAGGTCGAGCAGCCGGGCGAATTCGCCGTGATCATCGCTGCCGAGAATGCCGGCCAGCGCCGCCAGATCGACCGGCGTTCCGTCATCCCGCGCCGAATCCTCCCCCGCCGCATCCTCCTGCACCCCGGCCGACGCGCGCATCGCGGCGCCCTGCGGCTCCGGAGCCGGCTGTCCCGACCCGTCGCCTTCCAGCGCGATCCAGCGGCGCAGCACGCCCGCCAGCGCTTCCACCGTCACCGGCTTCGAGAGCTGGCCGTCCATGCCCGCCTCGCGATAGCGCCTGATCTCCTCTTCCGAACCGTAGCTCGCGGTCAGCGCGATCACCGGGGTGTGGCGGCCGGTGTCCCGTTCGGCCGCGCGCAGCCGTTCGGTCAGTTCGAGACCCGTCATCCCCGGCATGTTGATATCCACCAGGGCGGCGGCGTAGTCGCCGGCAAGCAGCCGTTCGAGACCGTCCTTCGGATCCTCGACAAGCTCGCTTGCCAGCCCGAGCCGGCTCAACTGACGCCCGGCGACCGCAAGGTTCACCACCATGTCGTCGATCACCATCACCTTGCCCTCGCGCAGGGGCGCCGTCGCGGCATCCGCCTCGGAAGCCGCAACCGGGCTGAGCGCGCGGTGTATGGTCTCGATCAGGGTCCGGGCCGAAAGCGGCTTGGTCAGATAGGCGTAGAAGCCGGCGGTGCGGCCGCGCGCCATGTCGTTTTCCGTCGCCGCCGCGGTCAACGCGATCACCGGCACCTGCCGGGTCTCCGGCATGGCCTCGAGCTGGGCCAGCGCGTCATAGCCGTCCATGCCCGGCAGGTTGATGTCGAGCAGGATCAGGTCGGGTTCCTCGTTGCGGGCGCGCACCAGCCCGAACTCGGCCGACGGCGCCTCGATCAGGTGCACGCCGGACTGCCGGCCGAGTATCCGGCGCACCAGTTCGAGGTTGGTCGGATTGTCCTCGATATGCAGGATCGTGCCGCTGAGCGACCGTCCCTCCGTCTCGTCCGTCCCGGTCCCGCCGGAATAGACCACCGGCCGCTCCCGCGTGGTGGCGAAATCCACCCAGAAGGTCGTGCCCTCGCCGACCGTGCTGGAAAGCCCGATCTCGCCGCCCATCTGCTCGACCAGCCGCTTGGTGATGGTCAGGCCGATACCGGTCCCCTCGACATCGCTGTTCTCGGCGCCAAGCCGGTCGAAGGGATCGAAGATGCTGTCGATGCGCGAGGCCGGAATCCCGGGCCCGGTGTCGCGGATGGCCAGCCGCACCCTGCCGGTTTCGCTGTCGAGGCGTTCGATGAAGACCTCGCCGTTCGCGTGATTGTATTTCACGGCGTTGGAAATGAAGTTCAGCAGGGCCTGCTTGAAACGGACCCGGTCGACGCGGATCGGTGGCAGCAGGCCACCCGCAAGACGGTTGTGGATCGCGATGCCGCGCTGGGCCGCCATCGAGGCGGTCAGCGAAACGCATTCGTCGACCACCTGGCCGACATCGACCGGCTCGATCGAGAGAGCGATGGCGCCGGTCTCGATCTTCGAGAGATCGAGCACCTCGTCGATCAGCGTCAACAGGTGCCGGCCGGCCTTCAGCACCTGGGCGACGCAATCGCGCTGCTCCGGCGTGACCGGACGCTCCCGGTCCTCGTAGATGAACTCCGAAAAACCGATGATCGCGTTCAGCGGCGTGCGCAGTTCGTGGCTCATGCTGGAGAGAAAGTCGGACTTGGCCTGGTTCGCCGTCTCCGCCAGCTTCTGCGCCGTCAGCGCCGCGGCCATGGCATCGCGGGCCTCCTCCTCGGCGCGCTTGAGCCGGGTGATGTCGGTGAAACTGCGCACCTGCTTGCGGTCGGGAGTCTGGTTCAGCACGCACAGCAGCCAGGTATCGTCCGGTCCGCGCCTCTCGTAGGCCAGCCGCTCGACCGCTTCGCCGCGATTGGCCCTGGCGATCCAGTCCTCGATCTTCTCCCGCAGCTCGGGCGCCATGTCGTCGTGCGTGCCGGCCTGGCGGTAGTGGGCGAGGAACTCGTGGCGCTCGGTCCGTCGCTCGTAGAAGTCCCGCGGCACGCCCAGCAGTTCGCTCAGGCGGTTGTTGAACAGCAGCACCTTGTCGCCGACATCGCGCACGCTGAAACCCTGGTCGATATGCTCCATCGTCAGACGCAGCAGGTCCGCACTCTCCCGGGCTTCGTGCTCGGCGTGCTTGAGTTCGGAAATGTCGTGATAGGTGGCGACGGTACCGCCGTTCGGCAGGCCGCGCAGGTTGACCTGGATCCAGCTCTCCGGGGTCGGCCCGCGACGCTGGTAGCTGGCGGCGACGTCGCTTTCGCGGGCGGCGACGCGGGCGTTGAAGGTCTCGATCGTGCGCACCGCCTCGGGGTCGAGCGGAATGCTGGCGTTGCGGTAGGTGGCGATCGCCTCGAAGCGCTCGCCGCGCGCCAGGACGTCGCGCGACAGCCCGGTGTGATAGGCGGCCAGCTCGTTCCAGAGGCGGACCCGCTTGTCCCGGTCCAGCACCAGGATCCCGTCGCCCATGGTTTCCAGGGTAAGCCGGAGCAGCGCGGTCTGTTCCTCCGCCTCGGCCCGCGCCTCGCGCAGCTCGGTCTCCACCCGTTTCCGGTCGGTGATGTTGTAGGTGATGGTGCCGACGCCGGTGATCTCGCCGTCGTCGCCGATCACCGGAAACTTGGTCATCAGCGCGATATAGGATTCCTGTCCCGGCACGGTGAGCGCGATCTCGCGCTCGCTGGCCTCGCCGGTCTCGATCACCGTTCGCTCGTGCGCCTCGATCCGCTGCGCGATATCGGCGGAGAAGTGATCGCCCGCCGACAGGCCGATCATCGCCTCCGTGGTGAATCCCTGGCGTGACGCGATCGCCCGGTTGACCAGGGTGTAGCGGTAGTCGAGATCCTTCAGGTAGATCGAGTTCGGCGTATTGTCGATGATCGCCCGCAGCCGCCGCTCGCTGTCCCGGATGCGTTCCTCGGCCCGCTTGCGGTCTGTGATGTCGACAAGGATGCGGATCCAGCCCAGGCCCTCGATCGGTTGCGAGATGCCACGAATGTGACGCACCGCGCCCTGGTAGCCGATCTCGTTCACCCGCCGACTGTCGGGGAACAGGACGGCATCGTGCAGCTCGCGGAACGGCTTCGTCGCATCCCTGTTGAGGTAGGCGAACTGCCTTTCGCACAGGGTGGCGAAGGCGTTGTAGGTGCGGTTTCCCCTGATGTCCCCGTCGGAAAGTCCGACGAAATCGCAATAGTTGGTGTTCCAGAACGCCAGGTTCCGCTCGGTGTCGAAGAAGGCGACACCGACCGGCATGTTGTCGAGCAGGGTCTGCAGCCGCTGCTCGCTGGTCCGGATCCGCTCCTCGGCCTGCCGGCGTTCGCTGATGTCCTGATAGGTCCGCACGCTCATGCCGTCGGGCAGCAGGCGCGAGGCGACCTGCACCCAGGTCCCCGGTTCATGCCCGGGGCGGTCGTAGCGGGTCTCCACGATGCTGATGCCGTCCTCGGCCGGGCGCTCGCCGCCGGGCCGGTTGTTGGCGCGAACCGCCTCGAAGACCTCCGGCCGGTAGTTGCGGCGCTGGTACTCGATCATCTCCTCGAACGTTTCCCCGCGCTCGAACATCTCGAGGGGGATCCCGGTCAGCTTCGCCGTCGCGTCGTTCCAGACCAGCGGCCGGTGCTGGCTGTCGAGCACGCAGATGCCGTGCCCCACATTCTCCAGCGTCGCCCGCAACAGTCCGGCCTGGCGCTCGGCCTCGTCCCGGGCGCGGCGCGCCTCCGCCTCCGCGCGTTCGCGTTCGATCACCGCCGTGCGCAGGGTCTCCATGGCCGCCCGCATGGTGCGGAACTCGTCGGGCCCGACCTGCGGCAGGGCGACCTCGTCGGCGCCGCGGGCAAGCGCCATCATGGCGGCGGCGAAATCCTTCAGCCGCCGGAACACCGCCAGCCGCAGAAGCAGCCAGCTCGCCAGCACGCTGGCGAGCACGACGGCGGCGAGAATCGACAGCGCCTGGTTTCGCAGGTCGCCGACCTGGCCGGTGAAGGCCGACATGTCCCGGGTCAGGTGGGCGACCGCCCAGGTGCCGCCGAGGGCGTCCTCGATCCGCACCGACAGCGTCTCGAGACTGTCGGGATCGCGATCGTCGAGCACCCCGAGGCTGCCCGGATCGACATAGCGCTCCCCGCCCTCGCCGTCGTCCAGTCGGAAGACACCCGCGAAGATCTGCCCCAGACCGTCCAGTTCATGCAGGGGGTCGGTCACGAACTCGATGAAACCCAGCACCTGGAAACCGCCGACCGGCGCGATCGTGCTGTGCAGGGGCCTGCCGTCCCCGCCCCGCCACAGCACCGTCTCGATCATCCGCCGCGCGCGCAGGTCGCGGCCGCGCAGGCGTTCGAGCAGGGCCGGGACCGCCTCGACGCTCTCGCCCGATCCCCGGTCGGCCCGGGCCACCGCGCGCATTTCCCGGTCGTAGACCACGACGGCCCGGAGGCGGATCTGCTGGTTGGTGACCTCCAGCGCCTGCATCATCTGGTTGGCGGCAAAGCGCGCCTTGTCCGGGGCGTTTTCGCGCATGCCGTTGAGCAGCGTGGCGATCCGCGACCATTCGTCGGCGAACGGCACGACGGCCCGCGCATAGTCGCCCGACACCCTCTGGCGCACGAGATAGCGTACCGTCGCCGCGGTGACGTCGTTCTGGCTTTCCAGCGCGAAGCGCTCGAAGGTCTCGGTCACCCAGACCAGCGTGCCGACCATCGTCAGCGACGAGATCAGGACGATCACGACCAGAATCCTGCGCAGCGTCCAGATCATGCGATCCCCAGTTTCTGCCGGCCGCACCGGGTGCGTGCCAGTCCCGGCCGGGTCCGGCGCACCGATGCGCCCGCACAATAGGCGCCGCCCGCCCCCCGCCGCCAGACCTTCACAACCCGCACGCGTGCCGGACCGGCCGGCGGCGGCCGCAATTCAGCGGATCGGCATCGGGTAGAGCAGGCCGCCGTTGGTCCACAGGGCATTGAGACCGCGCGGCAGATCGAGCGGCGTGCCCGGGCCGACATTGCGGTCGTAGATCTCGCCATAGTTGCCCACCTGGCGGATGGCGCGGAGGGCCCAGTGGGGATCGAGGCCGAGCTGTTCGCCGGCATCGCCCGCGCGGCCGAGAAGACGCTGCACCGCCGGCGGCGCGTCGGCGCCGACGCGATCGGCATTGTCCGCGCCGATGCCGGATTCCTCCGCCTGCAGCAGCGCGAACAGCACCCACTTGACGATGTCGAACCACTGGTCATCGCCATGCCGCACGAGCGGCCCGAGCGGCTCTTTCGAGATCAGTTCCGGCAGGATCATGTGGTCGTCGGGCTTGGAGAGCTTCAGGCGCTCTGCGTAAATCTGCGAGACGTCGGTGGTGAACACATCACAGCGGCCGCTTTCGTAAGCCTTGATGACTTCATCGGACGTGTTGAAGACCACCGCTTCGTATTTCATGTTGTTGGAGCGGAAATAGTCGGCGAGGTTGAGCTCGCTGGTCGTGCCGGTCGCCGTCCGCCGCATGATC
>JBGTSP010000150.1:0-10392 GCA_041940205.1 Alphaproteobacteria bacterium
AGTGCATGACCACCCGCGGCGTGCACAAGCCTGGCGTCGACATGGTGACCAGCACCATGCTGGGGGCGATGCGCGAGAACGCCAGCACGCGCCGCGAATTCCTGGCGATGATCGGCCACCGCTGAGGCAGGCAGCCGACCCCGGAGGCCGCGCCCGTCGGCTACACTTCTTCCCTGCGCGCGGAAAAAATCCGCCGGCCTGTCGATTTGCGCCGTCCTCGCCCGTCATGGCTGCGGAACCGGCGCGAATGGCCGCGCCGGCGATCCGAAACGGAGGAGGAGACGATGGCCGAATTCATGCTGTTCCTGCACCAGAGCCCGGGCGGCGATACCGACATCTCGCCCGAGCAGATCCAGGCGGTGATCCAGGAATACAAGGACTGGAGCCAGCGCATGGCGGAAGCCGGCAAGCTGGTGGGCGGCGACAAGCTGACCGACGACGGCGGCCGGCACCTGAACGGCGGCGGCGAGGACTTCTCGGTCACCGACGGACCCTATGCCGAGGCCAAGGAGGTGATGGGCGGCTTCTTCCGCATCGCCGCGGCCGACTATGACGAGGCGGTGTCGATCTCGCGCTCGTGCCCGCACCTGGCCCATGGCGGCTGGATCGAGCTGCGGCAGGTGCACGACGTGGGCTGAGGCCGCAACGGCGATGGACGGGGATCCCGTCGCGCCGGGGCCGGGGGTCGGCGGCCTGGTCGACCACCTGTTCCGCCACGAGGCGGGACGGCTGGTGGCCATGCTGACCCGGCACCTGGGCCCGGCGCGGCTGGACCTGGCCGAGGAAGCGGTGCAGGAGGCGATGGCCCGCGCACTCGCCACCTGGCCGTTCCGCGGCATCCCGGAACGGCCCGAGGCCTGGCTGTTCCGGGCCGCGCGCAACCGGGCGCTGGACGTGCTGCGCCGCGGCGCCACGGCGCGGGCCGGCGAGGCCACGCTGGTCTCGCTGGAGGAGGCCCGCCTGGCGCGCGAGCCGGAACCGGGTTTTCCGGGCGAGCTGGACGACGACCTGCTGCGGCTGATGTTCGCCTGCTGCGATCCCCTGCTGCGCCCCGACGACCGGGTGGCGCTGACGCTGAAGACGGTCTGCGGTTTCTCCGTCGGCGAGATCGCCCGGGGCTTCCTGCTGGGCGAGGCCACCCTGGCGCAACGCCTGGTGCGGGCCAAGCGCCGCATCGCCGCCTCGGGCCGGGCCTTCGAGGTGCCGGCGGGCGACGCCCTGCCGCCGCGCCGGGCGGCGGTGATGCGCACGATCTACCTGATGTTCAACGAGGGCTATTACCCCGCCGGGGGCGACGCGGTGGTGCGCGCCGACCTGTGCGCCGAGGCCGTCCGGCTGGCGGAACTGCTGGTCGGACACGCCGCGACCGCCGGGCCCGACGCCGAGGCGCTGGCCGCCCTGCTGCTGCTGCAGGGCGCCCGGCTGCCGGCGCGGGCCGATGCCGAGGGCGAACTGCTGCTGCTCGACGGCCAGGACCGCGGCCTCTGGCGGCGCGACTGGATCGCCCGCGGCTTCGCCCGGCTGAAGGCGGCGATGGCGGCCGAGGCGCTGGGCGTCTACCACGCCCAGGCCGGCATCGCCGGCTGCCATGCCGCCGCGGCCCGCTTCGAGGACACCGACTGGGACGCCATCCTGCAGCATTACGACGTGCTGCGGCGGCTGGAGCCGGCGCCGCTGCTGGAGGTCAACCGCGCCGTCGCGCTCGCCATGCGCGACGGTCCGGCGCGGGGACTGGCCGCGCTGGAGGCGATCGAGGGGGCGGACGAGGGACCGGCGGGCGCGCTGGCGCTGGCCACGCGGGCCGAGCTGCTGCGCCGCGCCGGCCGCGACGCGGACGCCCTGCGGGCCTTCGAGCAGGCGCTCGCCGCGCCGCTGTCGGCCCCGGTGCGGCGCTTCCTGGAACGCCGTCGCGACGGCCTGGCACCCGGCTGAATATCGGGACCTTCTAGCCGGGCAATTCCGCCTGCACGCACAGATGGCCGTAATCGGCCTGGTTCATCGCCGGCACGCCGGCGCCGATATCGACATAGCCGTAGACTTCCGCCGTGCCGACCGGCACCACCTTGCCGACCGGGTCGAACAGGCCGGGATCCTGCAGCGGCGCGTTGACCGCCACCAGTTGCGGCAGGCGCTCGGGATCCTCCGGTCGCACCGGCAGGCACAGGCACTCGACCTTCAGGGTCAGGCCGGACTGCAGCGGCACCGGGAAATGCGTGCAGGAGCCGCAGGGCTGGCGGACCTGGTCGAACAGCAGGCGGGCCCGGCGCTCGCGCTGGCCCTTGTCCGCCAGGTCGAGATAGTTCAGCCCGGTCAGTTCCACCCCCAGCGTGTCGCGGATGGCCGTGCCGGCGAGCCGTACCGGCATGGTGTGGCGGTCGAGCACGTCGACGATCACCACGAAGGGCAGCAGCGGGGCGATGTCCTCGATCCGCATCTGCGCGCGGGTCGGCAGCAGGCCGTCGCCGCGCCAGCCCCGCCAGGCCCGCGCGAAGGCGGCCGCCGCCTCGGTGCGGAAGGTCACGCGCGGCAGCGAGGCCTGCCGGGTTTCGGGTTCGGAGATGTGCGACATGGCGGCGGGGCAGGGGACGGGCGGGGAACGGGAATGCCGACGGGGCGGCGGGAGCCTGTATGCTTAGAACAATTCCCGGCCCCGTGGAATCGCCCGGGCCGCGTTTTGTCGACCGACGGGAGTTCCCTGCCGATGACCGAGACCGCCATTCCCGTATCGGGAGATTTTCTCGAACCCGCCGTCCGCTGCGAGCGCCGCGACGACGGCAGCCTCGTGCTGTCCTCGCCGACCCCGCTGGGATCCTTTCCCGACCAGTTGGGCCTGTTGCTGCGGCACTGGGCCTCGGCCAAGCCCGACAGCCTGTTCCTGGCCGAACGGGCGGGCGAGGACTGGCGGCGGCTGAGTTATGGCGAGGTCCGCACCCGGGTCGACCGGCTGTCGGCCGGCCTGCTGGCCCGTGGCCTCGACGGCAGCCGGCCGGTGATGATCCTGTCGGGCAACTCGGTCAATTTCGCCCTGCTGCAGCTCGCGGCGATGCAGGTGGGCATTCCCGTGGCCCCGGTCTCGCCGGCCTACTCGCTGATGAGCCAGGACCACGCCAAGCTGAAGGCGATCCACGCCCTGTTGCGCCCGGCGCTGGTCTATGTCGAGGCGCGCGAGCCCTTCGCGGCCGCGCTCGCGGCGCTGGCGATCGACGAGGACATCCTGCTGGTGGGCGGTGACGGCCTGGCGGCGCTGGAGGCCGAGCCCGGCGAGGCGGTGGAACGGGCCTTCGCCGCGGTCGGTCCCGACAGCGTCGCCAAGATCCTGTTCACCTCCGGGTCGACCGGCCTGCCCAAGGGCGTGATCAACACCCAGCGCATGCTCTGCGCCAACCAGAAGCAGCAGTCGCTGTGCTGCCCGGTCTATGGCGCGACGCCGCCGGTGATGCTGGACTGGATGCCCTGGAACCACACGTTCGGCGGCAATTTCAACTTCAACCTCTGCCTCTGGTACGGCGGCAGCCTGTATATCGACGCCGGCCGGCCGCTGCCGGGCCTGGTGGAGGAGACGGTGCGCAACCTGCGCGAGGTCTCGCCGACGCTGTATTTCAGCGTGCCGGCGGGTTTCGCGGCCCTGCTGCCCTTCCTGGAGGCCGACGAGGATCTCTGCCGGCGCTTCTTCGCCCGCCTGAAGGTGATCTTCTATGCCGGCGCGGCGCTGCCGGCGGACCTGTGGGCGCGGCTGGAAGCGCTGTCGGAGAAGGTGCTGGGGCGCCGGGTGATCATGCAGTCGGCCTGGGGTTCGACCGAGACCGCGCCGCTCGCCACCGTGGTGCACTGGCCGATCGACCGGGCCGGGGTGATCGGCTTGCCGGTGCCCGGGGTCGCGCTCAAGCTGGTGCCCGCCGCCGACAAGTACGAACTGCGCGTGAAGGGACCGAACGTCTTTCCCGGCTACCTGGAGAACCCGGCGCAGACCGAGACGGCCTTCGACGGCGAGGGCTTCTACCGGATCGGCGATGCCGGCCGGCTGCGCGACCCCGACGACCCGGTCCAGGGCATCGTCTTCGACGGCCGCGTCGCCGAAGAGT
Organism: Alphaproteobacteria bacterium; assembly: GCA_041940205.1. Taxonomy (GTDB): domain Bacteria; phylum Pseudomonadota; class Alphaproteobacteria; genus JBGTSP01. The sequence goes on from JBGTSP010000150.1 coordinate 4,083, forward strand.
TCAAGCTGACCACCGGCACCTGGGTCGCCGTCGGCGCGGTGCGGGTGGCGGTGCTGGCAGCCTGTTCGCCCTGGCTGCAGGACGCGGTGGTCGCCGGCCACGACCGCGACTACGTGGCCCTGCTGGCCTGGCCCAGCGCCCGCGGCGCGGCGGCCGATCCGGCCGAACTCAGGACCGCGCTGGCCGGGGCGCTGGCGGCCTACAACGCCGCCAACCCGGGCTCGTCGACGCGCGTCGCCCGCCTGCTGCTGCTTGAGAGCCCGCCCAGCAGCGACGCCAACGAGATCACCGACAAGGGCTACATTAACCAGGCCGCGGCGCTGGCCTGCCGGGCCGACGACGTCGCGCGGCTCTACGCCGAGCCGCCGGACGACGCGGTGATCGTCGCCTGACCGCCACTGCCGGGGTCTCCGGCTTGGCCTACAGGCCGGCGAGCCAGTCCAGCAGGTGCCGGTTGACCGCCTCGGGCGCCTCCTGCTGGGTCCAGTGGCCGATGCCCTCCAGCAGGTGGGCGCCGCGCAGGTCGGCGCACATCGGCTGCATCAGCGCCAGCATGTCCCGGCCCGGCACCATCTTCAGCACCAGGTCGCGGCTGCCGCCGACGAACAGCGCCGGCTGCTTCAGCACCGTGTCGGGCTGCGCCGACAGCAGTTCCCAGTCGCGCCGGTGGTTGCGGTAGCGGTTCAGCGGCCCGCGAAAGCCGGAGGCCTCGAACTCGGAGACGAAATAGTCGAGGTCCGCCGGGCTCATCCAGGCGGGGAAGGGATCGGGATCGACCAGCCCCTTCAGCATCGGATCGCCGTGCTTCTTGTCGGCCGGCCAGGCGCCCTCGGGCGCATCGCCGGAGATCGCGTAATAGACCCGGCGCAGGGCCCCGCGCATGTCGGCCTCGAATTCCGCCTCGGCCACGCCCTCGTCCTGGAAATAGACCTGGTAGAAGAACCGGCCCTGCTCGGTGTAGATCTTGCGCACGATGTCGATGAACGGCGCCGGACCGGGACCCAGATAGGGCACCGACAGGCCGGCCACGGCGCGCACCCGCCCGGGATGCAGCAGGGCGGTGTTCCAGACGATCGGCGCGCCCCAGTCGTGGCCGACCAGGATCGCCTGCTCGTGCCCCAGCGCCGGCACCAGGCCGGCGACATCGGCGGTGATCGCGTCCATCGCGTAGGCCTCGACCGGATGCGGCTTGTCGCTGCCGCCATAGCCGCGCACGTCGATGGCGCAGGCGGTGTAGCCGGCCGCGGCGAGCGGTTCCATCTGGTGGCGCCAGGAATACCAGGATTCCGGCCAGCCATGGACCATGACGACGAGCGGTCCCTCGCCCAGCAGGGCCGCGCGCAGGGCGATGCCGTTGGTCTCGATCCGCTCGAAGCGGACCTTCTGCAGGATGTCGCTCATGCGTGCTGCTCCCTTTTGTCGTTCACGCGCGTCCCCGCGCCTTTCGTTCACGCGCGTCCCCGCGCCTTTCGTTCACGCGCGTCACCGCGCGCCTTTCTTGCTCACGCGCGTCACCGCGCGCCTTTCTTGCTCACGCGCGTCCCCGCGCATTGTTCAATCACGCGCGGCCTCGCGCGTTTTTCTATTCACGCGCGGCCTCGCGCGATGAAATGCGGGTTCTCGAAGCCCGGCTTGCCGTAGAGGAAGGGGCTGCCGTCAAGGCAGGTGACGCTGCCGCCGGCGGCTTCCAGCACCGCGTGGCCGGCGGCGATGTCCCATTCCATGGTCCGGCCGAGCCGGGGATAGAGATCGGCCGCGCCCTCGGCGAGGGTACAGAATTTCAGGCTGGACCCGGCGTCCCGCATCTCGGCGATGGCCCGCCCGGCGAGCCAGGTCTCGGTTTCCGGCGAGCGGTGCGAGCGGCTGACCATGGCCACCGCGCCATCGGCCGGGCAGGGCCGGCAGGCGATCGGCTCGGGCGGGCCGCCGTCGACCTCGCGCCAGGCGTGATCCGGCCCGGCGGCGACGTAGAGCCGGTTCTTGGCCGGCGCGAAGACCACGCCCGCGACCGGCCGTCCCGCCTCGATGAGCGCGATGTTGACCGTGAACTCGCCGTTGCGGGAGATGAACTCCCTTGTGCCGTCCAGCGGGTCGACCAGCCAGAAGCGGCCGCCGGATATGTCCGGAATCCGGCCCTCGGCGACGCTTTCCTCGGCGACGATGGGCACGCCCGGCGCCACCGGCGCCAGGCGCTCGAGGATCAGCGCCTCGGCCCGCCGGTCGGCCTCGGTGACCGGCGAGGCGTCGGCCTTGGCATCGACCGCGAAGTCCTTGGCATAGATCTCCAGGATCACGGCGCCGGCGGCATAGGCGATGTCGCGGATTTCCCGCGCCCGGGCCTCCCGGGCGGCGCGGTCCTCAGCGGCCACCGGCGACCTCCACGATCGAATCCGTGACATAGGAGGCCTGCTCGGACATCAGGTAGAGGATGGTATCGGCGACCTCTTCGGCGCTGCCCGGCCGGCCCATCGGGGTCTGCCGGCCCAGCGTCTCGACCCGGTCGGCGTCGCCGCCGGCGGCGTGGATCTCGGTGTCGATGAGGCCCGGACGCACGGCGTTGACGCGGATGCCCTCGGGCCCCAGTTCCAGGGCGAGGCCGTGATTGAGGGTGTCGAGCGCGCCCTTCGAGGCCGCGTAGGCGAGTGCGGAGCCACCGCCGCCCAGCCGCGCCGCGGCCGAGGAGGTGATCACCACCGACCCGCCGTCGCCGCCCCGGCTGCGGGCCATGCGCTTGGCCGCCTCGCGCACGCTCAGCACCACGGAGGAGATGTTGTTGCGCCACATCCGGTCGAGTTCGGCTTCGTCCAGGTCCTGCAGGGTGCCGAAGGGCTGGATCACGCCGGCATTGGCGGCGAGCGCGGTGACCGGCCCCAGCGCCTGGTCGCAGGCGGCGAACAGGCGGACGATCTCGTCCTCGCGGGCGCAGTCGGCCTGTACCGCGATCGCCCTGCCGCCGCCGGCCTCGATGTCGGAGACCACGGCCTGCGCCGCCTCGTGGTTGCTGTGGTAGTTGACGCAGACCGAATAGCCGCGGGCGCCGCCCAGCCGCGCCACCGCCGCCCCGATCCCCCGGCTGCCGCCGGTCACCATCAGCACGCCGCCCATCCTCGCTCACTCCCCTTGTCGCCCGCGCGCCGTCGGGCGCGCGGCAATCAGCCGTCCGTGCCGTTGACGGCACCCCTGCTGCCTAAAGGGATGCCGTTTCCGGTTCAAGTCGCCGCGCATTGAAGCGGCCCGCCCGCCGACGCATGATCGCGCCATGAGCGCACCCCGCCTGCCGGAATTCCACGTCGCCCCCGCACCGGAGTCGGAAGCCCTGACCGACCGGATGCAGGGCGTGGACCAGGACGGCCGCCCGGTCGAGGCCCGGGTGGTGGTCGAGCGGCCGCTGACCCTGTTCCTGAACGGCCAGGAGATCGTCACCATGATGACGATCGGCGATCATCCCGACTGGCTGGCGGTGGGCTACCTGCTGAACCAGAACATGCTGGCCGACGACGACGAGATCACGGCGATCGAGCATGACGAGGAACTCGAGGTCGTGGTCGTCCGCACCGCGCGGCAGACCGATTTCGAGGAGAAGCTGAAGCGCAAGACCCTGACCTCGGGCTGCGCCCAGGGCACCCTGTTCGGCGACGTCATGGAGCGCTTCGAGGAGGCGGCGCTGCCGGCGGATGCCGAACTGCGCACCTCCTGGCTCTATGCGCTGACCCGCAAGATCAACACCCGGCCCAGCCTGTACCTGGAGGCCGGCGCGATCCACGGCTGCGTGCTGTGCGAGGCGGACCGCCCGCTGGTCTATGTCGAGGATGTCGGCCGGCACAACGCCATCGACAAGATCGCCGGCTGGATGTTCCTCAATCGCGTCCCGGCCGAGGGCAAGCTGTTCTACACCACCGGCCGGCTGACCTCGGAGATGGTGATCAAGTGCGTGCAGATGCGGCTGCCGATCCTGATCAGCCGGTCCGGCTTCACCGCCTGGGGCGTCGAACTGGCCCGGCAGGCCGGCCTGACCCTGATCGGCCGGGCCCGCGGCCGCCGCTTCGTCTGCCTCTCGGGGGCCGAAAGGCTGCGCTTCGACGCCGATCCCGAGACGGTGCCCGAGGAGGATCGCCGGCACCGGCGCAAGGCCGGCCGTGACTGAGGCGGCCGGCGGCGCCGGCGCGGCCATCGCCGGCGTGATCCTGGCCGGCGGCCTGGCGCGGCGCCTGGGCGGCGGCGCCAAGGGCGAGCGCCGGCTCGCCGGTCGGCCGCTGCTGGCGCACGTGATCGAGCGCCTCGCCCCGCAGGTCGACCGCCTGGTGCTGAACGCCAACGGCGATCCTGCCCGGTTTGCCGCCTACGGCCTGCCGGTGATCGCCGATCCGGTGCCCGATGCGCCCGGTCCGCTGGCCGGCATCCTGGCCGGCCTCGAATGGGCCCGCGCGACCGCGGGGGAGGAGGCGCTGGTGATCTCCGCGCCGGTGGACGCGCCGCTGCTGCCGGCCGACCTGGTCGCCCGCTTGCGCGCCGCGGCCCGCCCGCTGTCCTGCGCGGCCTCCGGCGGGCGTCGCCATCCGGTGATCGGCCTGTGGCCGGTCGGCATCGCCGACGCGCTGCGTCGGGCGCTGGTCGAGGAGGATATCCGCAAGATCGACCGCTTCACCGCCACGGTCGGGACCGGCGAGGCGGCCTGGCCCGCCGAGCCGGTCGATCCCTTCCTGAACGTCAACCGGCCCGACGACCTGGCCGAGGCGGAACGGCTGCTGGCCGCGCGGGACGGGAAGGACTGAAGGGCGGGAAGGCGGGCGGAAAGCCCGTCAGGCCGCGGCCTCGGCCGGCGCGCCGGTCTCCCGGGCCGTCCAGGCCCGGAGCGCCTGCAGCGCCTCGTGGCCCTCGATGCGGAGGATCGCGGTCAGCCGCAGGGCCTCGTCGGACCGGCCGTCGCGCACGGCCTGCTGCACCGCCGCCGCGGTCGCCTGCGCGGTGCGCGCGCCGAACTGGCCGAACGTGCCCTTGAGGACATGCGCCAGCCGGCCGACCTCCTGCAGGTCGACGGCGCCTTCCGCCTTGTCGGAGGCGCGGCAGAAGCTGGCGAAATCGGTGGCGACGCAGTCCAGCAGTTCGCCGATGAAGGCGGCGCCCACCAGATCGGCCATGGCGCGCAGTTCCGCATGGTCGAGGACGCCGCCGGCCGCGGTCTCGGCGGCCCCCGGCGCGTCGCCCGATTTGCGGCGGCCGCCCGTCGTGGTGCAGCGCTCGATCGCCGAGAACAGGGTGCCCGGCCGGATCGGCTTGGAGACGTAGTCGTTCATGCCGGCGGCGAGATAGGTCTCGCGGTCGCCCTTCATGGAGTTGGCGGTCAGCGCGATGATCGGGATGTAGCGCGCGGGACCGTCGAGGGCGCGGATCGCCTTGGTCGCGCTGACGCCGTCCATCTCCGGCATCTGGATGTCCATCAGCACCAGGTCGTAGCTGCCGGCCTGCACCGCGTCGACCGCTTCCCGGCCGTTCTCCGCCAGTTCGCAGGTGTGCCCGGCATTGTCGAGCATGCTGCGGATCACCGTCTGGTTCACCTTGTTGTCCTCGACCACGAGGATGTGACGCGGCGGCAGGCTGGCGGTCTCGTCGACCACGCTCATCGGCGCGAAGTCCGCGGCGACGGCGTTCTCCCAGTTGCCCGCCTCGCAGCGGATGGTGAACCAGAAGGTCGAGCCCTGGCCGGCCACGGTCTCGACGCCGATCTCGCCGCCCAGCAGGGTGACGAGCTCGCGGCAGATCGCGAGGCCGAGGCCGGTGCCGCCGTAGCGGCGGGTCACGCTGCCGTCGGCCTGGGCGAATTTCTCGAACAGGCGGGGCACCGCCTCGGGCTCGATGCCGATGCCGGTATCGCTCACCGAGAAGCGGATCACCAGGCCGTCATGTTCGGACTGCAGCGCGGCGTTGACCGAGATCGCACCCTCGTGGGTGAATTTCAGGGCGTTGGAGATCAGGTTGAACAGGATCTGCCGGATGCGGGTGGGATCGGACCGGAGGAAACCCGGCACGTCCTCGTCGCGGCCGAGGTTGAGGGCGATGCCGGCGCTGTCGGCGCGCGAACGCCAGACCGAATCGACGCTCTGCAGCAGGTCGCCGATATTGAAATCGACGGTCTCGATCTCGACCCGGCCGGCCTCGATCTTCGACAGGTCGAGAATGTCGTTCACCAGCTCCAGCAGATGGCATCCGCTGGTGTGGATCGCCCCCGCATACTCGAGATACTTCTCGTTGCCGACCGGCCCCAGCATTTCGCGCTGCATCGAATCGGAAAAGCCGAGGATCGCGTTGAGCG
>JBGTSP010000151.1:0-10302 GCA_041940205.1 Alphaproteobacteria bacterium
TCTACCAGCTCACCATCGAGCCCGGCACCGGTTTCGCCGGCGCGGTGCGCCGGGGCGACTGGGCCCCGCTGGACGGCGAGGCGGGCGCCGACCAGTTCGAGCTGACCCAGGAGCTTTGCGCGGCGGCGGGGCTGCCGGCCTACGAGATTTCCAACCATGCCGCCCCGGGGGCGGAGTGCCGGCACAACGTGATCTACTGGGCCGGCGGCGACTGGGCCGGCATCGGACCCGGCGCGCACGGCCGGCTGACCCTGGCCGACGGCCGCCACGCGCTGGCCCGCTATCGCGGTCCCGATACCTGGCTCGCCCGCATCGAGGCGACGGGCGATGCCGGCGAGGAGGATCGCCTGCTGCCGCCCCGCGAAGTCGCCGAGGAACTGCTGATGATGGGCCTGCGCTGGCGCGACGGCCTCGATCGGGCGCGCTTTGCCGCCCTGACCGGCCACGATCCGCTGGACTGGCCCGGACTCGGCGCGGCGATCGCCGATCTGGCGGGCGAGGACCTGCTGCAGTGCGACGCGCGACGCCTGCGCGCGACGCCCCGCGGTCAGCGCCTGCTCAATCCGCTGCTCGAGCGCCTGCTTGCCGCCCTCGACGACTGAAATCCGCCGCCCGCAGCGCCCGTCCTGCCCGGTGCCGCAACCTTGAAAATGCCGCATTTGCGCCAATATCGCCCTGCACAAGGCGGTAACGAGAGTGTTCGGCCCTTGCGGCCCCACGACAATCGACGCGCGGGTCCGCCGGCCCCGGCCGGCGGCAAGCTGGTATAAGATCCGCGAATCACCCGTGGGACATCGATGTCGGCCGCCTGCCGCCGGATTGCGATCAGGAAGGAGACCGTGACCATGCCGCGTCTTTCCGTCTTGCTGTTTCTCGCTCTGCTGGCCCTGCCGCACGCCGCGCCGGCGCAATCGGCCAAATCGGACGTTCAGGCCGTGCAGCAGGCCCTGAACGCGCGCGGGTTCGACGCCGGCAATCCCGACGGGCTTTTCGGCCAGCGCACGGCCGAGGCGATCCGGGCCTTCGAGAAGGCCAACGGCCTGCCCGAAAGCGGCCGCATCTCGCCGGCGCTGATGCAGGCGCTGGCGCTCGCCACCGCGCCGGCGGCCGGCGGCGGCACGAGCGCGGCGGCGGCGGGAAGCGCCGCGGAACCGGACGCGGTCGACGACGGCGTCGGCGCCTGGCGCGGCACCGCCGACGGGCGCTGCAAGGTCTGGCTGCGCGATGCCCGGCCGGGCGAGACCTATGCCTGGTCGGGCGACTGTCCCGACGGCATCGCCGCCGGCAAGGGCACCCTGGAGCGGCGCTACACGGAAGAGGGCGAAGACCGCCTCGAACGGCGCACCGGCGAGTTCCGCAACGGCCGGCTGCACGGCGAGGGCGAGATCGTGCTCGCCAACGGCGACCGCTTCGAAGGCCTGTTCCGCAACGGCAGGCGCACCGGGGCCGGGGTCTATGAATGGGCCAGCGGCAGCCGCTACGAGGGCGCCTTCGTCAACGGCAAGCGCACCGGCGAGGGCGTCTATGTCTGGGCCGACGGCAACCGCTACGAGGGCACCTTCGTCGACGGCGAGCGCACCGGGAAGGGCGTGTTCACCTGGGCCGACGGCAGTCGCTACGAGGGCGATTTCGTCACCGGCGTGCCCGCCGGCGCGGGCGTCTACGAATGGGCCAACGGCGACCGCTACGAAGGCGCCCTCAAGGACGGCAAGCCGCACGGCGAGGGCGTCTATCTCTCGGCCGACGGCAGCCGCTATCAGGGCGGCTTCATCGACGGCCTGCGGTCCGGCAAGGCGGTGTTCGAATCCGCCAACGGCGACCGCTACGAGGGCACGTTCCTGAACGATCTGCCCAACGGCGTGGGCACCATGGTGTCCGCCGCGGGCGACCGCTACGAGGGCGACTTCGTCGACGGCAAGCGCGACGGCAAGGGCGTCATCGTCTCGGCCGACGGCGACCGCTACGAGGGCGAATTCAAGGACGGCCTGAAGCAGGGACAGGGCAGGATCGTCGCCGCCAACGGCGACATCTTCGAGGGCACCTTCGTCGCCGGCGAGCGCACCGGCAAGGGCGTCTACCAGTGGGCCGGCGGCAAGCGCTACGAGGGCGACTTCGTGGACGGCACGCGTACCGGCGAAGGTGTCCTGATCGCCGACGACGGCAGCCGCTACGAAGGCGGCTTCAAGGACGGCAAGCAGCACGGCACCGGGCTGTTCACGGCCGCCAACGGCGATCGCTACGAGGGCGGTTTCGCCGATGGCAGGCGCGATGGCGAAGGGGTCTATGTCTGGGCCGACGGCAGCCGCTACGAGGGCACCTTCGTGGCCGGCGCCCGCACCGGCAAGGGCGTGCTCACCAAGCCCGACGGCAGCCGCTACGAGGGCGATTTCGTCGACGGCGTGCCCGCCGGCACCGGCCGCTATGTCTGGGCCAACGGCGATGCCTACGAGGGCGGCTTCACCGACGGCCTGCCCGACGGTCCGGGCCTGCTCGTCACCGCCGAGGGCGATCGCTACGAGGGCCCGTTCGCGGCCGGCAAGCGGACCGGCAGGGGCGTCTATGTCTGGGCCAACGGCAACCGCTACGAGGGCGATTTCGTCGACGGCAAGCGCTCAGGCACCGGGATCTACGTCACCGCCGACGGCAACCGCTACGAGGGTGGATTCAAGGACGGAAAGCCACATGGCGCCGGGGTCTTCCTGACCGCCGGCGGCGAACGCTACGAAGGCGATTTCATCGACGGCGTGCAGCAGGGCAACGGCACGCTCGTAACCGAGCGGGGCAAATACGAAGGCCCCTTTGTCGACGGCAAGCCCCAGGGACAGGGCCTGTTCGTCTCGGCCGACGGGGAGCGCTTCACCGGCAGCTTCGTGAACGGCAAGCCCGACGGCGAGGGCGTGCAGGAATTTCCCGACGGCTCGCGCTACGAGGGGTCGTTCAGGAACGGTGTCCGCGACGGCCAGGGCGTCTATGTCACCGCCAAGGGCGACCGCTACGAGGGCCAGTTCGCCGAGGGCATGCGCGAGGGCCAGGGCGTCTACCAGTGGGCCAGCGGCAACCGCTACACCGGCAGTTTCGTGAACGGCCGGCGCGAGGGCGACGGGGTCTACGAATGGGCCAGCGGCCATCGCTACGAGGGCAGTTTCAAGAACGGCAAGATGGACGGGGCCGGCGTCTTCACCAGCAAGGACGGCGGGCGCTACGAAGGCGAGTTCAAGGACGGCCAGCGCCACGGCGCGGGCAGCTACCTGTGGGGCAACGGCGATCGCTATGTCGGCCAGTTCGCCAACGGCCGGCCGAACGGCGCGGGCGTGTTCACGGCGGCCAACGGCATGCGTTACGAGGGCGACTTCAAGGACGGCCAGCGCCACGGCAAGGGCATACTGACCACGACCACGGGCGACCGTTACGAGGGCGAGTTCGCCGACAACCGGCGCACCGGCCAGGGCGTCTACGAATGGGCCAGCGGCGCGCGCTACGAGGGCGGCTTCAAGGACGGAAAGCGGCACGGCGAGGGCGTCTACGTCTCGGCCAAGGGCGACCGCTACGAGGGCGGCTACCGGGACGACCGGCGGCACGGCAAGGGCCTGTTCACCACCGCCAGCGGCGACCGCTACGAAGGCGAGTTCGCCGACGGGCGCCAGAACGGCAACGGCGTCTTCACCTGGACCAACGGCGACAGCTACGACGGCCGCTGGCGCGACAGCCGGCCCGACGGCGACGGCGAGGCGAAGATCGCCGGCGTGACCTACAAGGGCAACTGGTCCAACGGCTGCTTCGAGCAGGACGGCCAGCGCGCCACCTGGGGCGCCACCGCGAAGGCCTGCGGCTTCGAATAGCCCGGGAAATACCCTAGTTCAGCAGCGCCGGCGGAAAGCGCTCGGGCGCCGGATCGACCACCGTGACGCCACCCCGGCCGTCCAGTTCCAGGATCGCGAGGCCCCGGTCGGCGCGACCGTCGGCGCGGAAGCGGAAGATGCCGTCGGCGCCGGCGAAGCCCTCCGGATCGGTCAGCCTGGCCGTATCGTAGGCCGGCGGGCCGGCCTCCCCCGCCAGCGCTGCGGCCAGCAGGCCGGCATCGTAGGCCAGGGTCGCCAGACGCGGCGCCGGCGCGCCGAACATGGCCTGGTAGCGCTGCGTGAAGTCGGCGCGCAGCACCGGTTCCGGCGCCGCGAACCAGCCGCCCTTCAGGGCCGGCTCGTTCAGCGCCTCGGGAGAATCCCACAACCCGGTGCCGACGAGGCGGACATCCGCCGGATCGATGTCGAAATAGGGAATGAACGGCGCCACCGCCTGCAGCGAGGCGCCGCTGTCGGGCACCAGCAGGGCGTCGTAGGGCGGCGGACCGTAGGTGTCGGCCTTCTGCAACCGGCGCAGTTCGTCCTTGGCGGCGGCGGTGCCGATCACCGCCAGTTCGCGCTTGCGCGCGACCAGGGCGGCGCGGCGGTTGTCGAAGTCGGCGATCCGCCGCACCGCCGCCTGCACGTCCTCGTCGCCCGGGAAATAGGTCGCCTCGTCCACCAGGTCGATCAGGGCGGCCTGGGCCTCGCTGCGGGCCAGCGAGACGGCGAGCTCGCCGTAGGGCGAGGCCGGCGCCAGGGCGGCCAGCCGCACGAATCCCTGGCGGGCGAGCTGACCGACCACCCGCGAGATCTCCTGCCGCGGGGTCAGCGACAGCAGGTAGACGCTCTCGCCGGCCACCGTTTCGTCGGAAGAGAAGGCGATCATCGGCGTCGCCCGCGCCCGCGTGGCCGATGCCGCCGCCTGCGTGCTGGCCCGGGTGAGCGGTCCCAGGACAAGCTGCGCGCCCTGCTGCAGCACGTCGCGCGCGGCCGCCTCCGCGGTCGCCGGATCGGCGGCGGTATCGCGCACCAGCAGGCGCACGCGGGCATTGCCGATATCGTGCAGCGCCAGCAGCACCGCATTGCGGAAGGCCTCGCCAAGGGCCGCCGCCTCGCCGCTGAGCGGCAGCAGCAGGCCGACGCGGACCTCGCCGTCGTTCGGTGCCGTCAGCCGGGGCGCCGCCGGCTTCACCGGCTCGACCACGGGCGGCAGCGGACTGGGCGTCGGCGCCGCCGGCTTCGCGGAAACCGGAGCCGGCCGGGTGTTCTGTGCTAGCGTCGGATCGGGCGGCGCGGCGCCGGGATCGCTGCAGGCCACCAGCCCCAGGGCCAGCAGGGCGGCGACGAGGGTACGGCGCCGGCGGGACCCGTGGGGTCGGACGGACGCGGCGGAAGACGGCGAGCGGACGGCGCGGTGCAACTTCATGACCAGGTCAGGCACATCACGGATGAACGAGGGGCGCGGCGACAGACCCAGTGAACCACAGGAGCGCGGGGCCCGTCCATCGCCGCTGGCCCCGGGTCTCTATATCGTGGCCACGCCGATCGGCAATCTCCGGGATATCACGCTGCGCGCGCTCGACATCCTGGCCGGGGCGGATCTGGTGGCCTGCGAGGACACCCGGATCACCCGTCGACTGCTGGACCGGTACGGCCTGAAGGTCAGCCTGGCGGCCTATCATGACCACAATGCGGCGCGGGTGCGCCCGGGCCTGATCGCCCGGCTGAGCGAGGGCGCGCGCATCGCCCTGGTCTCCGACGCCGGCACGCCGCTGGTCTCCGACCCGGGCTATCGCCTGGTCGAGGAGGCGCGGGCCGCCGGCGTAGCGGTATTCGCCGCGCCCGGACCCTCCGCCGTGCTGGCCGCGCTGGCGGTCGCCGGCCTGCCGTCCGACCGGTTCATGTTCTGCGGCTTTCCCCCGCCCCGCGGCGGCCCCCGGCAGCGCTTCTTCGCCGAGTTCGCGACCGTGCCCGGCACCCTCGCCTTCTACGAAAGCGGCCCGCGCCTGGCGGCCTCGCTGGCCGACATGGCGGCCGCGTTCGGCGACCGGCCGGCCGTGGTGGCGCGCGAGCTGACCAAGCTGCACGAGGAGGTCGTGGCCGCGCCCCTGGCCGATCTCGCCGCGCGCTACCGCCGGGACGGCCCGCCGCGCGGCGAACTGGTGGTCCTGGTCGCGCCGCCCGCGCAGACGGTGGCCGGCGACGACGAGGTCGAGGCCCTGCTGCGCGCGGCACTGAGCGAGGGTGGCGTGAAACAGGCCGCCACGGCCGTGGCGGCAGCGACCGGCCGTTCGCGGCGGGATCTCTACGCCCTCGCGCTGAAGCTGGCCGAACGGTGAACGGCGGCGCGAAAAGCGGGGAAACGGCGGCCGCCGGATCGGCAAACGGCCGCCCGGCGCGCCCGCGGCAGGCCCGTTCCGCCTCGCCGGGGTCGGCCCGGCGCCGGGCCGAGCGGCGCGGCCGGCGCGCCGAGACCCTGTGCGTGCTGGCCCTGCGGCTGAAGGGCTATCGCATCCTCGGCCGGCGGGTGCGGACACCGGCGGGCGAGATCGACATCCTGGCCCGTCGCGGCCGCATCCTGGCGGTCATCGAGGTGAAGGCGCGGACGAGCGAGCGGGCCGCACGCGAAGCGGTCTCGCCGGCCCAGCGCCGGCGCCTGCAGCGCGCCGGCGAGGCGATCCTCGCGGGTGAACGGCGCCGCGGCAACGACGGGCTCAGCCTGCGCTTCGATGTGATGACCGTCATCCCGGGCCGCTGGCCGCGACAGATATGTGATGCGTGGCGGCCATGATTCGGTCAGATTTGCCAGCGCTAATGTTTTCCCGGAAACGGCGGCCGCCGGGGGACGACAAGGAGTCCCGCCGGTGGCAGTCTGTGGGCGTCGGCGCGGGTGATTCGCGGGAGAAGGACATGAGGTTCGGACGGGTTCCGTTGGCGGGTTTCGTGGCGCTGGGCCTGTCGGCGCTTGTTCTCGGCGGTTGCGGCAGCGCGGTGATCGGCGGCGCGGCGACGGTCGGACTGCATGCCGCCCAGGACCGTTCGCTCGGTGACGCCGTCGACGACGCCGGGATTCTGCTGGAAGTGAACCAGCAGCTGCTGCAGACCAGCGAGATCCTGTTCCGCAAGGTCGACGTGGACGTCGTCGAGGGCCGCGTCCTGATGACCGGTTCGGTGCCCAAGCCGGACGACCGGATCACCGCCAGCCGGATCGCCTGGAAGGCGAAGGGCGTGAAGGAGGTGCTGAACGAACTGCAGGTCCAGGACACCTCGACCCTGTCGGACTACGCCCGCGACACCTGGATCGCCACCCGGCTGCGCGGCGCCATCCTCGGGGATTCGCGGATCTTCGACATCAACTACAACATCGACGTGGTCAACGGCGTGGTCTACCTGTTCGGCATCGCCCGCACCCGCGAGGAACTCGACGCCCTGATCTCGCACGCCCGGACGGTGAAGGGCGTGAAGAAGGTGGTTTCCCACGTCACCGTGCGATCGCCCGAAAAGCCGGCTTCGTGAGCGACCCGCCGGCGCATTTCGACCCCCTCGACGTCCTCGATGACGCCGGCAAGCAGGCCGACGATGCCATCCCCCTCGCCGACACCGCCCTGGCGCTGGCCGCCCTCGATCATCCCGGCCTCGAAATCGCCCCCTACCGCGAACATCTCGACACCCTGTGCGGCGACCTTGCCGAAGTGGCCCGCTCGGTAACCGGCACCGAGGCGGCCTGCGCGGCCATGGCCCGGGTCTTTGTCGAGGTGCACGGCTATGCCGGCGACGAGGACAGTTACGCCGACATGCAGAATGCCGACCTGATCCGCGTGATCGACCGGCGCAAGGGCCTGCCGGTGGCGCTGGGCATCCTGCACCTGATCGCCGGCCGCGCGGCCGGCTGGCAGCTGACCGGCCTGAACTTCCCCGGTCATTTCCTGGTCTCGCTGGTCGTCGGCCGCGAGGACGCGATCATCGATCCCTTCCACGGCGCCCAGATCCGCGAACCGCGCTGGATGATCGAGCTGCTGGCCAAGGTCACCGGCGAGGGCGCCGACCGGCTGGAAGCGCATCTGCGGCCCAACAGCGACCGCGACGTGCTGCTGCGCCTGCAGAACAACATCAAGAGCCGGGCGCAACAGGCCGGCGACAGCGACCGGGTATTCCAGATCCTGCAGCGCATGCAGCGTTTCGCCCCGGCCCGCGGCCATCTCTGGCGCGAGCAGGCCGTCCTGCTGGCCCGGGTCGGCCAGATCGCCGGCGCCATCGCCGCCGCCCGCACCTACAAGCGCAAGGCGATCGAGAGCAACGAGCACGACGACGCCGCAAGCCTGCTGGAAAGCCTGCAGCGGGCCCTCAACTGAGCCCGTGACGGCGGCGGGGCCGCTGCCTTCGCGACCGCAACCGGCCGCCGGGGGCTTGCGTCCGCCGCCATCCTCGTGAATTTTCGCCGCCAGCGGATCCGAGACGATCGGTGGGAGGAACGTGCATGAGCCTGGCGGTCGCCATCCAGATGGACCCGATCGAGAGCGTCGACATCGACGCCGACAGCACCTTCGCGCTGGCCGAGGAGGCGCAGGCCCGCGGACATGGCCTGTACCATTACCTGCCGCAGCATCTCAGCCTGAAGAACCGGCGCGTCGTCGCCCGGGCCCGGCCGCTGACGGTGCGCCGGGAAGCGGGCAACCATGCCGAGCTGGGCCCCTTCCAGGAGGTCGATCTCGCCGCGATCGACGTGGTGCTGATGCGCCAGGACCCGCCCTTCGACATGGCCTACATCACCGCCACCCACCTGCTGGAGCACATCCATCCGGCGACCCTGGTGGTGAACGACCCGGTGAACGTGCGCAACGCGCCCGAGAAACTGTTCGTCACGCATTTTCCCGACCTGATGCCGCCGACGCTGATCAGTGCCGATCCGGCCGAGATCCGCACCTTCCGCGATCGCTACAAGGACATCATCATCAAGCCGCTCTACGGCAACGGCGGCGCCGGCGTGTTCCATCTCAAGCCCGACGACGAGAACCTGAATTCGCTGATCGAGATGTTCACCGAGCGCTCGCGCGAGCCCCTGATGGTGCAGGAATACCTGCCGGCGGTGCGCCAGGGCGACAAGCGGATCATCCTGATCGACGGCAAGCCGGCCGGCGGCATCAACCGCGTGCCCGCCGCCGGAGAATCCCGCTCGAACATGCATGTCGGCGGCCGGCCGGAAAAAACCGCGCTGACGCCGCGGGAGCAGGAAATCTGCCGCGCCATCGGACCGACGCTCAGCGAACAGGGGCTGATCTTCGTCGGCATCGACGTCATCGGCGACTACCTGACCGAGATCAACGTGACCTCGCCGACCGGCATCCAGGAAACCGGTCGCTACGACGGCACCAACCTGGCCGGCGGCCTGTGGGACGCCATCGAGCGGCGGTTCGAGGAGACCCACGACCAGCGGGCGAGCTGAGGCGCCCGGCGGGCATGGCGCAGGACATCGATTTCGGCCGGGCCGCCGGCGACTACGGCCGCCACCGGGCCGGCTTTCCCGACAGTTTCTTCCGGCGCCTGGTCGAGGAGGGCTGGCTGCAGGGCGGCGCCCGGGCCCTCGACCTCGGCACCGGCACGGGAACCATCGCCCGCGGCCTCGCCGCGCGCGGCCTGAAGGTCACCGGCCTCGATCCCTCGGAAGCCATGCTGGCGGAAGCGAAGGCGCTGGCCGAGGCGGAGAAGCGCAGCATCCGTTTCGTCGCGGGCCGGGCCGAGGAGACCGGACTGCCCGCCGGCAGTTTCGACCTGGTCACCGCCGGACAGTGCTGGCACTGGTTCGACGCCGGCCGTGCCTGCACCGAGATCCGGCGGCTGCTACGCCCGGGCGGCCGTCTCGTGATCGCCCATTTCGACTGGCTGCCCGTGCAGGGCAGCGTTGTCGCCGCCACCGAAGCGCTGATCCTGGCGCACAATCCCGGCTGGAAGGGCGCCCGGGGCACCGGCATGTATCCTCGCTGGGGCGTGCAGTTGCGCGATGCCGGCTTCGAGGGCATCGAGACCTTCTCCTACGACCAGGCCCAGCCCTACAGCCACGAGGCCTGGCGAGGCCGCATCCGCGCCAGCGCCGGCATCGCCGCCGGACCGCTGGATGCCGGCGCGGTGGCGCGCTTCGATGCCGAGCTTGCCGACCTGCTGGCCCGCGACTTTCCGCAGGAGCCGCTGATGACCCCGCACGCCGTCTGGGCGATCACCGCGCTTCGCCCCGCCTGACCCCGCAACCGGGGCCGGCGCAGCCGCGCGGTACCCGAAGTCTTCGAAGCGTTTTTTGCAATCCTGGGAGGGACAACAGACATGGCACGGCCGGCCAAGGCCTTTATCGCGGGGGCCTATGAACACCCCACGCGCCACGCCACGGACATTTCCGTGGCGCAACTGCATGCGGACGTGGCGCTCGGCGCCCTGAAGGATGCCGGGCTCACGAAGAACGACATCGACG
>JBGTSP010000152.1:0-10267 GCA_041940205.1 Alphaproteobacteria bacterium
GTCGGTCTGCATCAGCCGGGCGAGCGTGCGGTAGATGTCCTGCATCGCCGCCGAGCGGCCGACCAGCGGCAGCACGTCCTCCTCGGCGGCGGAATCCTGCGCCGCCTGGGCCTTCTGCCGGGGCTCGCTCAGCGCCCGTTGCACCAGCGCGGTCAGTTCCTTCAGATCGAAGGGCTTGGGCAGGTATTCGTAGGCTCCGCGCTCGGCCGCCTTGATCGCGGTCATCAGCGTGGTCTGGGCGCTCATCACCACCACCGGCAGGTCGGGGCGGATGCGCTTGATGCGCGGCACCAGGTCGAGCCCGTTCTCGTCCGGCATCACCACGTCGGTGATGACCAGGTCGCCGTCGCCCTCGGTGACCCAGCGCCACAGGGTGGCGGCGTTGCCGGTGCTGCGCACGTCGTAGTCGGCCCGGGCCAGCGCCTGGGTCAGCACCGTGCGGATCGCGCGGTCGTCGTCGGCAACGAGAATGGTACCGGCGGTCATGACGGGCTTCCTTCTTCGTACATCGGCAGCATGGTGCGGAAGATCGTGCGTCGCGGCCGGGAATCGCACTCGATGACGCCGCCATGGTCGCCGATCAGCTTGGCGACCAGGGCCAGGCCCAGGCCGCTGCCGCGGGTCTTGGTGGTGACGAAGGGATCGAACAGGTAAGGCTGCAGTTCGGGCGGCACGCCGGGCCCGTTGTCCTGCACGCAGACCTCCAGCGGCAGGCGCACCGGGGCGGTGCTGCCGGGGGTCGAAAGCCGCACGCCGTGACGGAACGCGGTGCTCAGCACCACCTCGCCGCCGCTGGCGTCCACCGCCTCGCAGGCATTCTTGACCAGGTTGAGGAAGACCTGCACGAGCTGGTCGAAGTTGCCGAAGGCCGGCGGCAGCGAGGGATCGTAGGATTCGCTGATCCGCACGCTGGCGCCGAAGCCGGTCTCGGCCACCCGGCGCACCCGGTCGAGGACCTCGTGGATGTTCACCCGGCTGCGCTCGATCGGCCGGTCGGAGAACACGTCCATGCGCTCGACCAGCTCGCGGATGCGGTCGGTCTCGTCGCAGATCAGCTGGGTGAGCTCGCGCTCCTGTTCGCCAAGATCCTGCTCGATGAGCTGCGCCGCGCCGCGGATGCCGCTCAGGGGGTTCTTGATCTCGTGCGCCAGCACCGCCGCCATCGCCGCCACCGAGCGGGCGGCCCCGCGATGGGTGAGCTGGCGGTCCATCTTGGAGGCGATCGAGGTCTCCTGCAGCGAGACGACGATGGTCTTGCCGGGATCCCCAAGGGCGGTGACGGCGACATGGGCGAGACGCGGCCCCGTCCGGGGCGTGCCGAGGTCGATGCCGTATTCGCGCATCGCCGCGCCCGAGGCCCGGGCCTGTTCCACCAGGGTCAGGACCGGCGAGCCGAACGGCAGCAGCTCGGACAGGGTCAGCCGCTTCAGCGCGGTGACGCTGGCGGCGAAGAATTCCTCGGCTGCCAGGTTGGCGTAGCGGATGCGGTCGCGGGCATCGACGCTGAGCACCGGTCCGGTGAGGGCATCGAGGATCGCCGCCGCGGAGGCAGGCGTCGGCAGGGTTTTCTCGACGTTCATCGGCCTTCTCTCCTCACGCCGCCAGCGCCGGACCGGCGGCCTCGGCCGCCTGCCGCAGGCCGGCCATGACCGAGGCGGGACTGTCCGCCGTCAGCAGTCGCCGGCGCAGATCGCCGCCGGCGGCAAAACCGTCCAGGTACCAGCCCAGATGCTTGCGGAAATGGCGCAGGCCGCGGCTCCCGCCATAGAGCGCGAGAGAGCCCTCGAGCTGCTCCTCGATCGCCGTCAGCCGTTCGCCCGGCGCCGGCGCGGGCGTCTCCTCGCCGCCGCCCCGGAGCGCGCGGGCGATGGCGCCGACACGCCAGGGCGCGCCGAAGCTTGCCCGGCCGATCAGCAGGCCGTCGGCGCCCGAGCGCGCCAGCGCCTCGCGCGCATCGCCGGCGCTGCGGATATCGCCGTTGGCCAGCACCGGCACCGCGACCGCCCGCTTGACCCGGGCGATGAAGTCCCAGTCGGCCCGGCCGGCATATTTCTGTTCCCTCGTGCGTCCGTGCACGGTGATCCAGGCGGCGCCGGCGCGTTCCACCAGGCGGGCGAGTTCCGGGGCGTTGCGGCTGTCGCTGTCCCAGCCGGTGCGCATCTTGACGCTGACCGGCAGATCCACCGCACCCGCCACGGCCTCGACCAGCCGCGCGGCCTCGTCCGGCGTGCGCATCAGCGCGGAACCCGCCATGCCGCCGATCACCTTCTTCACCGGACAGCCCATGTTGATGTCCAGCGCGTCGGCGCCCTGATCGGCGCAATAGCGCGCGGCCTCGGCCATGATCTCGGGCCGGCAGCCGGCAAGCTGCACCAGGAACGGCCCCTCGTCGCCCGCGCGCTCCAGCCGCTCGCGCGACTTGTCCCGGCCGCGCAGGGATTCGGCGCCGGCGATCATCTCGGAAAACACCAGATCCGCGCCGTAGCGGCGGGCCAGCCGGCGGAACGGCCGGTCGGTCACGCCGGACATCGGCGCCAGCGCGACGACGGGCTCTCCAGGCGGACATCCGGCAAAAGTGCGTATCATTGATGCAATCAATATCGTTGCACAAAAATTAGTCAAGAATGAACGTGGTTACCGGCTGCGAAAACCCGGTTGGTGCGACACGACGCCGTCCCGCGCCCCCGCCGAAGCCCGACGATGCGGCCCGGGCGGGCTTCCTGTATAGCGGTTTCCCATGACAGTCATCGCACTGATCGTCGCCGCCGGACGCGGTGAACGGGCCGGCGGCGGACGCCCCAAGCAGTACCGCCGGCTTGCCGGCCGGCCGGTGCTGCAGCACGCCATCGACGCCTTTCTCGGCCATCCCGGCATCGACCGCGTGGTGGCGGTGATCGGCGCCGGCGACGCCGACCTGTTCGCCGCCGAAATCCGTGCCGACGACCGACTGACGGCCGTCACCGGCGGCGAGACCCGGCAGGTCTCGGTGCGGCGCGGCCTCGAGGCCTGCGAAGCGGACGGTCCGGACAGGGTCCTGATCCACGACGGCGCCCGGCCGCTGGTCTCCCGGGCGCTGATCGACCGGGTGCTGGCGGCGACGGACGATGGGAGGGGCGCGGTGCCGGGGCTGGCGGTCACCGACAGCCTGGCCCGGCGCGACGGCGACGGCCTGCTGGACGAGCGGGTCGCGCGGACCGGCCTGATGCGCCTGCAGACCCCGCAGGGATTTCCCTTCGGGACGATCCTGGCCGCCCATCGCGAGCGGCCGGACGCGGCCGCCGGCGACGACAGCGCGCTGGCCCGGGCCGCCGGACTGCCCGTGGTCGCGGTCGCGGGCGAGGAACGCAACCTGAAGATCACGACGGCCCCGGACTTTAAGAAGGCGGAAGCGATGCTGGCGCAAACCCTGGAAACCCGCACGGGCTTCGGCTTCGACGTGCACCGTTTCGGACCGGGCGACCGGGTGATGCTGGGCGGTGTCGCGATCCCGCACGAGCGCGGCCTGGAGGGCCATTCGGATGCCGACGTCGCCCTGCACGCGCTGACCGACGCCATCCTGGGGGCGCTCGCCGAGGGTGATATCGGCCAGCACTTCCCGCCCGGCGAGGCCACCTGGCGGGACGCCGATTCCAGCCGTTTCCTTGCCTTTGCCGGCGACCGCGTCGCTGCCCGGGGCGGCGTCCTGCGCCATCTCGACCTCACCATCGTTGCCCAGCGCCCGCGCATCGGCCCGCATCGCGAGGCAATCCGGGCCCGGATCGCCGACATTCTCGGCGTGTCGGTGGAGCGGGTCTCGGTGAAGGCGACTACCACCGAGGGCCTGGGTTTCACCGGCCGGGGCGAGGGCATCGCCGCCCAGGCCGTCGCCACGGTGGCGCTGCCGGCAATGGCCGAGGGCGAAAACGACGCGGATACCGCGACGGACGCGGACTGATGCGCCGGTCCGCCCTGCCCTGGTCCGATCCCGCGACCTGGCTCGCCACCTGGTTCGGCTGCGGCCTGGCACCCCGGGCGGCCGGCACCGTCGGCTCGCTGGGCGCCCTGCCCTTCGCGATTGTGCTGCAGCAGGCCGGCGGCGCGACGGCGCTGGTGCTGGCGGCGTTCGCGGCCTTCGCCGCCGGCCTGTGGGCCTCGGCACGCTATGCCGCGGCCGCCGGCGACAAGGATCCCTCGGCGGTGGTGATCGACGAGGTGGCGGGCCTGTGGCTGACGCTGGCGGCGGCCCCGCCGGGCTGGCTCTGGCTCGCCGCCGGTTTCGCCCTGTTCCGGCTGTTCGACATCGCCAAGCCCTGGCCGGTGTCGTGGGCCGACCGGCGACTGCCGGGCGCATGGGGCATCATGGTCGATGATATGCTGGCCGGGCTCTATGCCGGGGCCTGCCTGCTGCTCCTGGCGAGCCTGCTGGAGACCGTCTGACATGCTGCCCTCCTCGCTGGTCGAACAGGCCGAAGTGGTGATCGCCGAATTCCGCCGCCTCGAGCGCCGGCTGGCCACGGCCGAATCCTGCACCGGCGGTCTGATCGCCGGCTGCCTGACGGAGATTGCCGGATCCTCCGCCGTGGTCGACCGGGGTTTCGTCACCTATTCCAACGAGGCCAAGGCCCAGGCGCTGGGGGTCACCAGCGAGGCGCTGGAACAGTTCGGCGCGGTCAGCGAGACCGTGGCCCGGCAGATGGCCAAGGGCGCGCTGGAACGCTCGCTGGCCGATGTCGCGGTTTCGGTCACCGGGGTCGCCGGTCCCGGCGGCGGCAGCCCGGAGAAACCGGTCGGCCTGGTGCACTTCGCCACCGCCACCCGCGACGGCGAGATCGAACATCGGGAAATGCGTTTCGGCGATATCGGCCGCAGCGGGGTCCGTCGCGAAACCGTGGTGACGGCGCTGCATCTGCTGCTGCGGGCGGTCCGCCGCTGAACCCGCGCCGCTCGCGGCCCCGGCCGCGCGCATGAGAACAGGGAGGAACCCGACCATCCCGCCCGCGCTTCCCGGCCGCCAGGTCGCTCTCGCCATTCTCGGCGCCCTGCTGGTGCAGGCGGCCACGGCGCGCCTGTTCTTCCTGCTGCTGCCCGAGGCCGCGTCGCAGGCGCCGGCGCTGCTGCTGATCTGCCTGATCCTGCTGCCGGCGCTCGCCATGCTGGCCTGGCTGTGGCTCGCCACGCTGTGGCGCGAGGCGCACGGGCCGGAACGGATCGGGCTGGCGCCCTCCGACCGGCACTGGATGCGCTGGGGCGTGCTGACCGGGATGGCCGCCGTGGTGCTGGGCCTGATCGTCACCAACATTCTCTGGCCGGTGTTCGGCAAGCCGGCCGGCCTGCCGGATCCGATGCACCCGGCCTTCGCCGCACCGACCCCGGCCTATGTTCTGATCTACGTCCTCTCGGTCTGCCTCGCCTCGGCGATCGCCGAGGAAATCACCTTCCGCGGTCTGCTCTACGGCTGGCTGCGCCGCACGATGACGCCGCTGGCCGCCGCCTTCATCGCCGCTGTCGCGCATGCGCTGGTGCATTTCGACATGGGCGCCCTGCCCGGCCTGATCGTGATCTTCATTCTGTTCGGCCTGCTGTATGAACGGGCGCAGAGCCTGTGGCCCGCCATCCTGGCGCACGGGCTGCACAATTTCGTGGTGATGATCCTCGCCTTCTCCCGTCACGCCGTCGCCGATTGAGACCCCGATGCCCCTGATCGATACCGAGGCCGGCCCGGCCGACATCCTGACCTTCGGCCCCGAGCCCGTGCCGGATCCCGAGCGGCCGCCGCTCGTCATGCTGCATGCCTGCGGCACCGGCGCGGCGAGCCTCGCCCGGCTGGGCGAGGAACTGGCGGGGAGAAGCGGTGAGGCCGTGATTGCGCTCAACGCGCCGGGCTACGGCGACAGCAGGCTGAACGACGGGCACCGGGACGCCGACGACCCTGTCGCCGCCGCGCTGGCGCTTGCGATCGCCCTGCTCGAGCGGCTCGCGCTGCCGGCCTGTCCCCTGCTGGGGCATTCGATGGGCGGGTTCCTGGCGCTCAGCCTCGCCCGGCAACATCCCGAGCGCGTCCGCCGTCTGATCGCCATCGAGCCGATGGCCTTCGGGGCGCTCGACCGGCCGGAGGACGCGGAGGCCCTGGCCCGGGACCGCGCGGTCGCCGAGACCCTGCTCGCCGCCATCGACCGCGACGATGCCGAGGCAGGACTCGCGCAGTTCATGGGGTTCTGGAACCAGCGACCCTGGGGCGACCTGCCCGAGCGCGGCCGGGCGATGCTGGTCGCGATGGCGCCCCGGATCGGCCGCGAGGTCCGGCGGGTCTCGTTCGACCCGACCCCTGCCGAGGCCTATCGCGCGGTGACCCACGAGGTCCTGCTGCTCGCCGGCAGCACCTCGCCCCTGCCCGCCCGCCAGGTGGTCCGGCGTCTCGGCGGCGTGCTGCCGCGCTGCACGGTGCGGGAGATCGCGGGCGCCGGTCACATGAGCGCGCTCACCCATCCCGAGGCTGTCGCCGCCGCGATCGCGGCGGCGCAGACCTGATCGTCGGAGAACCCGGGCATGGACGCGGAATTCTGGCACCAGCGCTGGCGCGACAACCAGATCGGCTTTCACCAGGGCCGGACCAACGCCCTGCTGGAAGCGCATTTCGGCGAACTCGCCCTGCCGCCCGGCGCCCGCGTCTTCCTGCCGCTGTGCGGCAAGACCCGCGACATCGCCTGGCTCGTCGCGCAGGGCTATCGCATTGCCGGCATCGAGCTCAGCCCGATCGCCGTCGAACAGCTCTTCGCCGATCTCGGCCTCGCGCCCGAACGCACCCCGGTCGGCAAACTGGAGCGCTACCGCGCCGGCGACATCGCGATTTTCGCCGGCGACCTGTTCGACCTGGATGCGGCCACGCTGGGCCAGGTCGATGCCGTCTACGACCGCGCCGCGCTCGTCGCGCTCCCGGCCGACACGCGCCCGCGCTACGCCGCCCACCTGGCCGCGATCACCGGCGGCGCGCTGCAATTCCTGGTGAGCTTCGATTACGACCAGCAGGCCATGGCGGGTCCGCCCTTCTCGGTGCCGGAGCGCGAGATCCGCGCGCTCTACGGCGCCAGCCATGCGGTCGAACTCGCCGGCCGGCGCGACGTCGAGGGCGGCCTGAAGGGCGTCGTCCCGGCCCGCGAGGAGGCCTGGCTGCTGAAAGCGGACGTCGCCTCCTGACCGTCGGCTCCGGCGTTTCTCAGGCGCCCGGCCGCGGCGGCGTCTTGGAGGGTGCCTCGTTGAGCACGTCCTTGTCGAAGCCGGCGATCAGCTTGTACTGCTTCGCCGTGGCGTCGAGTTCGTCGGCGCTGATCACGCTCTCGAGGTCCTCGTAGCCCTCCGGCGCGCGTTCCTCGACGAGCTGCATCACCCGTTCGGGGCCGTTGGCGCGATTGGCGCGCACGATCTCCGAGGTACGCGGCAGGCGTTCGGCCTCGTAGGCCTTCAGCGCCGACGTCACGTCCGGTTCGGTCGCCAGCAGCCAGGCCAGCACCCGGGCGTCGATGATCGCCTGCGAGGCGCCGTTCGAGCCGATCGGATACATCGCGTGCGCCGCATCGCCCAGCAGCGTGGTCCGCCCGAAGGTCCAGTGATCGACGGGGTCGCGATCGACCATGGGATATTCGTACACCGCGTTGGTGCTGCGGATCAGGCCCGGCACGTCGAGCCAGCCGAAGTTCCAGCTTTCGAACGAGGGCAGAAAATCCTCGATCTTGCCCGGCCGATTCCAGTCCTCGCGGGCCCAGCCGATCGACGGATCGAAGCGCAGTTCGGCGATCCAGTTGATCAGCGAGCGGCCCTGGCGGTCGGCCTCGGCGGAGATCGGATAGCAGACGAATTTCTGGTTGGCGTGGCCGGCCATCACCATCGAGTGTCCGCCGAGATAGGACGCCGCCTCGCTGGTCGCCCGCCAGAGCACGCAGCCGTTCCAGATCGGCGGTCCCTCGTCGGGATAGTATTTCGCGCGCAGGGCGGAATGGATGCCGTCCGCGCCGATCAGCAGGTCCCCCCTCACCGACCGCCGGTCGCGGCCGTCGGGATCGGTGAACCAGGCGGTCACGCCGGCCTCGTCCTGCTCGGCGTCCGCCAGCGCCCAGCCGGGATGCACGCTGGTCGCGCCCAGGCGTCCGGTGACCTCGGCCAGCAGCAGCATCTGCAGGGCGCCGCGGTGGATCGAATATTGCGGCCAGTGATAGCCGGCATGCCGGCCGCGATCTTCCTGCCAGATGCGCTGGCCGAACTTGTTGGTGTAGATCAGCTCGCGGGTGGGAATGGCGATCTCGGCCAGCTTGTCGGCGAGTCCCAGCTCGGTCAGCTCGCGCACCGCGTGCGGCAGCAGGTTGATACCCACGCCCAGCGGCCTCAGCGCCGGCACCGCCTCGTAGACCTCGCAGTCGATGCCCGCCTCGTGCAGGCTCAGGGCCGCCGTCAGGCCGCCGATGCCGCCGCCCGCGATGATCGCCTTCATGCTTTCTCTCCCGTTCCGCCCGCTCTGCCCGCGCGCGGCCCCGCAATAGCACGCCCGTTCCGGCCGGTCAGCCGCGCCCGCTCAACCCTCGCGGTCGCCGTAGACCGCGGCGGCCCGTTTCTCGAAGGCATTGACCATGGCGCCGACGGCGCGCTCGAACACCGCGGTGCCCAGCGCCTGCAGGGCGCGCGAGCGGAACTCGAAGTCGATGTAGAAATCGATCTCGGTCTCGCTCCCGTCGCCCGCGGGCTCGAACAGCCAGTGATTGTTGAGATGTCGGAAGGGTCCGCGGACATATTCGACATCGATACGGGCGGGACGGTCGAGCACCACGCGCGAGGTATAGGTCTCGCGGAACATCTTGAAGCCGACCATCAGGTCGCCCCAGATCACGCCCTCCTCGCGCTTCGTCACCCGGCAGCCCACGCACCAGGGCAGGAACTCGGGATAGCGCTCGATGTCGGCGACGAGGTCGAACATCTGGGCGGGGCTGTAGGGCAGCCGCCGCTTTTCGGCGTGGGTGGGCATGGCGCGCCGGTCAGGCGGTGCCGGAGAGTTGCGCTTCGCGCCGCCGGCGCAGTTCCGCGAAATCGGAATCGGCGTGGTAGGAGGAACGGGTCAGGGGCGAGGCCGAGACCAGCAGGAAGCCCTTGCCCCGGGCCATGGTCTCGAAGGCCCGGAACTCGTCGGGCGTGACGAAACTCTCCACCGCGTGGTGCTTCGGCGTCGGCTGCAGGTACTGGCCGATGGTCATGAAGTCGACATCGGCGCTGCGCAGGTCGTCCATCACCTGGTGCACCTCCTGGCGAGCCTCGCCGAGGCCGACCATGATCCCGGACTTGGTGAAGATCGCGGGATCGAGCCGCTTGACGTCGGCCAGCAGGCGCAGCGAATTGAAATAGCGCGCGCCCGGCCGCACCTCGGGATAGAGCCGGGGCACGGTTTCCAGGTTGTGGTTGAAGACGTCCGGGCGGGCCGCCACCACCACCTCGAGCGCGCCGGGCTTGCCGAGAAAATCGGGCGTCAGCACCTCGATCGTGGTCTCCGGCGCCGCCTCGCGGATGCGCGCGATGGTTTCCGCGAAATGCGCCGCGCCGCCGTCGTCGAGATCGTCGCGGTCGACCGAGGTCACTACAACGTGCTTCAGGCCCAGCCGCGCCACCGCGGTGGCGACATTGGTCGGCTCGAACGGATCGAGCGCCCCCGGCCGGCCGGTGCGCACGTTGCAGAAGCTGCAGGCCCGGGTGCAGGTGTCGCCCATGATCATCATGGTGGCGTGCCGCTTGGCCCAGCATTCGCCGATGTTGGGACAGGCCGCCTCCTCGCAGACGGTATGCAGGTTGTTCGCGCGCACCACCTCGCGGGTCTCGAAATAGGTCTTCGAG
This sequence comes from Alphaproteobacteria bacterium, assembly GCA_041940205.1. GTDB lineage: Bacteria > Pseudomonadota > Alphaproteobacteria > JBGTSP01. The sequence goes on from JBGTSP010000152.1 coordinate 9,847, forward strand.
GTCGGCGCCTTGACCCGGATCCAGGCCGGCTTGCGCGGCGGCGGATTGTCCGGGCGGTTGCGCTTCTCGGGGTGGCGGTGCTCGCGCAGGATCTCGGTCTTGGCCATGGAGTGCGGCTTTCCGGCTTTCAGCCGTTCGCTACTGCTCCCGCGGATGCCGGGCGCCGGGCCCGGCCGCGTAGCGGGATAACGCCTCAGAAATGCAGTGCCCGGCCGTGGGCGTCAAGCACCGACTCGTGCATCATTTCCGACAGCGTGGGATGCGGGAACACCGCCGCCATCAGTTCGGCCTCGGTGGTTTCCAGGGTCTTGGCGACGCCGTAGCCCTGGATCAGTTCCGTCACTTCGGCGCCGATCATGTGGGCGCCCAGCAGTTCCCCGGTCTTCTCGTCGAACACCGTCTTGATCAGGCCCTCGGGTTC
>JBGTSP010000153.1:0-10148 GCA_041940205.1 Alphaproteobacteria bacterium
CGCGCAGGTTGACATCGTTGCCCAGGGTCGCGCCGATCACGGCACCGTCGGCACGGATCGCCAGAACGATCTCGGGCTCGGGATTGTTCCAGCCCGAATCCGGACGGATGCCGACATCCTGCGCCGTCCCGACGGCGGCCAGCACCGGACACTTGGTGAAGATCTCGGCGTCCGGGCCGATGCCGACCTCGAGATAGGGCGACCACACGTCCTTGGCGATCAGCGCCTGCTTCAGGGCCGCGGCTTCGGGCGAGCCCGGCACGATGCGCGAGAGATCATCACCGATGATCCCGGTCACGGTCGCGCGGATCTCCTCGGCCCGGTCCGCCTCCCCGCCGGCCTGGGCCTCGATCACGCGTTCCAGCATGCTGGCCGCGAAGGTGACGCCCGAGGCCTTGATCACCGCGAGGTCGCTGGGCGCGAGAAGCCGGCCTTCGGCAAGCACGGGAGCCAACGGCCCCAGGTCGGGTCCGTCGGCCCGGGCCAGCGCCAGCGGATCGTCGGCATTGATCAGGTCGCTGAGGGTCGGTGCCCGTTCGGTCAGGTCGACCAGCCGACCGTCGCGTACGGCGACCACGCAGGGTCCGTCGTCGCCCTCGATGCGGCCGACCAGGCAACCGCCGTCCTCCGGCAGCGTCGCCGCCTCGGTGATCGTGTCTTTCCAGCCCATGTTCTTCCCCCTGATGCGCTGCCGGCGCGCAGCTTAGACCAGGTCGCCCGCAGGGTTCACCGACCGTTTCCGCCGCCCGCGGACACGCAGGGAAACGCGCCCCGATGGAATCCTGACCAATCGGTCAGATCGAGAATGCCGGCCGTCCCGGGTCTCAATCTGTGACAGGTCCCCGGCGACCGTGCCGGCGGCGGAACAGGCCCCGAGGAGGAGCGCGATGCCGACAACGGCGACCTGACGTAGCGTTAACAGGAGGTTAAGGGTGGCCTGCCCTGCCGGGCCACGTTCCGCCCCATCCGGCACGCGGCTTGCTGGTCAGGGAGACAGGAACCGCCGAACGCGGCCCGCCGGGCTCGTGCGGACACGGGGCAATGGAACATGAACGAGACAATGACCGGTCCGGCCCGGCGCTGGACCGCAGCCTTGCGGACGTTGCGCGGCGACCGACTGGAGCATCGCCTCCTCATCGGCATCGCCCGCCAGACCCGCGACAGCGCCCTGTCCTCGGCGGTGCTGGCGACGATCATCGCCATCCTGTTCAGCTATTCCGGATCGCCGATCCGCATCGCCGAACCGCAGGTCGCCTGGTTCTGGTGCGGCGCGGTCATCGCCTGGTCGCTGCTGGCGCTGTGGACCGGCCGGCAATGCCTGGCCGACCGGGGTCTGCGGCGACGGGTCCGCGCCTGGCGCTACGGCCTGACCGCGCTGTTCGTGCTGCACGCCTGCCTGTGGCCCACCGTCTCCTTCATCGACGACTGGCACGCCAACCCGACCGGCGAAGTCTTCGTCGTGCTGATCATGATCGGCCTGCTGATGGCCTATCTCGTCGACCTGTCGCGGCACCTGCTGGTGATGACCGCCGCGGCGCTGGTGGCGGCGATGTTCATGACCGTGTCGCTGCAACTCTACGAGAGCGAACTGACCTGGCTGCTGCGGACCCTGTTCCCGCTGTTCCTGATCTACGTGCTGTTCCAGGGCGGGCGTAATCACCGGCGCATCGCCGCCGGCGTGCGCCGCCAGATGGCCCTGACCGCGCTCGCCAACAGGCTGGCGCAGGCCAACAGTCGGGAAATGCGCGAGAGCCGGAAGAAGACGGCCTTCTTCGCGGCCATGAGCCATGAGTTGCGCACGCCCCTCAACGCCATCATCGGATTCGCCGACGCCATCGACAGCGAGGTCTTCGGACCGGTGCAACCGCCGCGCTATCGCGACTATGTCCGCAACATCCACGGCAGCGGCGCGCAGATGCTGGCGCTCGTCGACCGCCTGCTGATCGTTGCCGACACCGAGGACGATTCTCCCGCCGCCGCCGTCGAACCGGTGGCGAGCGGCGCCCTGCTGGAAGACATCCGCAACACGATCGGCCGCGAGGCAAGGCGAACGGACACGGCCCTGCACCTCGACGACCGGGCGGCCTGCATGCTGGAACTCGACCGCCGCCAGTTCCGCCGTGCCCTCGGCACCCTGGCCGGGGTCGTCATCGCCGATAATGACGGCCGGGAGGCTCTCGACGTGCGTCTTGCCATCGAGCATGACAACAGCTTCGCCGTGATCATTCACAGCGGCGGCCGGGTGCTGAAGGACCTGTGGCTCGATCGCGCGCTGGACCTGCGCGAACCCGACCTCGATCTTGGCGGCGACTGGACGGCGGACGAACGTTTCGGCAGCCAGCTCGACCTGTATGCCGCCAACCGCCTGATCCGGTCCCTCGGCGGAACCGTGAAGGCGGAGCAGGCGCTCGACGGCGGCGTCGTCCTGCGCATCCTGTTGCCCGGTGTCCTGCCCCCGGCATCGGGCGCCGGACGGGCGCTCGCCTCCTGATCCGCCTCTGGCCCCCGACCCCGCCCTTCGGTTAATGAAGGCGACACGGACGGTGCGCCGCCGCGCACCGCCGGCAGGGGAGGGAGAATGACGATGAGGGCGGAATTACCGGTCTGGCGATCGTTGCTGTTCGTGCCGATCACGGTCGAGAAGTTCGTTGCCAAGGCGCCGTCCGCCGGTGCCGACGGGCTTATCCTGGATCTGGAGGACAGCGTGCCGCTGGCCGAGAAGGCGCGCGCGCGCACCCTGGTGCGCGAGACCGCGGCCACCCTGTCCGGCAGCGGCGACGTTCTCGTGCGGATCAACCGGCCCTGGCGCATGGCGGTGCGCGACATCGAGGCCTCGGTGTGCCGCGAGGTCACCGCGCTGGCCTGCCCCAAGATCGCCGATGCCGGCCATGTCCGCGCCCTGGCGGAAGTCCTCGACGAGGTCGAGGCCGAACAGGGGCTGCCGGTCGGTCACACCCGCATCTACGCCATGATCGAGACGGTGGAGGCGCTGCCGGAAATGCGCGCGATCGCCGCCGCGCATCCGCGCGTGGTCGCGCTCAGCCTCGGCTCCGAGGATTTCGCACTGTCGGCCGGCATGCAGCCCGAACCCGACGGGCTCTACCCCCCGACCCTTGCCGTGGTGTTTGCCGCCCGCGCCGCCGGCGTGCTGCCGATGGGCGCCCTGGGCTCCATCGCGCAGTACAAGGACGTGCCGGCCTACCGCGCCGACATCGAGCGTTCGCGCCGACTGGGCTTTCGCGGCGCCGCCGCGATCCATCCCAACCAGGTGTCGGTGCTGAACGCGGTGCACGCGCCCGATCCCGAGGAAGTCGCCGACGCCCGGGGCATGATCGCCGCTTACGAGGACGCGATCGCCCGGGGACTGGGGGCCATCGAGTATGGCGGCAAGATGATCGACGTGCCGGTCGTGGCCCGGGCGAAGGAACTGGTGGCGCTGGCCGACCGCATCGCCGGGCGCGGGGGTGACGCCACCATTTCCTGAACCGTCGAAGGAACGAGGCGGGGCCTAGGTTTCCCGCCGCTCCTTGGCGATCGGCTGCACGTATTGCAGCTCCATGTCCCAGGGCAGGTAGATCCAGGTGTCCTGACTGACCTCGGTGACGAAGGTATCGACCAGCGGCCGGCCGGCGGGCTTGGCGTAGAGCGTGGCGTAGTGCGCACGCGGTGCCATGGCGCGCACCTCGCGGGCGGTCGCGCCGGTATCGACCAGGTCGTCGACGATGAGCACGTCCTCGCCCTCGTCCTCGATCGGCTTGATCACCTGCGCCTCGCCCTGGCTCTTGTGATCGTAGGTGACCACGCAGACGGTATCGACCAGGCGCACATCGAGTTCGCGGGCGACGATACAGGCCGGCACCATGCCGCCCCGGGTGACCGAGATGACCTTGCGCCAGGGATGCATCTCGGCGAGCCGCCAGGCCAGCGCGCGGGCATCGCGGTGCAGCTGGTCCCAGGAGACGGGAAAGGACTTGGCATAGCGGTCGGCGGTCATGGAGTTCCTCCGGACTGGGTCTGGCGGCCGATTCAGCGAGCGCAATCGTAGCCGCAAAGCAGAGCGCCCGCCGTGTCGGGCCGCGTGAAATTCGCTACTGTATCGCCGTCGCCGAGGGATCGCGGCGCCTCATGCAACCTGTCGGGAGCCTCGCCGTTGCGGATCGCCCCAGCCCTTCGCCGTCTCGCCCTTGCCCTGGGCCTGGCGCTGGCCGCCTGCGCGCCCGGACGCGTCGAACTGCCCGTCATCAGTTTCTCCGGCGGAGAGGCCGATCCGATGAGGGTGCTGGAAGACATTGCCCGGCAGCCCTTTGCCGCCCGCGAACAGTCGCCGCTCCCGAACGCGCTGCCGGCCCGCGCTGGGGCCGGCGGACCCGACGCCTGGGGGCTCGAGGCGACCCCCGCCCTGGTGGCGGCGCGTGCCGCGGCTCTGAACGGGGATGGCGAACGGGTGCTTGCGGAGCTGGCGCGCGAGAGCGAATCCGGCCTTTCCGTGCTGGCCCGCTGGCTGCGCGCAACGCTGAAGGCCGAGGCCCTGATCGCCCTCGTGCGCCCGGCCGAAGTCGAGACCGCGATCGCGTCCGCCGAACGGCTGGAACGTCAACAGTTTGGCACGGGCGCTTTCGCCGATCTTCTTCGCGCCGAGTTCGCCGTCGCCCGGGGAATGACGGACCAGGCTCTCGATCTGCTGGCCGCCGCGCTCGCGACACGGTCCGGATTCCGGATGCCGGCCGATTTCGAGGCTCCGCCGCGCGACAGCGCCGCGCTGGTGCATGCCGCCAGCCTGCACGCCCGCGGCCACGCCGCCCTCGCGCTGCTGGACCTGCAGCATGACAATGTGACGGGCGCCCTGTTCTGGGCCGCCCGGGCCGAAGCGCTGTTCGCCGACCGCCACGACCTGGCGGCGCATCCGGTGCACGGCATCTACCTGCCGGCAATGGCGGAAAGCTACCGGCACCGGGCCCGCAATCTCGCCGTGCTGGGCGCCGCCCGGCTGGCGCTCGGCGACGGCGAAGGCGGCACGCGGGATCTTGAACGCGCTCTCGGTTTCTTCGACCGCGAGGACCTGATCCTGGATGCGACCCGCGCGATCGCCCTGCGCGCCTGGGGCCATCTCGAGGCGGGCGAAACCGCCGAGGCCATCCGGCACGCCAACGCCGCCGTGGCCCGGGCGCTTCAGGCCGGTATCGCGGATCTGATCTGGCGGGTGCACGTCCTGCACGGCGAGGCCCTGCTCGCGGCCTCCCGCACCCGGCAGGCCGAAGCGGCGTTCCGGATCGCCGATGCCAGCGTCGATGCCGTGGCCGGCGATCTCGCCCTCGACCGGATGCCCAGCCGGTTCGGGGTCGGCAAGAGCGATCTCGCCCGGCGGCTGGCCCGGTTCGCCCGCCTGCGCGGCGATCTGCCCGCGCTCTACGCCGCGCTCGAGCGCGGCCGGGCCCGGCGCTTCGTCGACCTGCTGGCGGGCCTGCCGCCTACGGGCGGTGCCGCGGGCACGATCGTCGACCGGATCGCGGCGATCGACCGTGCCATTCGCACGCGCCGGCTCACGGCAACCGTGGGCACGCAGAGCGGTGCGGCGACGGACCTCGATCCCCTGTTGCGCGAGCGCGACGGACTTCTCGGACGGCTCGTCGAGCGCGATCCCGATGCAGCGGACGCCTTGCGCGTCGCCACGCTCTCCCTTGCACAGATCCGCGACGGCCTGCCCGCGGACACCGTCCTGATCTACGCGCTTCCGACCCGGCAGGACGAAGCCCCGCAGGTTCTGGCGATCACCCGGGAGGGCGCCGAACTCGTCGAGGGTCTCGGAAACGCCGTCACGCTGGAGGCCGAACTCGGCAAGTGGGTCGAGGCCGCGCGCGACAATCGCCGGTCGCTGCAGGAGAAAACCCTCACGGCCCTGCGCGGCCTGCTGGCGGTCGCGGACTGGCCGGAACGGCCGACCGTCCTGCTGGTGCCCGAGGGCAATCTGCAGTCCCTGCCCTGGGGCGCCCTGCTGCCCGATGCCACGGTGGCGCTGCTGGCCACCGGCCAGGCCGCCCTGCGGCGGCGTCCCCCGATCCGCGGACCGGCCCTGGTCCTCGGCGATCCGGTGCTGGGGAACGATGTGCCGCGGACCGCGGAGGCGCGCGCGGAGGCGCTCGAGACCGCCCGACGCTACGGCGTCAACGCCCTGGTCGACCGCGGCGCCACCGAGACGGCGTTGCGCCAGTTCTCCGACGCGGGGCTCGCGCTGCTCTACCTGGGCGCGCCGTGCCGGCTGGACGCCACCCGGCCGCTGGCCTCCTCGGTGATGCTGTCGGGCGCCGGCGGCAGCGCCGATCCGCTGAGCGCGGCTGAGCTTTTCGCCGACCCGCTGCGCGCCGACCTGGTGGTGCTGCCGGACTGCGCCGGCGGCCCCGCCGACGACAGCCAGGCGCTGGTCCGGGCCTTCCTGGCCGGCGGCGCCCGCCATCTCCTGCGTTCCCAGCGCCGGCTCGGGCCGCGGGAGAAGCGGGCCTTCCTGGAGCATTTTCACGACGCACTCGCCACCACGGACGCCGCGCGGGCCTGGCGGCTAGCCCGCGACAGGTCGCGCAAGGACGGTTTGGCGCCCGCCGTCTACGGCGCCTTCGTGCTGCACGGGGCGCCGCAGCGCTGAGCACCGCAGGCCTTCCCCCGGCCGGTTGCCGCTCCCTGCCGGCCATGCTCGAATGCGCCGGATCGAGGGAGGGAATCGCATGGCAAGACTGAGCACGCTCAGCCGTTCGATTGCCGGCAAGGTGGCGCTGGTCACCGGGGCGGCGAGCGGCATGGGCCGGGCCACGGCGCACCTGTTCGCCGACGAGGGCGCGCACGTGGCGGTCACGGACGTGAACGCGGAAGGCGTGGCCGCCGTGGTCGACGAGATCCGCGGGGCCGGCGCCAGCGCCGAAGGCTGGCGCATGGACATTTCGGATCCGGGAAACATCGGCGAAACCGTGGCGGCCGTGGTCGACCGGTTCGGCGGTCTCGACATCCTGATCAACAATGCCGGGATATCGCATCACCTGCCTGTCGACGATGCCGACTTCGAGGCGGTCTGGGCCCGCACGTTCGATGTCCTGCTTACCGGCCAGGTCCGCCTGATCCGGGCGGCGCTGCCGCACCTGCGCGCGGCCGGGGGCGGCCGTATCGTCAACATCGCGTCGACCGAGGGCCTGGGCGCGACGCCGCAGATCAGCCCCTACACGTCCGCCAAGCATGGCGTGATCGGCCTGACGCGCTCGCTTGCGGTCGAACTCGGTCGCGAAGGCATCACGGTGAACTGCATCTGCCCCGGAGCGATCCGCACCGGCATGACCGCCGCCATTCCCGAAGAGCACAAGCAGATCTTCGCCAAGCGGCGCATTCCGCTGGCGCGATACGCCGAGCCCGAGGAGGTGGCGCACGCCACCCTCAGCCTGGTGCTGCCGGCCGCCAGCTACATCAACGGCGTGGCCCTGCCGGTCGATGCCGGCCTGACGATCAAGAACGCCTGAGACCGGCCGCCGCCGCGGACGGCAAGCAAGGAGACTTGCAGTCGTGGAGACATTGCTGATCACCGGTGCCGCCGGTGGCGTGGGAACCCTGTTGCGTCGCGAGCTCAGGGGCCGGATTCCGAACCTGCGGCTGAGCGACATCGTCCCGATCGACGCGCCCGGGCCTGGCGAAGAGTTCGTGCCCTGCGATATCGCCGATCTCGACGCCGTCTGCCGGCTGGTCGACGGTGTGGACGGCATCGTGCATCTCGGCGGTCAGGCCATCGAGGCCGAGTTCGAGACCATCCTTAACGCCAACATCCGCGGCTGCTACCACGTCTTCGAGGCGGCCCGGCGGGCCGGCGGCACCCGCGTGCTCTTCGCCAGTTCCAACCACGTCACCGGCTTTCACACCCGCGAGACCCGCCTCGATGCGCACGCCCCGTTGCGGCCCGACAGCCTCTACGGCGTCTCGAAATGTTTCGGCGAGAACCTGGCCCGCTACTACTTCGACAAGTTCGACGTCGAGAGCGTGAGCGTACGCATCGGCTCCTGCCTCGACGAACCGCACGACAGGCGGCTGCTGGCCACCTGGCTCAGCCCGCGCGACTTCGCGGATCTCGTGCTGCGGGTGTTCGCGGCCGAGCGGGTTGGCGCCTCCGTGGTCTACGGCGCCTCCGACAACAGCGAGCAATGGTGGGACAATCGCCATGCCGCCTTCCTCGGCTGGCAGCCGCAGGACTCCTCCGAACAGTTCCGCGAGCGCATCGAGGCGACCGTGCCGCGCCAGGCCCATGATGCCGACGCGGTGGTCTACCAGGGCGGCGGTTTCGCCACGGCCGGACATTTCGAGGACTGAGCCTGCCTGCCGCCTGGCGCGAATAGCGGCTCAGGTCTCGCCCGGCGCATCCCGATCGGCGGCGTCGGTCGGCATGGCGGGATCGCGCTCGGGCAGATCCGCCAGCAGCTCGGCATAGTCCTCCCTCGCCGCGAGCCCCTTCGGACTGAGTGCGTAGATCCCCCGGGCTTCCCGCTCGAACCAGCCGTAGACGTTGCGCTGCAGGATCGCCGCGGCGCGCTCGATGCCGGTCGCCGCGCGCAGTTCGGCGACCCGCTGCGCGCCCTCGCCGTCGAGCCGGCGAACCAGACGCAGGGCGTCCTGGCGATAGGCGGTGATGCGGGCGACCCGGGTGCTGCCGGCCGCGTTGGGATCGCCCACCCGTTCGGCGAATTCCTTCAGCAGCCGGCGCTGACGCTTGCGGTCGGGGCGCGGCCGGTAGGGCAGCGGGTCCAGCTCCGCGGTCACCCGCAGGCGTTCGGGGTCATCCCCGCGCACCAGCAGAACCCCCACGCCCAGTCGCCGGCAGAGCCGGAGGACGCGCTTGCGCCGGCGTCGCCAGGTCGCCGTCTGGGCATGCGAGAAGGCGACATAGACGTCGTCCGAGAGCGTGAAGCGGTCCATCGCCTGCAGCACGAGATCGAGATTGAAGCGCAGCTTGAGCTCGACGATCAGCGGCGGTTCGTCCCCGCGCACCGCCATCACGTCGCAGGCGCCGATCTCCGCCTTGACCGCGTAGCCCTGGGCCTCGAGCCAGGTCTTGACCGGGGGATAAAGGTCGCTTTCCTTCACGGCGGGCGGCGGCTCAGGCCCAGCCCTCGCGCTGCCAGAAGCGCTGCGCCATCACCCCGACCCGCCGTTCCACCGCCTCCGCGGCATCGAGGCAGAGATCCTCTCGATAGCGCCGGCCGGCGATCTGCACCCCCACCGGAAGACCCTCGTGCAACAGCGCGGGGATGATCGCGGCGGGCAGGCCCAGCAGGTTCATCACGAACGAGTACTGCCCGGAAAGGAAGATGTCGTGCACCTGCTCGCGGCCCTCGGCGTCCTCGCGCAGGCCGTAGATCGGCCGCATCAGGAAGGGGGAAAGCAGCAGCGGGTGCTCGTCGAAAAAGAGGTTCCAGGCACGCGCGATCCGCGTGCGCTCGGCCATGCCGCGCACAAGCTGCTCGGCGTCGTTGATGCCGAACAGCGCGCCATAGTCGTCGATGATCCGGTTCATGACGTCGCTGCCATGGGCGCGGATGGTTTCGCGCAGCAGGATCTCCATCTCGCCGAACAGGTTGCGCATGAAGAATTCCGCGATCCCGTCCATGCCCGGCGGATCGGCCTCGACCACGTCATAGCCGGCATCCGCGAGGTGATCGGCCGCCGTCGAGACCGCGTCGAGAATGGCGGGATGGATGTCGTAGCCCAGGCCCCGCCGTGTCACCGCGACCCGGATCGGAGCCTCGAGCGCCGGACCGTCGAACGGCGCCGGCACCCACCAAGGATCGCGCGGGTCGCCCTCGGCCATCACCCGCGTGCCCAGGCGCACATCGCGCACCTCGCGGGCGATCGTGCCCTGCACCGACATCAGCTGTGCCAGCAGGCCGCGCTCCTCTGCGGCCGAGGGATTGTAGGCCGGCACTCGTCCGAGCGTCGGACGCACCGTGGCGAGCCCGCAGGCCGCGGAGGGAAAGCGCAGCGAACCGCCAATGTCGTTGCCGTGCGCGATCGGCCCGTAGCCCATCAGCGTCGCCGCCGCCGCGCCGCCCGACGAGCCGCCCGGCGAACGGGCATGGTCCCAGGGGTTGAGCGTCGCCCCGTGCAGCGGATTGTCGGTGGTGGCGCGG
>JBGTSP010000154.1:0-10053 GCA_041940205.1 Alphaproteobacteria bacterium
GATCCGGAACTGGTCGGCGAGGTCCTGCTGGTGATGCGCGAGCTCGCCGAGGAGGGCCGGACCATGATCGTCGTCACCCACGAGATGGGCTTTGCCCGCGAGGTCTCCAGCAAGACCGTCTTCCTGCACGAGGGCCGGGTCGAGGAGGAAGGTCCCCCCGCCCAGGTCTTCGACAACCCGCAGTCCGAGCGCTGCCGGCGCTTCCTCGCCAGCGCGCTCTGAACCTTCGTACCGCGTTCAACCAGCAGAGGATCAGAACCATGCACAACAAAGTCACCGCCTTCCTCACCGCCGCGGCGCTGGGCGCCGTGATGATCGCCGTGCCCGCGGGTGCGGCGGAGAAGATCAAGATCGCCACCGAGGGCGCCTACGCCCCCTACAATTTCAAGGATTCGGCCGGCAATCTGGTGGGCTTCGAGGTCGACCTCGCCAACGAGCTGTGCGCCCGGATGAAGATCGAGTGCGAGATCGTCGAGCAGGCCTGGGACGGCATCATCCCGTCGCTGGTGGCCAAGAAGTACGACGCCATCATGGCCGGCATGTCGATCAAGGAGAAGCGCGAGAAGGTGATCTCCTTCTCCCGCTACTACGCCGCCACGCCGATCCGGTTCGCCACCCTGAAGGGCGACAGCCTGGCGTCGTTCAAGTCCGATCTCGCGGCGATCACCCTCGAGGATGTGGATGCGGCCGAAAAGGCCGCGCTGGACGCGCTCAAGGCGGCGCTGAAGGGCAAGACCGTCGGCGTGCAGGCCTCGACCACGCACGAGGACTTCATGAACGAGTACATGCCGGACGTGGACCTGAAGTCCTACGACACCATGGACAACATGATCCTCGACCTCGAGGCCGGCCGCATCGATGCCGGCTACACCGCGGTGACCTTCCTGCAGCCGCTGAAGAAGAAGAACCCCGACATCGTCGAGGTCGGCCCCGGCATGACCGGCGGTCCGCTCGGCCGCGGCGTCGCGGTGGGCATTCGCCAGGAAGACAATGCGCTGCGCGAGAAGTTCAACGTCGCGATCGACAGCACGATCAAGGACGGCACGCTGAGCAAGATGGCGGTGAAGTGGTTCGGCTTCGACGCCTCCGCCCAGCAGTAGGCTGATCGGGGACCGCGCGGCCGGTCGCGGCGCGGTCCCCTCTTCCTCTCCCGTATCCGCTGATGGAACTGAGCTATCTCGGCTGGGGCGATTCCGGCTGGGCCGACGAGTTCTTCCGCGGCGCCCTGATGACGGTGGCGGTCGCCACCTGCGCCTTCCTGCTGTCGCTGGTATTCGGCACCGGCTTCGCCGCCTGCAAGCTCTCGGGCAGCCGGATCCTGCGGCTGATCGGCGATGTCTACACCACACTGCTGCGGGGCATTCCCGAACTTCTGGTGATCTATCTCGTGTTCTTCGGCGGCGGCGCGCTGCTGGCGAAGATCGCCTCGGGCCTGTTCGGCTATGACGGCTATGTCGACGTGCCGGTCTTCGCCGTCGGCACCTTCTGCATCGGGCTCAGCGCCGGCGGCTATTCCACGGAAGTGATCCGCGGCGCGGTGCTCGCCATTCCGCGCGGGCAGATCGAGGCCGGCCAGGCCATCGGCATGAGCCGCGGCCAGCTGTTCCGGCGCATCCTGGTCCCGCAGGCCGCGCGCTATGCGCTGCCGGGCCTCGGCAATGTCTGGCAGTTCTCGCTGAAGGACACCTCGCTGATCTCGGTCGTCGGCCTGGTCGAGATCATGCGCACCGCCCATCTGGGCGCCGGTTCCACCAAGGAGCCCTTCACCTTCTACATCACCGCCTTCGTCATCTTCCTGGTGCTGGCCTGGCTGTCCCAGAGGCTGTTCCTGCGGGCCGAGGCCTGGGCCGAACGCGGCGTGCGGAGGGGCTGATGGATCTGGAACTGATCGCCGAATCCTTCCCCAGGCTGCTGGCCGCGGTGGACGAAACCCTGATGCTCGCGGGCGCCTCGCTGGCGCTGGGCTTCGTGCTGGCGGTGCTGATCGCGCTTGCCAGCCTGTCGTCCTTCCGGCCGCTCAGCGCGGCGGCGACGGGCTATGTCTACATCTTCCGCTCGACGCCGCTGCTGGTACAGATCTTCCTGATCTACTACGGCTCCGGGCAGTTCCGCGGCTTCTTCGAGGATATCGGCCTGTGGGTGCTGTTCCGGGATTCCTGGTTCTGCGCCATTCTCGCGCTCACCCTCAACACCGGGGCCTATACCGCGATGATCATCCGCGGCGGCCTGCAGTCCGTGCCCTGGGGCCAGATCGAGGCGGCCCGGGCGATCGGCATGTCCGGCTTCACCTGCTTTCGCCGGATCGTCTTCCCGCTCGCCATCCGCCAGGCGCTGCCGGCCTATTCCAACGAGATCATCCTGATGGTGAAGTCGACCTCGCTCGCCTCCACCATCACCATCCTCGAGATCACCGCGGTCTCGAAGAAGATCATCGCCGCCACCTACCAGCCGATCGAGGTCTTCCTGATCGCCGGCGCGCTCTATCTCGGCATGAATTTCGTCATCACCCGGGCCGTCCTGCTGCTGGAGGACCACCTCAACCCGCTCGAACGCCAGCGCCGCCGCGAGGCCTCGGGGCGCGCGGCCGGCTCCGGGCCGCACTGATCCGCGGGCCGTTCGGCTCAGAGCAGTTCCGCGATGCCGCGCGCGATCGTGGCCAGTGCCGCCACCGCCAGGAAGACCTGCAGGGCCCGGTAGAACCGCTGCGGCGGCACCGACCGGGCCAGCCGGCCGCCCGACCAGGTGCCGGCGAAGACCGCCGGCAGCAGCAGCAGGGATTCCGCGAACAGGGTCCAGGAGATCAGCCCGGTCGGCAGCAGGAAGACGATCCGCTGCAGCATGAACAGTCCGGCCACCACCAGGTTGGTCGCGCGCAGGTCCTCGGGGCTGCGGCAGGCCCATTTCAGGTAGGGCGCGAGAAAATAGATCCCGCCGCCACCGCTGAGATTTCCCATCACCCCGCCGGTCGCGGCCAGCGAGAAGTTCACCGCCCGGCCGCGCAGATCCACCGCCTGCGCCAGCCGGTCCACTGCCCGGGTCAGGTCCATCGCCACCACGGCGGCGATCAGCAGTCCCATCACCAGGGTCAGGCCCACCGGGCTGATCCGGGTCAGAAGCCAGACACCCAGCGCGGTGCCGGCCAGCAGGCCGACCAGCAGGGGCCGGGCCACCGACCAGTCGGCGCCCTTCAGGCCCTGCGGCAACAGGTGCACCTGGGCGAAGGTCGCGGTCAGCGCCACCAGCACCAGCGTGTGGTGCGGGCTGAACACCCAGGCGGTCAGCAGCACGATCGGCATGTTGGATCCGAAGCCGAACGCGCCGCGCACGAAGAAGCCGAGCCAGTAGGCGAACACGACGAAGGCGATGGCGACGGCGTCGAGCCCGGCGAAGGGCGCCAGGCCGAACGGATCGGGCACGCTCACAGATCCAGTTCGTAGAGCGGCAGCAGGCGGCCGGGGATCGCGTTCGACGGCGCGTCGCGCCGGTAGGTCGCGCCCATGCGCGCGTAGAACGGTCCGGCGTTGGGATCCGCCAGGATCGTCAGCCGCCGGGCGCCCCGTTCGGCCAGGTCCTCGCGCAGCGCCGCGAACAGGAGCCGGCCCACCCCGCTGCCGATCGCCGGCGGATCGACGAAGAAGAGATCCAGGTCGAAGACGCCCTCGCCCTCGTCGGCAAGCGCATAGACCCCGAGCGGCCGGTCCCCGGCATCGGCGCAGACCCCGACGTCGCCCGCCGCGATCTGCGCGGATTCGACCTCGATGGTGGCGTTGGCCAGGCGCATGAAGTCCGCATCGTAGCCCCAGTGCGCCTTCGAGCGTCGGCACAGCGCGGTCAGCGCGCCGGCCTCCCCGGTGCGGGCCTTGCGGACAAAAGGTCCCGCCGGCGCGACCCCCGTCACGATCTCTCGCCCGGACGGGAGGCGAACCACCATTCGTGGCCCTCGGGATCGCGGGCGGCGTAGCGGCGATCGCCGTAGAAGGCGTCTTCCGGCGGCGTCACGATCTCGGCGCCCGCCGCCCGTGCGCGGCCATGGTGGGCATCGGCGTCGTCGACATGCACGTACAGCATGGCATGGCGTTCGCCGCTGGTCCGGGGATTGCGATAGTCCGGCCCCGGGCATCCCAGGTGGACCGTCGCCTCGCCCAGGTTCAGGCTGGCATGCACGATCTCGCCCTCATCGTTGCGAAAGATCTCCTCCTCGATGCGCGCGAGGCCGAAAGCATGTTCGAGAAAGGCGATCTCGGCGGCGACGTCGGCGCACAGCAGGTAGGGCGCGATCCGGGGCACGCCCTCCGGCGGGGGTTTCGTGGTCATCGACACGGGGCTCGCTCCTAGAGGATCTGCCGGGGCGCCTGGGGCACGTCGGGCCAGAATTCCGGATCGTGGCCGAAATAGATCCGTGCGCCGGCGTCCCGGAAGCGACGGATTCGCATCAGGCTGTCGATCATCTGCTCGCGGTCGAAGACGATCTTCGGCAGCCGCAGTTCCTCCAGCGTCCGGCGAAAATAGCAGGCATCGCCGGTCAGCAGGATCTCGCTCTCTTCCGTCTGCACCTTGATGGCCTGGTGGCCGGGCGTATGCCCGTAGGTGGGAATGGTCACCACCGAGCCGTCGCCGAACAGGTCGTGTTCGCCGTCGACCGTGAGCACGTCGTGGCCCAGATCGTAGTCCTGCGGCATGAAGCCGGCGCGCTGCTGCAGTTCCGGCACGAGCGCGGCTTCCCATTCCGGCGCCTGCACCACGACCTGCGCGTTCGGCACGTGCGCGTTGCCGCCGCAATGGTCGAAATGCAGGTGCGAGTTCACCAGGTAGGTGACCTGCGCCACATCCACGTCCAGCGCTGCCAGCCTCTCGTCGACCGCCTCGCCCGACTCGAACTCGACCTCGAAGGCCTTGGCGAGACCGCCAAGGCGCGCCGCGGGATCCCGTCGCAGGTCGGCATGCATGCCGGAATCGAACAGCGCGGTGCGCCCGTCGGGATGCACCATCAGGTAGGTCGGCACCGGCACCCGGATCTTGCCGCTCTCGCCCTCCAGCATCGCGCCGAAGGACATCGTCAGATGGCCGTTGGTCATGGCGTAGAGCTTGACCGGCATGGTTTCGCCTCCTTCAGCCCGGCTGGCGCTCCAGGCGGTCCATCAGCGCGTCGCCCGCGGGCAGGTCCAGTTCGCATTCCGCGTTCTCGGTCAGCCGCGCCATCATCATGTAGGTGCCGCAGGTCAGGATGACCTCGACGATCTCGCGATCGCTCATATGCGCCTTGGCCGCCGCGAACGTCGCATCGTCGGCCTTGACCTGTTCGATCACCTGCCGCGCGAAGGCCAGCGCGGCCCTGTCGCGGGCCGAGAAACAGGCCGCCTCGAGGTCGCCGGCCGCGAGCGCGTCGATCTCCGCCTGCGTGCAGCCGCAGCGCAGTCCGATGGGCACGTGCTGCACCCATTCGTACTCCCCGCGATTGACCTGCGCGACCAGCAGGATCACGAGTTCGCGCAGGCGCGCGTCCAGTTCCTGCTCGCTCAGCACCGAGCCTGCGAACTTCACCAGCGGCCGGAAGTTGCCTTCCGCATGGGCCATCAGCCTGAAGATGTTCAACGGCGCGGCGAGCTTGCCCAGCAGGCGCGCGACCGGCTCCGACGCGGTGGCCGGATCGACGGGTGTAATTCTGCTCATGATGTCGTGTCCTCCTCGCCCCACGTTCGCATCCGGCCTGCCGGCTGCCAAGTCCGCACGCGCGGCCGGAGCCCGGCGCGGCGGGCGGACACGGTCCGGCGTCCTACAGCCGGCGGATGCTCGGACGGTCGGAGGCGAAGGGGCGGGCGAACAGCGCGCGCAGGCGCCGGAACAGGCCGGCAAGGCCGTTGTCCGCGATGCGGTGACGGGCGCGCCAGTGGTGCCGATTGTGCGACATCGTCCATCCCATGCGAGAAGCATCGCATGATGGCGCGCCGACGTTAACGCCGCCTTGCACTCGCGAATTCTGAGCGGGCCGGGCGATCGGCCCCGTTCAGGCCACCGGGCTCATCCCGCCGTCGACATTGATCGCCACGCCGGTGACGTAGGACGCCGCATCCGAGGCCAGGAAGCAGGCCATGTTGGCGTATTCCCGGGCATCGCCCATCCGCCCCAGCGGCACCGCCTGGCCTTTCTCGGCGCACCATTCCTCGAAGCTCTGGTTGACGCCGCTCGCCTTGTAGCGCTGCAGCCACTGGTCGCTCACCAGGATCCCGGTGCACAGCGCGTTCACCAGCACGTTGTCGGGCGCGTATTCCTTCGACATCGCCTTGGTCAGGGCCAGTCCGGCGGCCCGCGAGACGCTGGTCGGCGTGCTCTGGGCGCCCGGCGCCTTGGCGCCGATGTTGAGAACGTTGATCACCCGGCCCCAGCGCTGTTCGCGCATGTGCGGGATCACCAGGCGGTTGAAGCGGATCGCGGCGAACAGCTTGAGATCGAGGTCGTGCTGCCAGTCGGCGTCGTCGTGCGACAGGAACGGACCGGTCTTCGAGGTGCCGGCATTGTTGACCATGATGTCGATGCCGCCGAGCGCGCCGACGATCTGCGCGTGCGCCGCCTCGATCGCCGCCGCCTCGCGCACGTCGCACGGCACGATCTCGACCCGGCCCTTCGCGCTCCGGGCGATCTCCTCCTGCGCGTCCTTCAGCACCTCCTCGCGCCGCGCGATGAGGGCGACATCCGCGCCCGCCTCCGCGAAGGCGCGTCCCATCGCCAGGCCCAGGCCCAGGCTGCCGCCGGTTACCGCGGCCACGCGGCCGCTCAGATCGATCTGCATGTGTCCCTCCCGTTTCGGTGCAATCCGCCCGGCCGTCAGGCCGGCCGGGCGGCGGCGTCCAGCAGGCTGCCGGCGTCCGCCAGGTTCTCGATATCGTGCAGCCGGGCGAGCAGCGCTTCCGCCGCCGCCGTGCCGAGCACCGGCCCGGCAAGCGCCCGGAACTTGGCGTCCAGGCGCTGTCCCTGGGTGGCGACATCGGCGGCCGGCACGCCGGAATCGAACCGGCCCTCCAGCACCCCGCCGTCCTTCAGTTCGACCCGCACCCGGCTCTCGCGGGCGAGGCCCGCCTCGGTCTCGACCCGGACCCGCCGGCGCAGTGCGACCAGGTCCTCGCGCCGGGCGAGCGTGTCGGCATAGGCGTCGACCGACGCGGTGTCGATGCCGGCGAGCGCGAAGGCGGCGGTGTGGCGCAGCGAGAACTTCACCTCGAGCCCGGTATCCGGTTCGGCGATGTTGCAGACCTTCAGATGGCCCGGGTCGACCGTCAGCGTCACCTGCTCGACGGCATCGGCGGCAAGACCGTTTTCCCGCACCATCTCCTGCAGCACGTTGATCGAGGCATGGGTGAGGTAGCAGGCCGCGTGATACTTGAAGAGCGTGTCGCGCACGTGCCAGCGGCCGGTCTCCGCCGTCGCCGCCTCCGCGTTGCAATCCGGGCTCATCGCCGCCGCGAAGCCCTGCGGGGCTTCAAGCACGTCGCCACGTCCCGTGAACCCGCGGGCGCTCAGGCGGGCGGCCAGCAGGCCGTTGGCGGCGGCCTTGCCGGCATGCAGCGGCTTGCACATGGTGCCGAACAGGTGCTTCAGGCCGGCCGCCTGCGCCGCGGCGATGCCCAGCGCGTTGGCGATCGCGTCCCGATCGAGCCCCAGCGCGACGCCGGCGCCGGCGGCCGCGCCGAAGGTGCCGGCCGTCCCGGTGGCATGGAACCCCCGCTGGTAGTGCCCCGGCGCGACCAGGGCGCCCGCCCGGCAGGCCACCTCGTATCCGGCGATGAAGGCCTTCAGTGTCTCGGCGCCGCTCAGCCCGCGCCATTCGGCCAGCGCCAGCACCGCCGGCGCCACCGTGACCGTGGGATGGCCGCTCAGGGCCGTGTTGACGTCGTCATAGTCGAGCGCGTGCGAGGCCGTGCCGTTGATCAGTGCGGCCTGCGCCAGGCTGGCCTTGCGGCCGAGGCCGACGAGCGTGGCCTGCGGATTGCCGCCGTCCTCGCGCGCGGTCTCCTCCAGGATCGCCACCGCGGGTTCCCGGCAGCCCGACAGCGTGACGGCGAACCAGTCCACGAGGCATTGCCGCGCGACGGCACGGGCCTCCTCGGGCACATCCTCGAGCCGGGTTTGCGCCGCCCGCGTCGCCAGGTTCACCGTAACCGCAATCGTGTCGTGATCGATCTGTTCCGCGACGGACATCCGCGCCTCCCCGCCATTGCCTGTTTGCGTTCCGTGATAGTAAGGGGCGGGAGACCTACGGCAAGGGAGGGCGGCGATGGCGACGGCGGCAGACGTCAGGACGGAGACAGACGACGGCACCCCCGTGCTCGCCGTGCGTGGCCACAGGGCGGACATCCGGCTCAACCGGCCGGCGGTGCACAACCGCATCGAACCCGCCGACATCGTCGCGCTGCAGGAGCATTTCGCCGCCATCGATGCCGATCCGGCGATCCGCGTGGTCGTCCTCACCGGCACCGGCAAGTCCTTCTCCTCGGGCTATCATCTGGGCGATCTCAAGGACCGGGGATCGTCCGACGGGGCGGTCTCGCCGCGCGAGAACGGCTTCGAACGTCTCACCGACGCGCTGGAGAACCTCCGGCCGCCGACCATCTGCGCCCTCAACGGCGGCGTCTACGGCGGTTCCACCGACCTGGCGCTGGCCTGCGACTTCCGCATCGGCGTCGAGGCGATGAAGATGTTCATGCCGGCCGCCCGGCTCGGCCTGCACTATTACACCGGCGGCCTGATCCGCTATCAGCGCCGTCTCGGCCTGGCCGCCGCCAAGCGCCTGTTCCTCACCGCGGAACCGCAGGACGCGGCCCGGCTGCTGCATCTGGGCTTCCTGGACGAGGTCGTGCCGGCCGACGCCCTTGCCGGTCGGGTGGATGCGCTCGCCGAGCAGCTCGCCGTCAACGCGCCGCTGGCGGTCCAGGGCATGAAGAAGGCGCTGAACGACATATCCCGCGGCGAGCTCGACCGGGCCTGGGCCGACGCCGCCGCCGCCGCCAGTCTCGCCACCGAGGACGCCCGCGAGGGCGTGACCGCCTGGCACGAGAAACGACCACCGAACTTCAAGGGCCGCTGATCCGGCTCCCCGCTCAACCGCTACCGCCAAGGAAGACCGCAATGACCCTGCACAAGAACCTGATCAACGGCGAATGGCTCGACGGCGTCGACGTCAACGCCAACGTCAACCCCTCGAACACGGCCGATGTCGTCGGCGAATATGCCCGTGCCGACCGGTCCCAGGCGGAGACCGCGATCGCTGCCGCCGCAGCCGCCTTCCCGGCCTGGTCGCGCTCCGGCGTGCAGCAGCGCGCCGACATCCTGGAAGCCGCCGGCGTCGAGATCCTGGCCCGCAGGGAGGAACTCGGCCGCCTGCTCAGTCGCGAGGAGGGCAAGACCCTGCCCGAGGGCATCGGCGAGGCCACGCGGGCCGGCCAGATCTTCAAGTTCTTCGCCGGCGAGGCCGTCCGGCTGGCGGGCGAGAGCATCGAATCCGTGCGCCCCGGCGTCGGCGTCGAGATCACCCGCGAACCGCTGGGGGTGGTCGGCCTGATCACGCCCTGGAACTTCCCGATCGCCATTCCCGCCTGGAAGCTGGCGCCGGCGCTCTGCTACGGCAACACCGTGGTGATGAAGCCGGCCGACCTCGTGCCGGGCTGCGCCTGGGCGCTCGCCGATATCCTCAAGCGCGCGCAGGCGCAGCGAGCGGATGGTGCCGTCGTCGTCGTAGGCCACCGCGGCATGAAAACGCCGGTCGGCGATATCCTCAAGCTCGCCGGCCTGCCCGACGGCGTCTTCAACCTGGTGATGGGCCGCGGCTCGCAGGTGGGCCAGGCGATCGTCGACGATCCCCGGATCGCCGCCGTCAGCTTCACCGGCTCGGTCGAGACCGGCCGCCAGGTGGCGGCGGGCGCGGCGGCGCGGCTCGCCAAGGTGCAGCTCGAGATGGGCGGCAAGAATCCCCTCGTGGAGCTCGACGACGCGGACCTCGACGTCGCGGTCAACTGCGCCGTCCAGGGCGCCTTCTTCTCGACCGGTCAGCGCTGCACCGCC
>JBGTSP010000155.1:0-10052 GCA_041940205.1 Alphaproteobacteria bacterium
ACAACGGCATCATGTGGTTCGACCCGCGTCCCGATCGGCCGAACTCGATCGCGCCCGGCAAGAAACCGCTGTCGAACATGTGCCCGGCGATCGCCCGCCTCCCCGACGGCTCGCATGTCGCGCTGGGCGCATCGGGCGGACGGCGCATCTTTCCCGCCGTGTTCCAGCTGCTCTCCTTCCTGGGCGACTACGGGCTCGACCTCGACGCCGCCGCGCACATGCCGCGGATCGACGTCAGCGGCAGCGATCTCGTCACCCTGGACGGCCGCATCGATCCGGCCCAGCGCGCGGAACTGGACGGGCGGTTCAACACCCAGACCATGCAGGCCGGCGTCTATCCGCCGCCCTATGCCTGCCCGAACCTGGTGCAGCAGCATCCCGACGGCCGGCAGAGCGGGGCCGCCTACATCTTCTCGCCCTGGGCCGGCGTGGCGGCGGCCTGATCCGCTTGCGCGGGCTGTTCAGGCCGCCGGCGCCACTGGTCGCGCGCTGGACCCGGCTGCCGGGCAACGTGCGCGGCGCCCTGCTGGTGCTGACGGCCGGCCTCGGCTTCACCGGCATGATGCTGTGCATCAAGGTGCTGGGACAGTCGATGTCCTCCTGGCAGATCATCTTCCTGCGCAACCTGTTCGCGATGGTGCTGATCGGGCCGATCCTGTGGCGCGAGGGCGCGGGAGTCTGGCGCACCCGCCGGCCACGGATGCATCTCCTGCGCAGCGTGCTGGGCATGGGCGGCGTGACCTCGCTGATTCTCGCGATCACGCATATCGAGCTGACGCTGGCGACCACGCTGGGCTTCACCCGCATCCTGTTCATCACCCTGCTGGCGGCGCTGGTCTTCGGCGAGGTGCTGCGCTGGCCGCGCATGGCGGCGACGCTGGTCGGCTTCGCCGGCGTGCTGATCTGCCTGCAGCCGACCGGCGCCGCATTCGATCCCTGGGCGATCGCGGCGCTGTCCTTCGCGATGTTCGCCGCCGGCGTGACGATCTCGGTGAAGGAACTCTCGCGCACCGAAAAGGCGGCGACCATCCTGGTCTGGAGCTACACCCTGATGGGGGCGATGGCCGCGGTGCCGATGTTCTTCGTCTGGACCACGCCCAGCCTTGAGGATCTCGGCCTGGTCGCGCTGATGGGCGCCTTCACCGCCTTCGCCCAGACCTGCATGGTGCACGGCCTGCGGGCCGGCGAGGCCAGCGCGGTGATGCCGTTCGAATATTCCCGCCTGCCCTATGCCGCGCTTGCGGGCCTGCTGCTGTTCGGCGAGGCGCCGGCGCTGTCGACCCTGCTGGGCAGCGCCGTGATCATTGCCAGCACGCTCTACATCGCGCGCAGCGAGGCCCGCCGCAAGCCGGCACGGGAGAACGGGGACAGGACGGGGCCAGGTCCCGCCTAGCCGGCGCCGCGCCGATGCGCGCGGGCCTTTCGGCCGACCGCGACCACCTGTTCGATCGCCGTCATGTAGTTGCCGATCTTGGCGTAGCCCGACGGCGTCAGGTTGCTGGCCTTGACGAAGCGGCGAACGATTTCGCCGTCCTCGACATCCACGTCGATGATGTTGACGCAGCCCGGATCCTGTTCGAAGCCCGCCGCCGCGGCGAGGCCCCCGTGACAGGCCCAGGACAGCAGCATGCGGTTGGTGCCCTCGTGTGCCACCAGCAGCATGCGGGCCCATCCGGGCTGCAGCAGCAGGTCGCGGAAGACCGGCACCACGCGATCGTGGAAATCCCCGAACCGTTCGCCGTTGCCGAAGCGGGCGCCGGGTTCCGCCACCCGGTCCATGCCGCGCAGGAAGCTGGCCCGTACCTCGTCGCCGCTCATGCCGCTCATGTCGCCGGCGCGGATCTCGCGCAGGTCGGCGCAGGTCTCCAGTTCGAGATCGCGGTCCCGCAGCACCCGTTCCGCGGTCGCCCGGGTGCGCGGCATGCCGGTCGAGAAGGCCCGGTCCAGCGGCACGTCCGCCAGCAGCGCGGCGGCGGCATCGGCCTGGCGTTCGCCGGTTTCGGTCAGATGCACCCCGTCCGGGTCGGCCACGGCGTTGCCGCTGGCGTCGTAATAGTTCACCTCGCCATGGCGCATCAGGTAGATGCGCCGGCGCGCCCGGGTTCCGGGCAACGGTTCGGCCATGTCGCTTCTCCCGTGGGTTTCGGCCGGCGGACTACAGCCGGCGGGACGGCTTCAGCAAGGGGGCGCCTCGCCGCCCGTTCCGGTCTCGTGCTCCGCGTCGGGCAGAAGGGTACGCAGGAACGAGGGCGCGATGCCTTCCTGCATCGCCAGGGTGCCGAGCGCCTGCTCGCGGCTCCGCCCGGCCGCACGAAGCGAATCGTAGGCAGCGCCCAGCGCGGCGCGTCGGGCCGGCTGCAGCAGGCCGATCGCGTGCGGCAAACCGGGCTTTCCTCCCGCCGGTCCCACGGTTCCTCTCCTCGCGTCCGCCTGTCCGAATCCGACGCCGGCATCACGATACGGTTTGTCGCGGGCGGGGCAATGGTCAGGAGCGCGGCCGCCGACTAGTATGAGAATGTTTCTCATTAGCAATCCAAGGCCGGACGGAATCTTTATGCGCACGAGTGCCCTTTTTCTGCTGTTCGCGGTCCTGGCGAGCACGCTGCTGTCGACGGCCGCGCGGGCCGCCGGCGAGATCAACATCTACTCCTACCGCCAGGAATTCCTGATCCGGCCGTTCCTGGAGAAGTTCGAGGCCGACACGGGAATCCAGGTGAACGTGCTGTTCGCCCGCAAGGGCCTGCTGGAGCGCCTGAAGGCGGAGGGGGCGAACTCGCCCGCCGACGTGGTGCTGACGGTGGATGTCGCCCGCCTCGATGCGCTGGCGAAGGCCGGCCTGTTCCAGCCCGTCCGCTCGTCGATACTGGAGGCCAACGTGCCGGCGCATCTGCGCCATCCGGACGGGCTCTGGTTCGGATTGAGCAAGCGGACGCGAATCCTCTACGCCACCCGCGAGCGGCTGCCGGGCGATCTCGCGCTTTCCTACGAGGATCTCGCCAGGCCCGAATGGAAGGGCCGGGTCTGCATGCGCAGCGCCAAGCATGTCTACAACCGGGCGCTGTTCGCCTCGATGCTGGCGCATCACGGCGAGGATGCGACCCGGACCTGGCTCACCGGCCTGAAGGCCAACCAGGCGCGCAAGCCGCAGGGCAACGATCGCAACCAGATCAAGGCCGTGCGCGCCGGAATCTGCGACGTCGCCATCGGCAATCACTATTACTACCTGAAGATGCTGCACGGCAGCGACGCCGAGCAGGCGGACTGGGCGCGAACGGTCCGGGTGATCTTTCCCAACCAGGACGGCCGCGGCGCGCATGTGAACATCTCCGGCGTCGGCATCGCCCGGCATGCGCCGAACGCTGGGGCGGCGATCCGGCTGGTGGAGTTCCTGACCGGCGAGACGGCGCAGCGCATGTATGCGGACCTGAACTACGAATATCCCGTTCGCCCCGACGTGGCGGTGTCCGAACGGGTCGCCGTGCTGGGCGCCTTCAAGGAAGACGCCCTGCCGATCCAGGCGGTGGCCGACAATTCCACCGCGGCGACACGCCTGACCAACGCGGTCGGGCTGCGCTGAACGTCCGCGCCGGGCCGGTATCCACCGGGCTTCGACACCTTCCGGCTCAACTGCAACGGACTTGAAATCCGGCGCGATTTTGACCATCTCAGGGGGGCGACGCCGCTTCGGGGTCGCGGCCGGCGCGTGCCGCTACGGGCGCGCCGTCCAGGAACTGCCGCTCGCTCAGCGAAACGAGGAGATGGCGATGAGCAGAATGTCCGTGTTCGACAGCCCGCTGCTGCTGGGCTTCGATCATTTCGAGCAAATCCTCGACCGGGTTTCCAAGGCCGGAAACGAGGGCTATCCGCCCTACAATATCGAACAGATCTCCGCCCACCGCCTCCGCATCACCCTGGCCGTCGCCGGGTTCGAGGAGGACGATCTGGAGATCACGCTCGAAGACAACCAGCTTGTCATCCGCGGCCGGCAAAAGCCGGATTCCGACGACAGGGTCTACCTGCATCGCGGCATCGCCGCCCGCCAGTTCCAGCGCGCATTCGTGCTGGCCGAAGGCATCCGTGTCGTCGGCGCGCGCATGCACAACGGACTCCTTCACATCGATCTCGAACGACCGGAACCGGAGGTGGTCACGCAGACCATCGCCATCACCACCGGCCCGCCGCAAAAGGCAAAGGCCGAAACGATCGAGGCCAAGGCGCAGGCTGCCGACGACTAGGACCGCCGACCGGCGGTGCTTAGGGGCCTGTTAACGCATATCGTGGAGTATCAAGTCATGTTGGATTCCGAACATCTGAAGGGTCTGCCCCCGGCGGCCTTTGCGGCGCTTGGCGCGCACCAGATCGCCTACATCAAGGCGACGCATCAGGATGGACGGCTGGTCTACGCGGTGTTCGCCGCGGACGGCACGCCGATGGCGATCTACGACAAGCAGGACATCGCCCAGGCGGCCTGCATCCAGAACGAACTGGAGCCGCTGACGGTGCACTGAGCGCCCCGCCGGTCCTACCGACAATCCGTGGAGCCCGATCTCGGGGCAAGCCGCCGTCGCCGGCCGGAGACGACCCGGCCGGCAGCGCTTCAGAGCATGTCCGCCATGGCCTCGCGCGGCATGATCGCGCCGCGATGACCGATCACCCGCGCGGCCAGGCGATGGCCGGCGCGGGCCGCCTCGGCGGGTGTTGCGCCCGCGAGCCGCGCGGCCAGATAGGCGGCATTGAAGGAATCGCCTGCCGCCGTGGTGTCGCGCACCGCGACATCGCGCTCGCCGGGAACGTGCTCCGGCTCCCCTCCCGCCAGCACGCTCGCCCCCTCCGCTCCCAGCTTCACGGCGATCTCGCCGACCCCGTGCGCGCGCAACCGCGCCTGGCAGGCCGCGACGTCGCCATCGCCGTACAGCGCCTTCTCGTCCTCGAAGGTCGGCAGGGCCAGGTCCACCAGCGGGTACAGCCGGTCGAACGCCACCCGGGCGGCGGCCGGATCCGGCCAGCCTCGCGGGCGATAATTGCCGTCGAAGGCGATCATCGCCCCCGCGGCGCGGGCGTCCGCCAGCGCCTCGTACAGGCGCTCGCGATCCCCCTCGGGCGTGATCGACAGGCTGATGCCGGAGAGATAGACGAGCGCGCAGTCCCGCAGCGCCGCCCGCAGCGCCTCGCCGTCGGTCGCACGCCAGAAACGGCGCGCCGCCGCGTTCTGCCGCCAATAGTGGAAGCTGCGCTCGCCCGCCGGGTCGGTGCGGATCATGTAGAGCCCCGGCAGCGCGCCCGGCAGGCGCGCGACGAGGCCGGTGTCGATCCCCTCGAACCGCCATTCCGCGATCATCGCATCGGACCAGGGATCGTCGCCCAGCGCCGTCAGGTACCGCACCCGCAGGCCGGAACGGGCCCCGAGCCGCGCCAGGTAGACGGCCGTGTTCAGGCTGTCGCCGCCGAACCTTCGCTCGGCGCCGCCGTCCCCCAGGTCGCTGATTTCGATCATGCATTCGCCAAAGGCGGCGATGCGCTTTTCCGCCCCGCTCATCCGCCGACTATACTCGGGCCATGCACATGATCGAGGACATCCTGGCGCGGGCGCCGGTCATTCCGGTGCTGACCGTGACCCGGGAAGCCGACGCGGTGCCGCTGGCCCGGGCGCTGGTGGCCGGCGGCCTGCCGGTGCTGGAAGTGACGCTGCGGACCCCGGTCGCGCTCGCCGCCATCGCGGCGATGGCGGCGGAGGTACCCGGGGCGGTGATCGGCGCAGGCACGGTGCTGACGCCGGACGACGCCGCGGCCGCGGAACGCGCCGGCGCCGCCTTCCTGGTTTCCCCGGGCGCCAGCGAGACACTCCTGGCCGCGCTGAAGGACCGGCCCTGGCTGCCCGGCGTGGCCACGGCGTCCGAGGCGATGCGCGCCCGCGAGGCCGGTTTCCGCCATCTCAAGTTCTTCCCGGCGGAGGCCGCCGGTGGCCGCGCCGCGCTGGCCGCGCTGGCCGCGCCGCTGGCCGACCTGCGTTTCTGTCCCACCGGCGGCATCCATGCGGGCAATGCCGCCGAATATCTGGCGCTCGAGAGTGTCGCCTGTGTCGGCGGTTCCTGGGTCGCCCCGAAGGCGGCGCAGGAAGCCGGAGACTGGGCGGCGGTCGAGGCGCTGGCCCGGGAGGCCCGGATACTCGGTCAGGACGTACGCTAGGCGGCGGGCCGGGTCGCCAGGGGCGCGCTGCGGGTGCGTGGGGGCCGGCGGTCGCGATTGCGCCACGGTGCGCTGAGGGACCGCGCGGCCTCGGCGAAGGGTCGCAACAGCAGCGCGGCGAGCGCTTGCTCGTCCGGCGCGCGCGTCCTGTCCAGTCCGAACCGCAGGCGCTGGCGCGACCGGGACAGGCAGAGCGAGCCGCCAAGCAGGTCCCAGATCGCCAATGCAGCACCGAAATTGCGATCGTGGTGCGCGGGATCGAGGGAGTGATGGATCTGGTGCTGGGCCGGCGAGATCAGGACATGCTCGAGCCGGCGGCCGTAGCGAATCGCCACATGCGAGTGCCGCAGGTTGGCGCCGGCGATGTTGAAGGCCGCCGTGAACAGGTTCGCGCCGAGCACGGTGACGAGATCGGCGCGATCGGCAAAGAAGAAGACGAAACCGGCGATGGCGACGGCCTGCACCACGATGCCGCGCAGCGCGAACAGCAGGCCCTCCACGGGATGGGTCCGGTAGACCGTGAAGGGCGTGAGCGTGCGGGCGGAATGATGCACCTTGTGGAAGGCCCAGAGAAACGGAACCCGGTGCAGCGCCCGGTGCAGCAGGTAGCGAGCCGCGTCGTCGAGGACGAAGAAGCAGGCGGTGAACAGCATCGCCACCGCGGGGGCCGGCAGATCGGGCCAGAGCGAAGGCCGCCCGGCGAAGAGCCCGTGCAGCGCCTCGAACAGCACGGTCGCCAGGGTCAGCGGGGCGAGCAGGCGCGAAAACAGGCCAAGGCCGACGCCGCGATTGACCAGCACAAGCAGATAGTCGGCCCGGGCCGAGCGCGACCACCAGACCCGGGGGGTGAACAGCGCCGCAAGGGCCGAGGCGAACCGCCGGACAGGACGGCCGCGTCCCTGCCAGGCCAGCCAGGCGAGACCCAGCGGAAGGGTCAGCGCCAGCCAGCCGACGAAGATCCGCTTGCCCGGATCGAGCAGCGGCGCGATCAGCGCCGCTGCAAGCTCGTTCAGGTCGCCTGGCCCCATCGCGAATATCCCCCGAACCGCCTCACCGCCGACCGGGCCGCAGGGCCCGGCCGGCGATATCGGCGGGTTCAGTCGTTCTCGGCACTCTCGGTGTTGGCGAACCGGGAGGCGAGATCCCCGAGTTCCGCCATCTGGTCGTTGTTTCGGGCAGTCACGCCAAAGGCATCGACCATCAGCTTCTGCACCTTCAGCATGTGCAGCATGTATTCCGCCGTGCCCGGGCCCTCGCCGCGGACGATATCGCCCTTGACGTTGATGAAGTTGACCTGCGAGCCGTCCGGCATCACCGGGCCGTAGCCGATCAGGCGGTTGAGCCGCACCGCGGTCTCGCCCAGATCCCGGCCGCCGGCCTGCAGCGCCAGCGCGAAGCCCTTCAGCTCGCCCCAGTGCTTGACGTAGTCGCCAAGCGCCCTGGCCGGATCCCCGCCGGATTCCTTCACCGCCTGCAGCTTCACCATGTCCTTGTAGACGCTGCCGGCATACTTGAAGACGGATTCGGCGATCACCTTTTCCCAGTTCGTCCGGATGACCCGGGCAAGATGCATCAGCCTGGCGCGCTGGGCGTCGCTCAGGGCGGCGCCGTTCGCCGACGTGATCTCCTTGCGGCCGTCGAGGAAGGCCTGGGTGATGGTCCGCAGATAGTCGCTCTTGCCGCCCTTGTCGTAGCTCGAGGCGTAGTAGGCGTGCGCGTAGACCATTTCTCGCCCGAGATCGACCTTGCCGTCCCTGTTGTGGTCGGCGAGTTCGAGACCCTTCTCGGGCGATTTCCCGCCGAGCTTGGCGACCTGGTAGTTCTCCGCCGCGCTCAGGGTGAGGCTGTGGGCGGCCGCGCCGAAATAGCCGAACGCCTCGTCCCACACATGCTCCTTGCCGGTGTAGCGGGCGCCCTTGCTGTAGGGCTTGTCGTTCGGCTTCTTCTCCGCCGACAGGCCCTCGTCGAGATAGTTGTCGACGGCCTGGTTGTAGAAGACCGCGCCCATCAGGAACTTGGAGATGAGCTGCGGATAGTTGTAGCCGTTCTCCAGGTCGACGCCCTTGTTGGCGGAGGATGCCTTGTCGATCCAGAACGCCACCACCTCGGGCCCGGTGCGCCCGCCGGGCCAGCCGGCCACGCCGCCCTTGAAGGTCTTGCCGGCGAGGTTCTTCTTCTTGCTGAGTTCGTCGATGCCGCTCTGGGCCAGCACGAACGCCCCCTTCGAGGTCGGCGACAGGATCGCCCGACCGGCCTCCTCGCCGGCGAAATAGGCCATCATCTTCGCCTTCAGCGCGGGGTCGGGCTTGCCGTTGCCCTGGCCGGCCAGCTTCTTCAGCGATTCATGCAGCAGGTGGCGGGCCATCTGGCCGCCATAGGACACCGAGTCGATGGCCTCGCCGCCATAGCCCTTCACCGTGATCGGAAACGGCCCATAGATCTGGCCGTTGGCGCCGGCCGTCGTCGTCGCGCCGACAATCAGCGCCAGAGCCGCGGTTCCCGCAGCCAGAATGGATTTCATTGCTCGTCCTCACAATCGATGGGATGGGCCGGTCCGGCAGGGGTGCCCGTGGCCTCGCCTCTATTTCTATTGCGACGCATTCGCAGATTCAATCGCTAATGCAAATACGTCGCAATTTCATTTCGAGAGGACAAGCGGCCGAATCGATCCCTTGACCGGGTCAGCCGCGGCGGTCGGCGATCAGGGTTCGACGAATTCCAGCAGCACGCCGTTGGCGTCTTCCGGCGCGATCTGCACCGCCCCGTCCGCGGTCTCGATCACCCGGTGGCCGGCCTTCTGCAGCCAGGCCAGGGTTTCCTCGATATTGCCGGTGGCGAAGCGCACGGCGACGCCGCGCGGCGCCTGCATGGTCTCCAGGCCCATGTCGAGATCGGGATAGAGACCTTCCAGGTCGAAGGGATTGACGACCACGATGCGCTGGCTGGGCAGCCGGATCAGCAGCACGTCATCCACCAGTTCGACCCGCTCGGCGCCGAACAGCCGGGCCATCGGCTCTTCCAGCGGATCGGCGTCGGGCGAGACCAGGGTGAGCGTCTGCAGGCCGGTCGCGCCGTTGGGATGGCTGATCCACTCCGGCTTGCGCACCAGGTCGGGCGTGTGGTGCTCGCACACGAACAGGCGGAATTCCGGCGTCTCCTCGGGCGGCAGTTCGACCAGCGAGAAGCGCGCTTCGCCGCCGTCGGTCGGCCGGCTGAGGCTCTGGACGGCATCGGGATGGAGACCGGCCTCGACAAAGGCCGCGTGCGCCGCCTGCGCCTCGCCGGCCAGCGCGGCGCCGATCAGCCCCTCGCCCTTCTCCTCCAGCAGGCCGGAAAGCCGCGAGGGCGCGCCGTCGGGATCGACGATGCCGATCAGTTCGACATAGTCCTGCGGAAACATGATGCAGTGATTGCCGGTCGGCCGGCCGGTATGGCGGCCCAGCGGCGTCAGCGTGAAGCCCAGGCGTTCCCAGCGGACCCGCGTCGCCGCCAGGTCGGAAACCCCGATCAGGGCATGGTCCAGGCCGCGAATCGCCTCGCTCATGTCAGTCTCCCTCGAATTCCATGATCGTCCGCACGGGCACGCCCAGCGCCTCCAGGCGCTTGCTGCCGCCCAGGTCGGGCAGGTCGATGACGAAGCTGGCACCCATCACCTCGCCGCCGGCCTGGCGGACCAGGTCGACCGCGGCGCAGGCGGTGCCGCCGGTGGCGATCAGGTCGTCGACCACGAGGATGCGGTCGCCCGCCTCCAGGCTGTCGATATGGATCTCGACCTCGTCGGTACCGTATTCCAGCTCGTATTCCACCGAGATGGTCTGCCATGGCAGCTTGCCCTTCTTGCGCACCGGCACGAAGCCGACCGAAAG
>JBGTSP010000156.1:0-10048 GCA_041940205.1 Alphaproteobacteria bacterium
TTCCTCGATCGGCCATATCGGTTACGCCCTGATCGGTCTCGCGGCGGGCACCGAGGAAGGCCTGCGCGGCATCCTGATCTACCTGGCGATCTATCTGGCGATGAATGTCGGCACCTTCGCGGTGATCCTGTGCATGCGCCGGCGCGAGGGCATGGTCGAGGACATCGCCGATCTCGCCGGCCTCTCGCGCAACCAGCCGCTGCTGGCGCTGGCGCTGGTGATCTTCATGTTCTCGATGGCCGGCGTGCCGCCGCTGGCCGGCTTCTTCGGCAAGTTCTTCATCTTCATGGCGGCGATCAACGCCCAGCTCTACGCGCTGGCGGTGATCGGCGTGCTGGCGAGCGTGGTCGGCGCGTTCTATTACCTGCGCATCGTCAAGTTGATGTATTTCGACGAGCCCGCGGACGCCTTCGAGAAGGAAATCGGCTTCGAGCTGCGCGCGGTGATCGGCGTGATGGGCCTGTTCATCGTCGCCTTCATCGTCTGGCCGGCGCCGGTGATCGAGGCCGCCGCCGCCGCGGCCGCCGTCCTGGGCGGGTGACGCCCGCGATTCCGCTGCCTCCCGAATTCCGGCTGGAACATCACGTCCGGGTCGGTTCGACCAACGACGAGGCGCGCCGCGCGGCCGAGGCGGGCGCGGCACCGGGGCTGCTGGTCTGGGCCGACGAGCAGACCGGCGGGCGCGGCCGGCGCGGCCGCCAGTGGCACTCGCCGCCCGGCAACCTCTACCTTTCGGCGCTGCTCGATCCCGGACCGGATTTCGCGCGGGCCGCGCAACTGTCCTTTGCCTGCGCGCTCGCCGTCCACGACGCCCTGGCGGCGCATGTCCCGGCCGGCCTGCTGGGACTGAAATGGCCCAACGACGTGCTGCTGGCGGAGCGCAAGGTATGCGGCATCCTGCTGGAATCCGGCCGGCTCGCGGGCGGGCGGGCCTACGTGATCGCCGGCATCGGCATCAACCTGCGGCATGCCCCGGCGCATACCGACGGGCTGCCGGCGATCGCGCTCGCCGAGACCGGCGCGGCGCCGGCGCCGGAACGGCTGCTGGGGGACCTGGCGCCGGCGCTTGGGCGCTGGGTCGCGGCCTGGCGGTCGGACGGCTTTGCCGCCCTGCGGGCGGGCTGGTGCGCGCGGCCGAACTCGCTGGGCCGGCGGCACCGGGTGCGGCTGCCGGACGAGGAATTCGAGGGCCTGGCGCTCGACCTCGACGACAGCGGGGCGCTGGTGCTGCGGCTGGACGATCGCAGCGAGCGCCGGGTCGGCTCCGGCGAGGTCTTCGCGCTTGCCGACGATGCGGACATCGGGAAGGCTGCCGCCCGGGCCGAAAGGCGCTGAGGCGGGCCGGCATCCAGAGACGGAAGGGGCCACCACCATGCTGCTGGCAATCAACTGCAACAACACCAACGCCAAGTTCGCGGTGTTCGAGGGCAATCGCCTGGTCAACGAATGGCGGGCGCACACCTCGGCCAACCGGACGGGCGACGAGCACGCGGTCTGGCTGCACAGCCTGATGCGCATGGAGGGGATCGACCCCTCGGCGATCGAGGACGCGATCATCGCCACCACGGTGCCGCAGGCGCTGTTCAACCTGCGCCGGTTGTGCACCCGCTATTTCGACTGCGAGCCGGTGGTGCTGGGCGAAGAGGGGACCGTGACCGGGATCGAGATCAGGGCGACCCCGCCGGTCGGCGCCGACCGCATCGCCAATACCGTGGGCTGCGGGCTGATGTATCCCGGCGAGGCCGCCACGGTGGTGGATTTCGGCACCGCCACCACCTTCGACGTGGTGGAGGAGGCCGGCAACTATCTCGGCGGGGTGATCGCGCCGGGGATCAATCTCAGCCTCGAGGCGCTGCACAACGCCACCGCGCTGCTGCCGCGGATCATCGTCAAGCAGCCCGAGAAGGTGATCGGCACGAACACCGTCGACTGCATGCATTCCGGCGTGTTCTGGGGCTATATCGGCCTGATCGAGGGCATCGTGACACGCATCAAGGCGGAGCACGGCGAGCCGATGCGGGTGCTCTCCACCGGCGGCCTGGCGCCGGTGTTCGAGCAGGCGACCGACGTCATCGACGAACTGGTGCCCGACATCACCATGCGCGGCCTGCGCGAGATCTACCGGCGGACCCGGGGCGCCTGAGGATGGCCGCGACCGCCGCCTGGGAACGCGAAGGCCTGGTCTTCCTGCCGCTCGGCGGATCCGGCGAGATCGGCATGAACCTGAACCTCTACGGGTACGGGGGACGCTGGCTGATGGTCGACCTCGGCATCACCTTTGCCGACGAGACCCTGCCCGGGATCGACCTGATCACGCCCGATCCGGCCTTCATCGCCGAGCGCCGGGACGCGCTCGAGGGCCTGGTGATCACCCATGCGCACGAGGATCACCTGGGGGCGGTGCCCTATCTCTGGGAGCAGCTCGAATGCCCGGTCTACGCCACGCCCTTCGCCGCGGCGGTGCTCCGGCGCAAGCTGGCGGAGGTCGACCTGCTGGAGGCGGTCGAGCTTATCGAGGTGCCGCTGGGCGGGCGGATCACGCTCGGCCCGTTCACCCTCGATTTCATCTCGCTGACCCATTCGATACCCGAACCCAACGCGCTGGCGATCCGCACGCCCGAGGGCGTGGTGCTGCATACCGGCGACTGGAAGATCGATCCCGAGCCGATGGTCGGCGAGGTGACCGACGAGGCGGCGCTGCGCAAACTCGGCGACGAGGGCGTTCTGGCCCTGGTCTGCGATTCCACCAACGTCTTCAATCCCGGCGAAAGCGGCTCGGAAGCCTCGGTCTACCGGCACCTCAAGGATCTTGTTTCGGCCTGTACCGGCCGGGTGGCGATCACCACCTTCGCCTCGAACGTGGCCCGCCTGCAGTCGGTGGGCCGCGTCGCCGAGGAGACGGGGCGGCACCTCGTGCTGGTCGGCCGCTCGCTGCACCGGATCCGGGCGGCCGCGGAGGAGACCGGCTACCTCGCCGACCTGCCGGCGGTGCTGGACGAGGACGAGGGCGGCTGGCTGCCGCGCGACAAGGTGCTCTACCTGTGCACCGGCTGCCAGGGCGAACCGCGCGGCGCGATGGCCCGCATCGCCGGCGGCGGCCACCGCCACGTGGTGCTGGAGGAGGGGGACACGGTGATCTTCTCCTCCAAGATCATTCCCGGCAACGAGCTGCCGATCGCCCGGCTGCACGACCAGCTCGCCGAGGCCGGGGTCGAGGTGGTGACCGAGAAGGACGCGCAGGTGCATGTCTCCGGACACCCCAACCGGGACGAGCTGGCGCGGATGTACCAGTGGGCCCGACCGCGCATCGCCGTGCCGGTGCATGGCGAGGTGCGCCATCTCAAGGCGCATGCCCGGCTCGCCCTCGAGTTCCAGGTGCCGTTCGCGCGGGCCGCGGAAAACGGCCAGGCGCTGCGCCTGTCGCAGGACGGCATCGAGGTGGTGGGGGAAACGGTCTCCGGGCGGATGATCGTCGACGGCGGCGCCGTGGTGCCGGTGGCGGACGAATCCGTGCGCACCCGCCGGCGCATGATGTTCAACGGCTCGGCCGTGGTCACGCTGGTCGTCGACGGCGCCGGCCGGCTGCTGGCCGATCCGGCCGTGGTGATGCAGGGCATCGCCGGTCCGTCCCAGTCGCCGGGCCTCGAAGCCAGGGTGCGCCAGGCGCTGCGCAAGGCGCTCGGCGAGCTCAGGCCGCAGGCGATGGCGGACGACGGCCGGCTGGAGGAAACCGCCCGCATCGCCGTGCGCCGTGTGGTAAAGGCCTTCAACGGGCGGCGGCCGGAAGTCGCGCCGCAGGTCATCAGGGTAGGGAGCAATCAGGCATGATCGGCAGGCTCAATCACGTGGCCATCGTGGTACCGGATCTGGAGGCGGCCTCGGCGGTCTATCGCGACACGCTGGGTGCGCGGGTCAGCGCGCCGGAGGATCTGCCCGACCACGGCGTCACCACCGTGTTCGTCGAGCTCGACAATACCAAGATCGAATTGCTGCATCCCCTGGGGGAGGGCTCGCCGATCGCGAAGTTCCTGGCCAAGAACGCCTCGGGCGGGATGCACCATGTCTGCTACGAGGTCGCGGACATCTACCAGGCGCGCGACCGGCTGAAGGCGGAGGGTGCTACGGTGCTGGGCGACGGGGAGCCGAAGACCGGCGCCCACGGCAAGCCGGTGCTGTTCCTCAGTCCGAAGGATTTCTGCGGCACCCTGGTCGAACTCGAGCAGGTCTGAGGCGCGAAACCGATGTCGATCGCCGGCGGGATTGTCGTCTTCGTCGTTGTCTGGTGGCTGTATTTCTTCATGACGCTGCCCTTCGGCGCCACCAGCAATCATGAACTGGGGGAAGCGGTCGAGCAGGGCTTCGCCCAGAGCGCGCCGCGCCGGCCGCGTTTGTGGCTGAAGGCGCTGATCACCACGGGCCTGGCGCTGGTGACCGTTGTCGCCATCGAACTGGTGCTGCGCGCGAACCTGTTCGACGTGCGACAGTTCCTCGCACCGCGCTAATTCGCACGCGCAAAATCCCGGCCTCCGATATTTGTGCAGCGCATGAATTGACCGTTCGGTCAAATGGTGAAACTGGCGGCTGTTTTCCGAGAATCCGGGGTTTTCAGCGAAAATTCGGCCGTTCGGGTGCGCTTGACTTTGTTGCGACGCAGCATGAAACTGCTTCTCACGACGTTGCTTCGGCGGCGTTCGGACGCTGAAAGGCGTTTCCTCCCAAATGACTCAAAGGGGCCACGGCGTTGTTTTCGTGGCCCCCTTTTTTTGCGCCCATGCCCGCCCGGACGATCGGCCACGGCGTCCCCGCCGGGTCGCGCAGGGCTCACGATCAAAAGTGTAAATCACTTGAAATTCAATGACTTGTATGGCGTTTTTGAAGTGCGGGGCGCTATTCCAGCGTCCACACATCCAGCCGGCCGCCGTGACCGCGCAGTTCCTGTTCGCCGCGCCTGGTGAAGGTGTCGATCAGGTCGGCGGCCCCGTCGCCCTCGGCGCGCACGGCCTCGATCAGCGCGTCGGAGACGACGATGGTGCTCTCCAGCGGCCGGGCGAGATCCTCGAGACGGCTGGCGATGTTCACGGTGTCGCCGACCACGGCGAACTCCATGCGCTGCTCGTTGCCGACATTGCCGAGCAGGGCCGGGCCATGGTGCACGCCGATGCCGATGCGGATCGCCTCGAGGTCGCGTTCGGCGCGGCGGCGGTTCATGTCGACGAGGTCGCGGCGCATGGCCAGCGCGCAGCGCAGGGCGTTCGTGGCATCCGCCTTGCCGACGAAGGGCGTGCCGAAGGTGGCCATGATCCCGTCGCCGATGAACTTGTCGAGGGTGCCGTCGTTGTCGAACACGGTCTCCGCCATGTAGCCCAGGAATTCCCGGAGCAGGGCGAACACCCGCTCGGGCTGGCGCGAGGCGGTGAACTGGGCGAAGCCGACAATGTCGGCGAACAGTACCGAAACCGGCTGTTCGCGGGCGCTGCCGAAGGGCTCCTCCGATTCCGCCAGCAGTTTCACCATGCTGGGCGGGAAGTAGCGCGACAGGTTGGTGCGGGCGCGCTCCGCGGCGTCGCGTTCGTTGAGCGCCAGCTTCAGGCCGTCGAGATCCTCGATCGCCTTGCCGAGCGTGGTCGAGAGATCGCCGAAGTCGATCGGCTTGGTGACGAAGTCGAAGGCGCCGCGGTTCATCGCGGTGCGGATATTGTCCATGTCGCCATAGGCCGAGACGATCACGGTACGCATCGGCCGCTCGAGCTCGGGCAGGTGGCCGAGCAGGGTCAGGCCGTCCATCTCCGGCATGTTGATGTCGCTCAGCACCAGATCCAGCTCAGGGTCGTTCTGCAGCGCATCCAGCGCCTGCGCCCCGTTGGCCGCGAAGACGAAGGCGATGTCGCCGGCCTTCAACTGGCGGCGGAACATCTGCCGGATGAGCTGTTCGAGATCGGGTTCGTCGTCGACGACAAGGACTTTGTTGGTCATGCAACGCTCGCATCCCGGGCCGCATCGGCCCGGTCGGGTAAGAACAGGAAGAACTCGGTGTAGTCGTTTTCGCGGGAATCCACCTCCAGCCTGCCGCCGTGCTGCTGGACGACGATGTCGTAGCTGATCGACAGACCGAGGCCGGTGCCTTCACCGGCCGGCTTGGTGGTGAAAAACGGCGTGAAAAGCTGCTCGCGGATCGCCTCGGGAATGCCGGTGCCGTTGTCGCGGACCCGGATCTCGACGCCGTTCGCGAGCCTGGTCGAGGTTACCGTGAGGGTCGGCTCGAACCCGTCCTCGCCCCGCTCGGCGCGGGCCCGCGCGGCGTAGAAGGCGTTGTTGATCAGGTTGACGAGCACCCGGGTCAGATCCTGGGCCGAGACCGAGACCTGGCCGACCGCCGGGTCGAGGGTCTTGTCGATGCGCACGTTGGCGCCCTGATCGGTCGCCCGGGCGCCGTGATAGGCGAGGTTGAGGGCATCGTCGATCAGCAGGTTCAGGTCGCTCGCCTGCTTCTCCGTGGCGCCGCCGCGCGAGTGCATCAGCATGCCCTTGACTATGCGGTCGGCCCGCTGGCCGTGTTCGTTGATGCGCGCGAGATTGTCCGAAAGCATCCCGGAAACCTCGTCCAGTTCCTCCCGCGCCTCTTCCGCCAGGCCGTCGCGCAGCGGCGCCACGGTGTCCAGCAGATCGTCCACCAGGCCGCGCGAGAGCGTGGCGAAATTGTTGATGAAGTTGAGCGGGTTCTTGATCTCGTGGGCGACGCCCGCGGTGAGCTTGCCGATCGAGGCCATCTTCTCGCTGTGCAGCAGCGAGGCCTGCGCGGCCTGCAGGTCGTCGAGCGCGGCTTCCGCCTGTTCCTTGGCCTGCGCGAGGTCCTGTTCCATGCGCTTGCGTTCGTCGATGTTCCAGATCGAGATGAGCCAGGACGGCTCGCCCTTGTAGATGAAGCGCCGGGTGGTGCAGGCGCCCCAGAAGGCCTGGCCGCGGCTGTCGCGGAACCGCACCTCGACATCGTCCAGGCCGCCGTCGCGCTGCTGCAGGGCGATCATCGCGTCGCGATCGGCGCGGTCCACGAAGAAGTCGCCGATCGACAGGGCCTCCAGGTCGTGCCCCTCGGTGCCGAAGTGCCGGCGGGCGGCCGGACTCGCCTCGAACACCGAATCGCCCCGGGTGACCACCACCGGAAAGGGCAGGGCCTCGATCAGGTTGCGCTGGGCCTGCAACAGGGCCTCCTGTTCGGCGCGCTCGGCGGCGTGGCGCTGTCGGACCATCTGCTCGTTCTCTGCCAGGACACGCTCGTTGTCGCGGATGCGCCGGTAGCTGGCGTTGAGCGCGAAGACGAAGACGAGGGCGCCGGCCGCCATCATCAGCGGCAGGATCGGCGGTGCGTTGAGCAGCGCCAGTACCAGCAGCGTGCCCCAGTAGGGCGCGAAATAGACCACGCAGGCCGCCGGCAGCGAGGCGATCGCGCCGATGCTGCCCATGCCCAGGAAACCGGCGATCATCACCACGGTGACCTGCTGGAAGGGCGAGAGTTGCGGGAAAAGCACGGCATAGATGGCCGCCCAGGACAGGCCCATCAGCGCCGAATTGATCACGATCCGCCGGATGTGGCGGCGGCTGGTGCGTTCGGGGCGCGGCGCGTTGCGCAGGCGCAGCCAGAGCAGGCCCGAGGGCGCCAGCAGCACCGCCAGCACCGCCATCGGCACCAGATAGAGCGGCATCGCGAGGTAGACGTCGTAGGCCGCCGCGAAGGTCAGGGCGAGGGCGATCAGATTGCCGACGACCAGAAGCGGGGTGAGCTTGAGCAGGTCGACGGCCTGCACCACGCGCAGCCGCTCCTCGACCGACCTGTCGTCCACCCCCGCCGCGGCTGCCGCGGACACTGCTTCCACGTTCAAGAATCCCCCTCCCTTGCTCGTGGGGCACGGACTATAGCCGATCGCGGCCGGCGCGGGTTCCCGGCGTTCCGTTTCGTCGGTCGTTAACCGGCGGTAAGGCTTGAGCGCGGACACTGGCGGCATGTTCCGCACCCATTTTCCGCTCGCCGCGCTCCTGATCGCGCTGCCGCTCGCCGCCGGCGCCATGCCGGCGCCCGCCGACCTGGAGCGGCTGTGCCGGGAGGGGACCGCACTGCGCGCCGACGGCAGCCACCGCTACCGCCCGGGCCAGGACGCCTATGGCCGCCCGGTGCCGCCGGCGGACCTGCGCGCGGGCACCGACGCCTACGGCAGGGCGGTCGTGCCGGCCGACCTCGACGGCGGCAGCGGCGTCGCCCTGCCGCCGCAGGTGCAGATCGACGTGACCCGGCGTCTCGGTTCGCTGGTGCCGGGCCTGGAGGCGACGGGGATCGAGAATTCCGACGTCAGCGTCGGGACTGTCGTGGTCGCGACCGATGGCGGCCGGGCCCGCTACGAGGGCCAACCGCTCGACCGCGACGAGGCGGCGAGCCGCACCGGCCTGCCGGCGGGATCGGAGATCCGGCGGATCTGCCGACTGCGCTACGGCTGAACCCGTCCCGGCAGGCCCGTCACGCCGGCGCGTAGAGGCGCCGGTAGCGCCGGCCGAGCGCGGTGAGAACCTCGTGCGCGATCGTTCCGGCGTCGGCCGCAAGGCTGTCGATGTCCCGTTCCGCACCCAGCAGTTCCAGCCAGTCGCCCTCGCGGGCCTGTTCCGCGGGCAGCGCGGTGACGTCGACCGCGAGCATGTCCATCGAGACCCGGCCGACCACGGGCAGCGCCAGGCCGGCGGCGTGCACAAGCGAACGGTCGGACAGGTGACGGAAATAGCCGTCGGCATAGCCGGCGGCCACCGTTGCGATTCGCCGGTCCGGGGCCGCTTCGTGGCTGGCGCCGTAGCCCACCTTTCGCGCCCCGGCCGCGGCCTCGTGCACCTGCAGGATGCGGGCGCGCAGGCGCACCACCGGGGTAAAGGGATTGGCGCGGCCGGCGACCGGATTGCCGCCGTAGAGGGCGATGCCGGGACGCACCAGGTCGTAGTGATAGTCGGGACCCAGCAGCACGCCGGAGGAGGCGGCGAGCGAATGCGGCACGTCGGGCGCCAGCCGGCGCATGACCTCGAAATCGGCCCGCTGACGCCCGTTCCGCGGCGAGGACGGATCGTCCGAACAGGCGAGGTGCGACATCACCAGGCGACGCGGGAAGGCGTCCGCCAGGGCGGGCTCGGCAAGGCAGGCGCGGTAGTCGGCTTCCGGCATGCCGAGCCGGGTCATCCCAGTATCGACCTGGATCGCGGCCGGCCGGGCCGCGCCGGCGTCGACGCAATGGCGGGCCCAGTGCCGCCACTGCGCCGCGGTGTTGAGAATCGGCAGCAGGCCGTGGGCGGCATAGGCCGCGGCGGCGTCCGCCCGCAGTCCGTTCAGGATCAGGACCTCGG
Source organism: Alphaproteobacteria bacterium (assembly GCA_041940205.1). Classification (GTDB taxonomy): domain Bacteria; phylum Pseudomonadota; class Alphaproteobacteria; genus JBGTSP01. The sequence goes on from JBGTSP010000156.1 coordinate 9,373, forward strand.
CATCGGGCAGGATTGCGCGCAGTTCGATGCCCTCTTCGAGCGTGGCGACGAAGAACTGTTCGCAGCCGGCCGCGTGCAGGGCCGGGGCGACCGCGCTCACGCCGAGCCCGTAGGCGTCCGCCTTGACCACCGCGGCGCATCGGGCGGCGGGCGCGAGCGCGGCGACCGCGCGCCAGTTGGCCACAATGGCGCCCAGATCGACATGCAGTTCTGCGTCCGCCGGCAGGTCGGCCGTCGCCGCGTGAATCATGCCTTCGACGCTAGCGTTCGCGCGTGGCGGAAGAAAGGCGGGTCGCGTTGCGCCGGGCGGGGCCATTGCCTACAACGGCCACGGAGCGTCGCCGGAGCCCGAGCCGGCGCGACAACGCCATTCAGCGAAGGATCCCGACGATGCGGCTATCGCGATATTTCCTGCCGGTTCTGCGAGAGAACCCGAGCGAAGCGCAGATCGTCTCGCACCGCTACATGCTGCGGGCCGGCATGGTCCGCCAGGCCTGCGAGCAGCTCGCCCGGATGATCCCCGAGGACGGCGAGGGGGCCACCCATCTGATCACCGTCGAGGTACGCGGCTGCCGCGACCGAGACCAGGCCCGCACCATCGCCCGGGCCGTCGCCGACAGCCCGCTCGTGAAGACCGCCATCCACGGCTCCGACCCAAACTGGGGCCGCATCGTCT
>JBGTSP010000157.1:0-10027 GCA_041940205.1 Alphaproteobacteria bacterium
AAGCTTGCCGGCGGCGTGATGTGCCCGTCCTTCCGCGCCACCCGCGAGGAGAAGGACCTGACCCGGGGACGCGCCAACAGCCTGCGGCTCGCGCTGTCCGGCCAGCTCGGTCCCGACGCCCTCACCTCGGAGGCGATGAAGGAGACCCTGGATCTCTGCGTGTCCTGCAAGGGCTGCCGGCGCGAATGTCCGACCGGGATCGACATGGCCCGCATGAAGATCGAGGTGCGCCACCGCCATGTCGCCCGCCACGGCATGCGCCTGCGCGACCGCCTGGTGGCCTGGCTGCCGCGCTATGCCCCGGCCGCCAGCCGGGCAGGCGCGCTGCTCAACCTGCGCAATCGCCTGCCCGCGCTGGCCGCGCTGGGCGAACGCCTGTTCGGGTTCGCGGCCGACCGTCCGCTGCCCGCCTGGCATGCCCGGCCGTTCAAGGACGCGGAGGGCGCGACGCCGGCGCAGGACGCCGACGTGCTGCTGTGGGCCGACACCTTCAACCGCTGGTTCGAACCGGAAAACCTGCGCGATGCCCGCACCGTGCTCGAGCGGGCGGGCTTCACGGTCGCCGTCGCCGCGCCCGCGGCAGGCGGCCGCCCCCTGTGTTGCGGGCGTACCTTCCTCGCCGCGGGCCGGGTCGACCTCGCCGCCGAGGAGATGCGCCGCACGCTCGAGGCCATCGGACCGCACCTCGAGGCCGGACGTCCCGTCGTCGGGCTGGAGCCGTCCTGCCTGCTGACCTTCCGCGACGAATTGCCGGCCGTGCTGCCCGGCGCGGCGTCCGAGCGGGCGGCCGGGGCGGTGCTGCTGTTCGAGGAGTTTCTCGCCGCCGAGAAGGCGGCGGGCCGGCTCGACCTGGCGTTCAGGCCGCTCGAGGCCGGCACGGCCCGCTGGCACGGCCACTGCCACCAGAAGTCCTTTGCCCTGACCGACGGCGTGCAGCAGGTGCTGGACCTGGTGCCCGGCCTCGATGCCGGCCTGATCGAGAGCGGCTGTTGCGGCATGGCCGGCAGTTTCGGCTACGAGGCCGAACATGCCGCCCTGTCGCGGCGGATGGCGGAACGCGACCTGTTGCCCGCCGTGCGCGAGACCGACGAGGAGGCCCTGCTGATCGCCGACGGCTTTTCCTGCCGCCACCAGATCGCCGACGGCAGCGGGCGCCGGGCCGTACATGTCGCCCGGGTCCTGGCCCGGGCGCTGGCCTGAGCGGCGGGCGGACAACGGCCCGCCCGCCAGCCGGTTCAGGCGGGCACCGCGTCCGGCGAATATTGCGCCAGGAACTCGACGCTGGGCGGAATCGGCGTGATCACGTCGATCAGCACTCCATTGGGATCCCTCGTGATGAAGTGGCGCTGTCCGAACGGCTCGTCGCGCAGGTCGAGCAGCATCGGCAGTCCGGCCGCCCGCAGGCGGGCATGTTCCCGGTCGACATCCTCGACCTCGAAATTGAGCAGCAGGCCGCTGGTCCTGCCTCGCCCGGCGGCGGGAATCGTCTCGTGATCGCCCTGCAGCACGGCGAGATTGACCCGCGGGTCGGCTACGGACTGCAGGTGCACGTACCAGTCGCTGTCGAACTTCGCCTCGAAGCCGAAATGTTCGACGTAGAAGCGGGCGGTTCCGGCGACATCGTCGGTCATGAGCACCGGATAGTACTGGCTGCATTTCATGGCGTTGCCTTTCTCTGGCATAAACATACAATGTGTATGTAAATGCAAATAACAAACAGGCTGTATGTATGCAACAGGAAAAACCGCGCCGCTCCAATCGCGAGCGCACCGAGGCCACCCGCGCGGCGCTGATCGCGGCGGCCCGGGCGCTGTTCGTGGAAAAGGGATATGCCGAGACCGGCACGCCGGAGATCGTCCGCGCGGCCGCCGTGACCCGGGGCGCGCTGTACCATCACTTCGCCGACAAGGCGGATCTGTTCCGGGCCGTCGTTGCCCGGGAGGCCGAGGCGGTGGCGCGAAGGATCGAGGCGGAGTCCGCGGAACCGGACGGGCCGCTGGATGCGCTCATGAAGGGCGCGGACGCCTATTTCGCGGCCATGGCCGACCCCGAGCGCGTCCGCCTGCTGTTGCGGGAGGGGCCGGCCGTGCTGGGCGCGGAGGAGATGCGCCGGATCGATGCCCTCACGGGCGGCGAGGAGCTGCGCGAGGGCCTTGCCTTCGCGATACCCGAGGGCCGCCTGGAAGGCGAGGCGCTTTCGGCGCTCACCGAGATGCTGTCTGCCGCCTTCGACCGGGCCGCCCTGGCGGTTGCCGAGGGACGGCCGCTGGCGCCCTATCGCCAGGCGTTCGCGGTGCTGCTCGCGGGCCTCGTTCGCTAAAGCGTGTCGGCCAGCCTCTCGTCCTCGTGCAGGCGCAGCCGGCGCACGCTGGTCACCCACTCGTCGGCCGCGCGGGCCCGGTCGAGCACGTCGGAGAGATTGTGCACCGAGACCTGCATGTCGTGCGCGTTGGCGTGCAGGAAGCGCCAGGAATCGAGATAGAAGCCGACATGGCCGGGAAAGAAGATCAGGTCCCCGTCCTCGAGATCGGTGAGCGCGGGACCGTCGGGCACGGGCTCGCCCACCGCCTGTTCCTGCTGGTCGGAATCGCGCGGACAGGCCAGCCCCAGCGCCAGCAGCACATGCTGCACCAGTCCCGAGCAGTCCAGCCCCTCCAGCGAGCGCCCGCCCCAGAGATAGGGCATGCCGAGGAATTTCAGGCCGATCCGGGCAACGTCGCTCTCCCGCAGGTCGAGGGGGGCGAGGTGGCGACCGCAGACCCAGCCGAGGCCGTCGATCGCGACGAAACGTTCCTGCACGTCGACCGGCGTAACCCGGGAGCCGTGCCCGATGCGCTCCACGATCGGGGCCTTGAGATCTGGAGCCGAAAACACCAGGGTCTCGCGCACCGCGACCCGGTGGCTTGCCTCGACGCCGGGCTCGGCCAGCGCTGCGCGGGGAACGTAGCCGACATAGCCGTCCAGCTCGCCCTGGCCCCAGCACCAGGCATCGCCGGTTTCGTAGACGGTGAAGGGTTCGCCGAACAGGAGCTGGCTTTCCTGACGGGCGCCGGCATCCGGCGTGAAACGCAGCGAGGCCACCGGCCGGCCGATCCGCCGGGCCTCGCCGGCGGCGAAGCGGTCTGCCGTCACCCGGCCGCGCAGGGCCTCGGCGGCAATATCGGCGCGGGCGGGGGTCACCCGGCTGTCGAAACTGGGCATGCTCGCTCCCTGTCGCTCGCCGCCCCGCGACAAGCCCGACCCGACCGCCTCTGTCCGACGGGCCGACGAAAACCGGTTATCCACAACCCTCGCCCCGGTCATACAAAATCAGCGAGAACAATCAAGGCCTTAGCAAGGGTCGATCGACAAACCGGCCTGTGGATTGGGGTGATAAACGACTCGATGAAGCCAGCCTAAGCCGTTGAATCCGCGACCGAATCCCCACCCTTCCCGGCACCGACCTCGGCCCGGAGCCACTCCCGGAAGCGGGCGATTTTGGGTTGCTGGGCGGCGGCCCGCGGCGAGACCACGTAATAGGCCGCCTCGGAGGGCAGCCGGCATTCGAACGGCACCACCAGCCGGCCGGCGGCAAGGTCGGATTCGACAAAGGCGGCATGCGCCAGTGCCACCCCGACGCCGTCGATCGCCGCCTGGATCGCATTCAGCGCAAGATCGAACTTCGGGCCGGCCTTGGGGTCGACGGACTGAACGCCGGCCGCCGTCAGCCACATCATCCAGTCGTCCGCGAACGGCATGGTGTGCAGCAGGGTGTGCTGCGCGAGATCGCCGGGCGCCAGCAGCGGCGGTCCGCGCCGCAGCAGGTCCGGGCTGCAGACCGGGAAGAGGTCCTCGCTCATCAGCTTCTCGATCAGCAGGCTGTCCGACCAGTCCCCGTTTCCCCAGCGGATCGCCACGTCGATGTCCTCGCGGTCGAGGTCGTTGATCCGGGTGCTGGTGAGCAGTCGCAGATCGATGTCGGGATGCGCGGCCTGAAAGGCGCTCAGGCGCGGCACCAGCCACTTGGTGGCGAAGGAGACGATGGTGGTCACCGTCAGCACCGCCTGGTCCTCGCTGCGGCGCAGGGCCTGCACGCCCGAGCGCAGGGATTCGAAGCCGCTGCTGACCGAAGGCAGCAGGATCCGGCCGGCCTCGGTCAGTTCGAGCGCCCGACCGCGCCGCACGAACAGGGTCACGCCAAGCTGCGATTCCAGCCGGCGCACCTGATGGCTGACCGCGGTCTGGGTGACGTTCAGTTCCGCTGCGGCCTCGGTGAAGCTCAGGTGCCGCGCGGCGGCCTCGAAGGTGCGGAGGCCGGACAGGGAGGGAAGCCAGGACATGGCCCGAGTCTAGCAGTCCGGGGCCCGCGCGTCTCCCCGCAAACATGACAGAACATCATGCGAATTCGGACAACTTGTCCCTTGCCGATTTGCCGGAAATTCCCAGTTTTTCAGGCAATAGAACGCTCCAGGCGAGACATTGAGGAGATCGTGACATGAGCACCGTATCAGGAAACAACGGCTTCTTCCCCACCCTGCAGCGCTGGCAGAAGCGGTCCCGCGACCGCGCCCGGCTGGGCGCCATGAGCGAGCGGCAGCTGAAGGACATCGGCCTTACCGTGTCCGATGCCCATCGCGAGAGCGAGAAGCCGTTCTGGAAGCCCTGAGCGATACCCCGGGGACCGGGGCGTCCGGCCCGACGCCTCAGTCCGATCCGGCGGGATAGCGCGTGGCGATCAGGCCGTAGAGGGCCCGCATCGCCATCGCTTCGCCGCCGGCGGGTCGGCCGGGCCGCGCCGCGTCGTTCCAGGCATACAGGTCGATATGCGCCCAGGACCGGGCCTGTTCGACGAAATGCTGCAGGTACAGCGCCGCGGTGATGGCGCCCGCGAAGGGACCGTCGGAGACGTTGTTGAGGTCGGCGACCTTGCTTTCCAGGCGCTTGCGGTAGGGAGCGAACAGCGGCATGCGCCAGAGCGGATCCGACAGGGCCGCGCCCTGGGCCTGCAGGTCGCGGGCCAGATCGTCGTCATCCGTGAACAGCGCCGGCAGGTCCGGCCCCAGCGCGACCCGCGCGGCGCCGGTCAGCGTCGCGCAGTCGATCAGCAGTTCCGGGCTCTCGTGATCGGCCTCGGTCAGCGCGTCGCACAGCACGATGCGGCCCTCGGCGTCGGTATTGCCGACCTCGACGGTCAGCCGCTTGCGGGTCTGGAGAATGTCGCCGGGACGATAGGAATCCCGGCTCACCGCGTTTTCCACCGCCGGGATGAGCACCCGGAGGCGGACCGGCAAGCCGGCATCCATGATCATCGCCGCGACGCCCAGCACCGTCGCCGCCCCGCCCATGTCCTTCTTCATCTTCAGCATCGCGGCGGCCGGCTTCAGGTCGAGACCGCCGGTATCGAAGCACACGCCCTTGCCCACCAGCGTCACCTTGGGATGATCGGGATCGCCCCAGACGATATCGATCAGCCGCGGCCAGTTGATGCTGGCCCGCCCGACCGCATGGATCGCCGGATAGCCTTCCATCAGCAGATCGTCGCCGGCCAGCACGGTGCATTGCGCGCCGTGGCGTTCGGCGAGAACTTCCGCGGCTTCCGCCAGCTGCGGCGGCGCCATGTCGCCTGCCGGCGTGTTCACGAGATCGCGCACCAGCGTGGTCGCCCGCGCCGTCCGCTCGACCAGCGCCGCATCCGCCGCCTCCGGCATCACCAGGGTGGCGAAGTTTTCCTCGACCGCCTTGTAGCGATCGAAGCGGTAGGTGCCGAGCGCCCAGGCCAGCGCCGCGCCGGTCGCGTCCGCGCCCGACAGCGTCCCCTCGATCGCATAGGTGCCTCCCGGCAGGCGCTGGGCGAGATCGCCCCAGGCCCACATGTCGCCCCCGCCGCCCAGGCCCAGGGCAACACCGGCGATACCGCCCTCGCCGGGCACCACCACGAAGGTGCCAGCCGCCGCCCGGAACCCGTTGGCGGCAAGCCAGGCGCGGCAATCCGCATCGCGGCCGGCGAGCCAGTCCTCCAGCGACGCCTCCGTGACGGGCCAGATCGGCGTGGGATTTTCGGCGGCGTCGGTCAGATAATGCGGCAAGGGACTGATCCTCTCTGGACTTCGGCGGCGAATGCCCGCACGAATAGCGCGCCCTGATCGATCCGCAAAATCCCGAAGCGACCCCTGCCATGCCATTCCCGCCAGATTCCGCGCCACACCTGATCCTCGGCAACAAGAACTATTCGTCCTGGTCGATGCGGCCGTGGATCGCCTGCCTGCATTTCGACCTGGCGGTGACGCACGAGACGATTTTCCTCGACAAGGACGACACCAGTCAGCGCATCGGTGCGCATTCACCGGCCGGCAAGGTGCCGATCCTCCGGCATGGCGAGCTCACGGTGTGGGATTCCCTGGCGATCCTCGAGTACCTCGCGGCGCTCAATCCCGATCTGCCGTTCTGGCCCGCGGATCTCGCCCGTCAGGCCAGGGCCCGGGCCCTGGCGGCGGAGATGCATGCCGGTTTCGCGCCGCTGCGCCAGCACTTGCCGATGGACTGCCGCGCCCGGCATGCGGCGCGCTCCTGGCCCGGGGAGGTCGCCCGCGACATTGCGCGCATCACCGACATATTCGCGGCCGCGGAGGGTCCTTTCCTGTTCGGGCCGTTCGGCGCCGTCGACTGCATGTACGCGCCGGTGGTTTCGCGCTTCGTCACCTACGCCGTGCCGCTCGACGGCGCGGCGGCGGCCTATCGCGACCGGGTCACGGCCCTGCCGGCCTGGCAGGCCTGGCAGCGCGAGGCCGAGGCGGAACCCGACGAACTGGACCTGGAGAACCGCTGAGCCTGTCGTCCGGCCGGTCTTTCAGCGCAGCAGGCCCTGTTCGCGGTAGAAGCGCTGGGCCCCGTCGTGCAGCGGCACCGACAGGCCGTGCAGCGCGGAATCCAGGTTGATCCGCGCCCCGTCGGCGTGCCCGAGACGCAGCAGCCGCTGGGTCGCGGGATGAAACAGCGCCCGCGTGATACGGTAGACCGTCTCCTCGTCGACGTCTTCCGAGACCAGCCACTGGGCCCCCACCGACACCGCCGGTGTCGAGCGGATTCCGGGATAGGCATCGGCGGGAATGAGGTCGGGGATGAAGAAGGGATGGTTGCGGTTCATCGCCTCGACATCCTCGTAGCGGATCGGCAGCAGGCGCAGCGGCGTCGTGCGCGCGAGCTGCAGGATCGCCTCCGAGGGGAAGCCGGCGATGATGAAGAAGGCGTCAAGCCGGCCGTCCAGCACCTGGTCGGCCGCCTGTCCGGGCTGCAGGTAGAAGCTGGCATAGTCGTCGATGCCGAGGCCGAAATATTCGAGCAGGATGCGCGCGTCGACCAGCGTGCCCGAGCCGCGCGGCCCGACGCTCACCCGCTTGCCGCGCAATCCGGCCAGGGTGTGGATGTCGCTGTCCCGGCGCACCGCGATCTGCACGGTTTCGGGGTAGAGCCCGGCGATGGCCCGCAGCGAGCGCACCGGCTCCTGGTCGCGGAATAGGCCGGTGGCATGGAACGCCCAGTAGGAGACGTCGGACTGGGCAAAGGCCGATTCCGCCGCGCCGCTCTGCAGCAGGGCGATGTTCTCCACCGAGCCGCGGGTGCTCTGGGCCACCGCGATCAGTCCCGGCACGCCGCAGGCGGTATCGGCATCGCAGGTCAGCGGCGCGTCGGGAGCCGCCGAGATCGCCGAGGCGATGATCGCGCCGATCGGGAAATAGGTGCCCGCCGCCGCCCCGGTGGCGATGCGGAAGAAACGGGTGTCCTGCGCGGCCGCCTGACCCGCCGCGAGGGCGAGGACGAGGCTCAGCAGCAAGGCGCGAACGGGCGTCATGAATCCCGTTATACGCCGGTGATCGGGCGCGACAAGCGCCGGCATTGACAGGGCCGGCCGCGCATTCGACAAGAACGGCGAACCGCCGGAAAGGGACCAGCAGGCGCGATGCAGATCGACATCGACGCGGCCCGCGCGATCATCGAGAACGCCATGCCGCATGTCCGCGAGCTCGGCGTCGCGCTCGTCGACATCGAGGAAACCGGCATGGTCCTGAAACTCGACTACCAGGACCGGCTGGTCGGCGATCCCGGCTCCGGTGTGCTGCACGGCGGCGTGCTGACCGTGTTGCTGGACACCGCCTGCGGCCTGTCGACCTATACCCGCCTGCAGACCGCCGCGCCGCTGGCAACGCTGGATCTGCGCATCGACTATCTGCGCCCGGCGCGGGCCGGCGAGGCCGTGCATGCCGCGGCCGAGTGCTACCGGGTCACCCGGCATGTCGCCTTCTGTCGCGGCGTCGCCTACCACGAGGACCGGAACGAGCCGATCGCCCATTGCGCCGGCACCTTCATGCTGGGCACGCGGGGCGCGGCGCCGGTGAAGGGGATCGACCGGTGACATCGGAACATTTCGTCTCCCTGGTCGAGCGCGTCCGCGAAAGCGGCGACTATGACGAACTGGTGCGGCAACTGCCCTACATGAACTGGCTGGGCATGCGCATCGACGCCCACGGCGACAGGCTGACCGCGGTGCTGCCCTTCCGCGACATGATCATCGGCAACCCGACCCTGCCGGCGATCCATGGCGGCGTCACCGGCGCCTTTCTGGAATGCACGGCGCAGATCGTCCTGATGGCGCGCATGGAAACGCCGATGGTGCCGCGCACGATCTCCGTGACCGTCGACTATCTGCGCTCCGGCGCCCCCCGCGACGTCTTCGCGGCGGCCGAGGTCACCCGCCACGGACGGCGGGTGGCGGTGGTCCAGGCCCGGGCCTGGCAGGACAATCCCGACGCGCCGATCGGCGCGCTGAACGCGCATTTCCTGGTGTGCTGATCCGGCCCGCCCGCACCGGCGCGGCGCGCCCGGCCGACCTGTGGCCATCGCGACCGGCCGCCCTTAGTCTGGCGATCGTGCCGCCGATCCCGCGAGGAGACCGCCCGTGAGCACCGTCGTGCCGGTCCTGCTGGTCATCGCCCTGGTGGCGATCGTCGGGGTGCTGCTGTCTGGCGTGTTCGTCATGGCCCGCGGCGGCGAGACCAGCCGCCGCTATTCCAACCGCCTGATGCGCTGGCGCGTGATCCTGCAGGCGCTCGCCGTGCTGCTGCTGCTGGCCTTCTTCCTGACCGGAGAATGACGATGGTGCGACTGACCCGCATCTACACCCGCGGCGGCGACAAGGGGGAGACCAGCCTGGGCGACGGCCGGCGGGTGCAGAAGCACGATCCCCGGGTCGCCGCGTTCGGGACGGTCGACGAGGCGAACGCGGCGATCGGCCTGGCGCGCCTGCATACCGCGGGCGAGGCCGACCGCATCCTCGCGCGGATCCAGAACGATCTCTTCGACCTCGGCGCCGACCTGTGCACGCCGGAGGATGGCGCGCGGGGCGATGGCGCCCTGCGCATCGTCGATCGCCAGGTGACGCGCCTCGAGCGCGAAATCGACGCGCTCAACGCCGAGCTGGAGCCGCTGACGTCCTTCATCCTGCCCGGTGGCTCGCCGGCCGCCGCGCACCTGCATCTGGCGCGCACCGTCGTGCGCCGCGCCGAGCAGCAGATCAACGCCCTCGCCGCACAGGAACCCGTGGGCGGGCCCGCCCGCCGCTACGTCAACCGCCTCTCCGATCTGCTGTTCGTGCTCGCCCGCCAGCTCAACGACGGCGGCGCGGGGGATGTGCTGTGGCGCCCCGCCGCGACCCGCGAAGAGGACTGAACGGGCCGGCCGGACGCCGTTGCCGAAGGGTCGAGCGGGCGTCCGGCGGGCCGTTTCGGGCAATGCGTCCCTTGGTCACAACCGCGCTCCGGCGGTTTCGTTGACCTGACCCGGACCCCCCACTACATTCCGCCCGCGCCGTCGCCGCGTGCGTTTCGCGCGTGTGATCCGGGCCGGGAACCGGCGCCAGGCCGGACTGCCCGGGCCGAGCCGATTGCCGCCGCCCGCGCGCCCTGATAGTTGCGGGATTCCAGTGATTTCGACGATACGGAGCTAAGTAGAAGCCAATGAAGGTCCTCGTCCCCGTCAAACGGGTCGTCGACTA
>JBGTSP010000158.1:0-9969 GCA_041940205.1 Alphaproteobacteria bacterium
CAGCCATTCGAGGTTGCCGTGCTTGCCGAAATGGACCACCGCCTGGGCCCCGAAGGCCAGTCGGATCCAGGCGTAGAAGGCGAGATAGTGGTGCGGCGGCGGCAGGTCGGGATCGTGATGGCTCTCGGCCGGATCGATGTTGTAGCCACGCGCGGGCTGGATCCCGACGGCGATCGCGCCGTAGCGCCGCACCGGCACCCGGAAGCGCCCGCAGTCGAGCGCGCCGGCGCTGTAATAGGGATCGGCCTCGGGCGGACCCCAGCGGGCGTTGATCCGGGCGCGCACCGCCTCGGGCAGACCCGCGAAGAAGAGCTGGTAGTCGGCAAACGACAGCTCTTCCGCATCGCGCCGTCCGGCCAGCGCCCGCAGGTCGTTGCTGGGCCCGGCCAGCAGGTCGGCGATCAGGGCGTCGCCGTCGGCGGGCGCGCCGTCGACCCGGTAGCCCGCGCCGGAAAGCAGGTCGAGCGCGGCGGCGACGCTGGCCGGGGTGTCGAGACCGACGCCGTTGCCGACGCGGCCGTCCCGGTTGGGATAGTTCGCCAGCACGATCGCGATCCGCCGGTCGGCCGGCGCCGTGCGGCGCAGGCGGCTCCAGGCGGCCGCCAGATCGGCGACGAAAGCGATCCGGTCGGGCACCGGCGCATAGCTGATGAGCGGACATTCGGTGTTCGGATCGAAGCGGTCCTCGGCCTTGAAGGAGACCGCGCGGGAGAGCAGGCGGCCGTCGACCTCGGGCAGCACGACGTTCATTGCCAGGTCCCGGGCCGGCAGACCGTTGAGGCTGCCGCGCCAGTTCTCCTCGCTGTCGGAAGAGAAGATCACCTGCAGCACCGGACAGTCCGGACCGGCGAACGGCGAGGCGGCCGCCTCCGCGCCGGGCGCCGAGAGGGCGAAGGCGGTGGCGTTCAGCACGACGTCCGCCGGCCGCAGCGCCAGCGCCTCGCGCAGGAAGGCATCCGAGGCCGGATCGCGCAGCGAGGTGACATAGACCGGCACCGCCACCAGGCCGCGTTCTGCGAGCGCGGCGCACAGCGCCTCGACCGGCGCCAGGTTCCCGGCCTGCACGAGCGCCCGGTAAAACACCACATAGACATGCGCCGCCGCGTCATCGGCCGGCACCACCGGCGGATGCAGGTAGCCCGCCGCCGGCAGCGGCCGCGGCGCGCCGTCGGGGCGCGACCGGCCCAGGCGGACCGCCACACGCTCCAGCAGCAGGCGGGCATTGTCGATGCCGCCGGCATTGAGGCAGTCCCACAGGGAGGCCAGTTCGGCCGCCGGCAGGCTGCCGCGTTCGCACAGTTCGGGATCGGGCTTGTCGTCGCCCGGCAGCAGCGCCAACGGGATGTCGCGCGCGCGGCAGACCTCGACCAGGCGTTCGACGCCATAGGGCCAGTAGGCGCTGCCGCCGAGCAGACGCACCAGCACGAAGCGGGCCTGCGCCACCACCGCCTCGACATGGACATCGACCGACAGGTTGTGGCGCAGGCGCATCAGGTTCGCGAGACGCAGGCTGGGCGTGTCGGGATGGGCCGCGAGCAGCGTTTCCTGGGCGGCGGCGAGACAGGCGAGCTCGGTATCGGCGGCGCTGAGGATGACGATCTCGCCCGGCGTCTGGGCGAGATCGACGGCCTCCGAGCCGTCGTCGATGGCGCCGGGCTGTGCCGCCAGGAGATGCATCAGCCGCCAAAGCTCCGCTGCAGCGCCGCGACATCCAGCCCCGCCGGCGCGATCGCCACCAGCCGCGTCTCCCGCGCCTCGTCCGCCCGCCAGGGCCGGTCGTAATAGTGCTGCAGGCGGGGACCCACGGCCTGCACGACGAGCCGCATCGGCTTGCCCTCGATGGCCGCGAACCCCTTCAGGCGCAGCAGACCCTGCGCCGCGATCGCCTGACGGCAGCGTTCGACCAGCGCCTCGGGCGAAGGAAAGGCCGGCAACGCGACGATGGTGCTGGCAAAATCGTCATGGTCGTGATCGTCCTCGCCGTCGTGATGCGAGGGGCGCTGCGCCAGGTCGTCCTCGGCCGCCGCCTCGATGCCGAACAGCACGCCGGTATCGACCGCGCCCCAGGAGGCGGTGATGAGCGGCACGCCGGGCCGGGATTCGGCCGCGACCTCGCGGCGGACACGCGCCATCGCATCGCCGTCCAGGTCCTCGGCCTTGTTGACCACGATCAGGTCGGCGCAGGCGACCTGGTCGCCGAACAGCTCGTGCAACGGGGATTCGTGGTCCAGGCTCTCGTCCTGCCGGCGTTGCGCGTCGACCGCGACGGGATCGTGCGCGAACAGGCCGGCGGCCACCGCCGGCCCGTCGAGCACCGTGATCACGCCGTCGACGGTGACGCGCGCGCGCACCTCGGGCCAGTTGAAAGCCTGGACCAGGGGCTTCGGCAGGGCCAGGCCGGAGGTCTCGATGACGATATGTTCGGGTGGGTCGGGCCGGTCCAGCAGGCCCTGCATCGCCGGCAGGAAATCGTCGGCGACGGTGCAGCAGATGCAGCCGTTGGCGAGCTCGACGACGTCCTCCTCGGCGCAGCCCTCGATACCGCAACCCTTGACGATCTCGCCGTCGATGCCGAGATCGCCGAACTCGTTGATCAGCAGGGCGATGCGCCGGCCCTGGGCGGCGCCGAGCAGGTGGCGGATCATGCTGGTCTTGCCGGCGCCCAGGAAGCCGGTGATCACGGTGGCCGGAATGCGCGTGCTCATGGCCGCCCCTCCCCCTTCATGACAAGCGGCAGGCCTGCCGCGAGAAAAACCACGGAGCCCACCGCCGCGGCGATGCGCTGGTTGAGACGGCCGGCCTCGTCGCGAAAGCGCCGGGCGAGCGCGTTCTCCGGGACGATGCCGAGCCCGACCTCGTTGGCGACCAGCACCGTCGGCGCGGACCGCCGCGCCAGCACCGCCAGCAGGCCGTCGGTCTCGGCTGCGATATCGCGCTCGGCATGCATCAGGTTGCTGAGCCAGAGGGTGAGACAGTCGACCAGGGCCGGCCGCCCGCCGTCGGCGAGACAGGAGGCCAGCGCCAGCGGTTCCTCGCGGGTCAGCCAGTCGCCGCCGCGGCGGGCCCGGTGGGCGGCCACCCGCTGGCGCATCTCGTCGTCGCGGATTTCGGCGGTGGCGATATAGAGCCAGGGCGGCGGCGCGGCGGCGATCAGCGCCTCGGCGTGGCGGCTCTTGCCGGAGCGGGCGCCGCCCAGCACCAGCGTGGCGCCGGGCGCGCTGCCGGCGGACACCGGCCCGCCCGGCGGCGCGGTCGAGGAAACAACCGGATCAGTCAATGGCAGATCCCCCCTCCGAGGATGGATCCGGACCCCGTGCCCGGATCTACGCCATACCCTGGTCCGAGGAGGTCTCCTGGCTTGGGGTCGGGGGTCGCGGCGCCTTCCCGGTCCGTTAGCGGACCAGTGGCCTGTTCGCCGTTTCCTCGCCCTTACAGTTGCGGGGGCAGCGCCGGACTGGCGGTTCGACGAACCGCGTCACCGGCTTCCCTGATCTCGGGCCGTCGGCGAAGCTAACAGGGTTTGGTGGGAACGCCACCGAAAAAGCGGCGGCGGCGGACGACCCGGTTCAGGCGACGATCTCGAGGCGGCGCTTGCGCCGGCCGAAGCCGAGAAAGCGGGCCGAAACGCCCGGCACCCGGTCGGTCGTCCCGTCCGTGCCGTGCTGGCGCAGGATGTCGCCGGCCGCGGTGACGTAGAACCGGTCGTCCGGCGAACCGTAGCGCTTCATGAACAGGGCCGCCTTCAGCGGCCGCATGCCGTCGGCGATGTCCCGCACGTCCAGCGGGATCAGCACCTGGTCTTCCTGCAGTTGCAACGGGGCCATGGGGTGTCCTCCACCCCCATCTTCGCCGGACAGGGTTAGCAAAGACTGAACGGCGCTGGCCGCGCCTCCCGGCGCTTCCTACACTTGCCGGCACGACGGATCCCCCCGCAGTGAAGGAGACGGGCGATGAGCGCAGGCGACGGCGAAATCCTGCTGACGGTGATGCTGAAACACGACCAGAGCCGGCCGCTGGCCGAGATCAACGCGCAACTGGAGGAAACCGGGTTCTGGGACCGCTTTCCGCCCGAGGGCATCGAGGTGGTGTCCTGGTACGTGATGATGGGGATCGGCCAGGTGGTCACCCTGAAGGTACCGGGCCATCGCCTGCGCGACGTCAACCTGGCGATCGAGCAGAGCGCCTGGGGCGGTTTCCGCACCGAGTTCTACGCCACCTACGATTTCCGCCCGGTCTGGGAGGGAATCAGGGCGCGGCGCGCGGGAGAGTGATCCGGTGGCCGAGATCGACATGACGGGCCGCAGCGTGCTGATCACCGGGGCGAATACCGGCATCGGCGCGGTTACCGCGCGCGAACTCGCCGCCCGCGGCGCCGACTGCGTGCTGGCCTGCCGCACGCCGGCGCGGGCAGAGGCGATCCTGTCGACGATCCGGGAGGCCGGCGGCCGGGCCCGCCTGCTGCCTCTCGATCTCGGGGATTTCGCCTCGGTGCGCGCCTGCGCCGAGGCCTTCCTGGCGCTCGAGCGGCCGCTTCACCTGCTGATCAACAATGCCGGCGTCGCCGGCGCCCGCGGCGTGACCCGCTCGGGCTTCGAGCTTGCCTTCGGCACCAACCACATGGGGCATTTCCTGCTGACGTCGCTGCTGCTCGAACGTCTGCGGGCGTCCGCGCCGGCGCGGATCGTCACCGTCGCCAGCATGGCGCACTACAAGGCGCCGCCGTTCGACGAGGGCAGGCTGCGCGGGCGCACCCGCTCGCTCACCGGCCTTGCGGAATACCAGACCTCGAAGCTCGCCAACGTGCTGTTCTCGGCCGAACTGGCCCGCCGCCTCGAAGGCAGCGGCGTGACGACCTACGCGCTGCATCCCGGCGTGGTGGCGACGGAGATCTGGCGCGGCGTGCCCTGGCCGATCCGGCCGCTGATCACCGCCCGGATGATCGACGCCGAGACCGGGGCGCGGACCAGCCTGCACTGCGCGCTGTCGCGCGAGGCCGGCGGCGAGAGCGGGCTCTACTACGACCGTTCCGCGCCGGTCACGCCCAGCGCACAGGCGCAGGATCGCGCCCTGGCCGAACGCCTGTGGCGGCTCAGCGAGACCTGGATCGCCGACGGGGCCGCGGCGAACGCGGCCTGAATACTGCCCGGCTCAGAAGGCGGCGGCCTTCTGGAACAGCGGCGCCTGGGCAGCGATATCGTCGCCGGTGACGATGCGGCCGGCCTTCATCACCATGCGGTGGTTGGCCGCCCGCGCGGCCCGGGTGATGTCCTCGAAGGGATTGCCGTCGACGACGAGCAGGTCGGCGGCGCTGCCCTCGACGATCCGGCCCTGCGCGGGCAGATCGAGCAGATCGGCGGCAACCGAGGTGCCGGCGCGCAGCGCGGTCAGGGAATCGACCCCGACATCGACCAGGTATTCCAGTTCCTGGGCATTCTCGCCGTGCAGGTTGAACGGCGTGCCGGCATCCGTGCCCATGGCGATCTTGCCGCCGGCCTGGTGATAGGCCGCCACCGAGGCGCGATGCGCCGACTCGATCCGCGACGTCTTCTCGATCACGTAGGGCGGCACCTTCTCGGCATTGTCCTGGATGTTGCGCAGCGCCGCGAGGGTCGGGACCAGCCAAACGTCGGCCTCGATCATCTCGCGGATCGCCTCGTCGGTAAGCCAGATGCCGTGCTCGACGGAATCGATGCCGCCGCGCACCGCGTTCAGCACGCCTTCCGTGCCCTGGGCATGACTGGCGGTGCGGCGGTGGAAGCGATTGGCCTCGCGGATGCCCGCCGCCATCTCCTCGGGCGAATAGTGCGCGTCCTCGGGATTGACGCCGGGGGTCATGACCCCGCCGGTGGCCATGATCTTGACGAAGTCGGAACCGGCATGGATCTGCTCGCGCACCGCCTTCACCACTTCCTCGATGCCGTCGGCGACGCGGCCGTTGCGGTTGCCGTGGCCGCCGGTCATGCAGATCATCCGGCCAGCCGCGCGCACGGTGGGACCGAACTGGGTGCCGTTGTTGCAGGCGTCCCGCACGGCGAATTCCAGATAGTCGCGGCCGCCGCAGTCGCGCACCGCGGTGATGCCGCCGGCCAGCGCCTTCTGGGCGTGCGAGAAGGCCCGCATGGTGACCTGGCCGGGCAGCAGTTTGTCGAGCGCGGTGCCCGGATCGCCCTCGCCGGCCATGCACAGATGCACGTGGCAATCGATCAGGCCGGGCATCAGCGTCGCGCCCGCGGTGTCGATCACGCTCCCGGCATACCCCTCGAAGGAGGCGGCGGGCGCGACCGCCTTCACCGCGCCGTCGGCGACCAGAACGCCCTGGCCCTCGATCGCCTCGTTCAGGCCGTCGAACAGCAGACCGCCCAGAAACAGGGTTTCCGTCATGATTTCCGTCCCCTTTGTCTCGCGCCACGTCCGCCGGAACGGCGGGCAAGGCGGCAGACCCGAGCTTTAGAACCTATCGGAAGGACCGGCAACCGCGCGGCGGCGATCGCCTCACAGGTAGTGGGCGCCCTTCATGATCATGTCGACCGTGCGTCCGTCGCCGGCCAGCGGCAGGTCGACGGATTCGAAATGCACCAGATCCATGTTGGCATGCACCATGCGGCCGCGCGCCCTGGCCGGACGGCGATGGGCGATGCAGTAGCGATAGCCCTCGACGGCGATGTCGTACTTGTCGGCATCGTAGAGCTCGTCCAGATAGAGGCCGGTGGAATCCCGTCCCAGCATCTCGGTGATGCCGGTACCGATCAGCCGGAAGCGGAACCGCTCCGGTTCCTGCTGGACGTCGATCAGGGCGATGAAGCCGCCCATCCGCATCAGTTCGTCGGCCTCGAAGTCCGCCCGCGCCGGCAGGCGGTCGCCCCGACACTTGCTCTCCCACAGCGCGATCAGGCGCGGCAGCTCCTTCGAGGCGAACACCAGATATTCGTCCAGCGTCCGCCAGCTCAGGGTCTCGTTGCCCGGTCCTCCGGTCATCTCCCGCCTCCCTCGCCCGAGCGAAGCCGTTGCCGATGCCGCGGCGTCTCAGGCCTGCTCGTAGGCCGTCGCCGCCCGGGCGATGCCGCCATGCAGGTCGAGACAGCGCGCGATCCAGGTGCGGATCGGGTCGTCGTCCGCGAGCAGGCGGAACGGGCTGACCGAGCGGGCCCACTGGAAGGCGGCGAAGGCGACATAATCGGCATAGACCGGACTGTCGCCGCCCAGGAAGGCCTGGTTGGAGACCGTCAGCCGCAGCGGCATCAGGCTCTTGCGGAAACCCTCCAGGCGGTCTTCGCGGCCGGCGGCGATCTCCTCCAGCGTTCGGCCGAACCGGGCCTCGCGGCTCTCGCGGAAATAGCCCTGGTCCTCGGCCAGCAGGTGGTCGTGAATGTCCACGGCGACCGCGGGAAAGATGCCGGCCTGCACCACCGTGCCCACCCAGTTCTCGACAAAGGCCGTGAGCCCCCGCTGGCCGGCATCGCCGAGCAGGGACGGCGCGTCGGCATAGGTCTTGTCGAGATAGCGGGCGATGACGCCGCTGTCGGCGACGATGCGGCCGCCATCCTCGATCACCGGGACCGATTTCTGCGCCCCGTCGGCGATTTGGGGGATCTGCGTGAAGGGCGTCGGACGGGTCTCGACCTCGAGCCCCTTGTGCGCGAGCGCGAGGCGGGTGCGCCAGCAATAGGGCGAAAAGCGCCGGTCGTCCCGGCCCACGAGGTCGTACATCACGACAGTCATCTTCCGTTCCTTTCCGCTGCGGCGCGCTGGATGCGGAAGCGAACATAACCGAGCGGGCGGACGATGCCAGAGCTTGCGAACGCCGCCGCCGCCCGCCAATGTGCCGGAGCCATGAGCCTGTTCCTGCTGCGTCGATTCCTCACCTTCGTCGCCACCCTGGCGGCGACGTCGGTGATCATCTTCGTGGTGCTGGAGATCCTGCCCGGCGATCCGGCGCTGACCATGCTGGGCCTCGACGCGCCGGAGAGCGCGGTGCGCGAGATCCGCGCCGAGCTCGGCCTCGACCGGCCGGCACATGTCCGCTACTTCGACTGGATCGGCGGCCTGTTCGTGGGCGACCTGGGGCTCAGCTACACCTACAAGGTGCCGGTCAGCGAACTGGTGCGCGAGCGCCTGGCCGTGACCCTGCCGCTGGCCCTGCTGGCGATGGCGCTGACCGTGCTGATCGCCCTCAGCCTCGGCCTGTTCGCGGCCTCGCATCACAACCGGCTGGGCGATTACGGGGTGATGGGTTTCTCGCAGCTGGGCATCGCCATACCCAATTTCTGGTTCGGCATCCTCTTGATCCTGGCCTTCGCCGTCGGCCTGCGCTGGGTCTCCGCGGGCGGCTTCGCGGGCTGGGAGAACGGTCTCTGGCCGGGCCTGCGCTCGCTGCTGCTGCCGGCGATCACGCTGGCGCTGTCGCTGTCGGCGATCCTGACGCGGATCACCCGCTCGGCGGTGCTGGAGACCGCCGGCGAGGACTATGTGCGCACCGCCCGGGCCAAGGGCCTGAGCCGCGGCGCGACCATGCGCCGGCACGTCCTGCGCAACGCCCTGATCCCGGTGATCACCATCGGCGGCCTGATCTTCGCCGACCTGCTGGCCGGCACGATCATCGTGGAGCGGGTCTTCAGCCTGCCGGGAATCGGCAAGCTGGTGTTCCAGGCGATCACCAACCGCGACCTGATGGTGGTGAAATCCGTGGTGCTGCTGCTGGCCGCCCTGGTGGTGGTGATGAACTTTCTGGTCGATATCACCTACGCGCTGATCGATCCGCGCATCCGCCTGGGAGGCCGCTCGTGAGCCTGGCGACCGGCGGCGGGCCGGCGGCCGCACCCTCCCGCGCCGGACCGGCGCTGGCGGATTTCCTGCGCCGGGCGCGCGGGCACCGAAGCTTCCAGATCGGCGCCGCGCTGACCGCCTTCATGGTGGCGATGGCCCTGGTCTCGCTCGTCTGGACGCCGCACTCACCGACCGAGATGGCGGTCCAGGCCAAGCTGCAGCCGCCCAGCGCGACGCACTGGCTGGGCACCGACCGGTTCGGCCGGGACATCCTCTCGATGGTGATGGCGGGCGCGCAGATCTCGATCACCGTCGGCCTGATCGCCGTCTCCATCGGCATGACCCTGGGCGTCGCCCTGGGCCTGACCGCGGCGGCCCGGCGCGGCTGGGTGGAGGAACTGGTGATGCGGCTCTCCGACTTCACCTTCGCCTTTCCGGTGATCCTGCTGGCGATCCTGATCACCGCCGGCTGGGGGCCCGGCATCGTCAACGCGATCATCGCTCTGGGGGTCTACAACATCCCGATCTTCGCCCGGCTGAGCCGCGGCGCGGCGATCGCGGTCTGGGCGCGCGACTATGTCACCGCGGCCCGCGCCGTCGGCAAGGGCCGGCTGCAGATCAGCCTGGAACACGTGCTGCCCAACATCACCTCGGTGATCGTGGTGCAGGCGACGATTTCCTTCGCCATCGCGATCCTCGCCGAGGCGGCGCTGTCCTATCTCGGCCTGGGAACCCAGCCGCCGGCGCCGAGCTGGGGCCGGATGCTCTCCGAGAGCCAGACCTACATCTATTTCAAGCCCCACCTGGCGCTGGCGCCGGGGTTGGCGATCGTGTTCGCGGTGCTCGGCCTGAACCTGCTGGGCGACGGCCTGCGCGACCTGCTCGATCCGCGGCTGTCCCGGAAACGCTGACCATGAGCCTGCTCGCACTGGAGGACGTGGTGGTGGAGCTGGAGACCGCGCGCGGCCCGGCCCGGGCCCTGCGCGAGGTTTCCTTCAGCCTGGAACGCGGCGAGAAGCTGGGCCTTGTCGGGGAATCCGGCTGCGGCAAGTCGATGACCGCGCTCGCCATCATGGGCCTGCTGCCGGAGCGGGCCCGCACCGGCGGGCGCATCCTGC
The DNA here is from genome assembly GCA_041940205.1 of Alphaproteobacteria bacterium. Taxonomy (GTDB): domain Bacteria; phylum Pseudomonadota; class Alphaproteobacteria; genus JBGTSP01. Next base: position 9,882 of record JBGTSP010000158.1, read on the forward strand.
TCGACGGCACCGACCTGCTGGGACTGGACGAGGGCGCGCTGTGCGACATCCGCGGCAACCGCATCGCCATGGTTTTCCAGGAACCGAT
>JBGTSP010000159.1:0-9935 GCA_041940205.1 Alphaproteobacteria bacterium
CCGCAAGAACCTGCTGAAGTTCGACGACGTGATGAACGACCAGCGCAAGGTGGTCTACGAGCAGCGTCTCGACCTGATGGACGCCGACGATGTCGCCGACGTGGTCGCCGACATGCGCCATGAAACCATCGACGAACTGGTCAGCCAGCACATCCCGGAGAAGGCCTATGCCGAACAATGGGATGCCGAGGGGCTGAAGGCCCGGGTGCAGGAGATCTTCGGCGTCGATGCCCCGATCGAGGAGTGGGTGCGCGAGGAAGGCATCGCCGACGAGGAGATCCGCAAGCGCCTTGCCGACATGGGCGACCGGCTGATGGCCGAGAAGGCGGCCAACTACGGGCCCGAAGTCATGCGCATGGTCGAAAAGAGCCTGCTCCTGCAGATCCTCGACCAGAACTGGAAGGAGCACCTGCTCACGCTCGACCATCTGCGCGCGGGCATCGGGCTGCGCGCCTACGGCCAGCGGGACCCGCTGAACGAGTACAAGGGCGAGGCTTTCGCCCTGTTCGAGCACATGCTGGCCACCCTGCGCGAGACGGTGACCCGCTATCTCGCGCATCTGCAGCTGCAGTTCGACGATCCGACGGCCGGCCTCGAAACCCGCGAGACGGTGGAAACCGAGGAAACCCACGCCGACCCGCTGACCGGCGAGAACGAGATGGCGGCCGAACAGGCCCGGCCGGCGCGGACCCGCAGTCGCCGCCAGGAGGCCGATCCGGCCGATCCGTCGACCTGGGGCAAGGTTCCGCGCAATGCCGCCTGTCCTTGCGGGTCGGGCAAAAAGTTCAAGCACTGCCACGGTAAGGCTTGAGAATCGTTACTCACTAATTCTCAACACTTATTTACGCAACGTTAAACCCGCTCTTCCTAAAAGGAGGGGTTCTGGGGTAGCATCCCGAACCTTCCATCGGAGCGGCCCGTGACTCTACGACTCCGCTATTCCTTGGCGATTGCTTTCGTGGTGGTCGCGACTGTTCCCGTTTTGCTGTACGGCGCCTGGGTCAGCAGCACGGCGTTGAACAAGGAAGTCGAAGCGGTGCGCGACAAGCATCTGTTGCTGGCGCGCAATGCCGCTGCGGCCGTGGACAAGTTCGTGCGCGACAGCCGCGCCGCTTTCGGTCACTTCACCGGCCTCGCCCTCGACAACCGGCCGCACCAGTCGGCCGACGAACTGATCACCCGTCTCGGTTTCCGGCATTTCTGCGTGATCGAGCCCGACGGTTCGGTCAGCTACCAGATCCCGCAACGCCCGCCGCCGGCGAACAAGGAATTCATGCCGGCGCTGATGGCGGATCTGGCGAAGATCGCCCGGGACGACCGGATCGAATATTCCGGCGTGCGCGCCGATGCCGAAGGACGGCCGGCAATCTTCGCGGTCCGCAGGCTCGAGGGCGGCCGGATCGCCATCGGCGAGCTCAGCACCCAGCCGATCATCGACATCCAGCAGTCGATCGTGTTCGGCGAACTGGGCCATGCCGCCATCGTCGACCAGAACGGCACGGTGATCGCCCATCCCAAGAAACCCTGGGTCGATACCCGCAAGAACATCGCCAAGGTGAAACCGGTAGGCCTGATGATGCAGGGCGAGACCGGCATCACCACCTTCTATTCGCCCGCCGTCAAGGCCGACATGATCAGCGGCTACACCAGCGTGCCGGATGTCGGCTGGGGCGTGATGGTGCCGCAGCCGTTCTACGAGCTGGAGAACCGCGCGACCGACGTGCAGTTGGCCGCGGCCGCGCTGATGCTGGCCGGCCTGATGATCTCCGGCCTGATCGGCCTTGGCATCGCCGGTGTGCTGACCCGGCAGATCGACGCCGTGCTGGCCGCCGCGCGGGAGATCACCGCCGGCAAGCTCGATGCGCGGGTGGCCGAGCCCAGCCGGATGACGCCGGCCGAGCTGAAGGAATTGTCGGTCGAGTTCGACGCCATGGCCCGACGGATCGAGCTCGACCAGACGATGCTGCAGCAGGCGTTGCAGGAAGCCGAAAGCGCCAGCCGAGCGAAGTCGGAATTCCTGGCCAACATGAGCCACGAGTTGCGTACGCCGCTGAACGCGATCCTGGGTTTCGCGGAAATCATCCGCAACCAGATCTACGGCCCGATCGAGAACAGCCGCTACACCGACTATGCCAGCGACATCTACCAGTCCGGCGCCCACCTGCTGAACCTGATCAACGACATTCTCGATCTCTCCAAGCTGGAGAGCGGCGCGCTGACCATGGATGAATCCCTGGTCAACCTGAACAGCGTGTTCGACATGACCCTGCTGCTGGTTCGCGAGCGGGTCGACGAGAAGGGCCTGAGCCTGGAGTTCGACGTCGCCGGCGACGTGCCGTCGATGATCGGCAGCGAATCCAAGCTGAAGCAGATCCTGGTCAACCTGGTCTCCAACGCCGTCAAGTTCACGCCGTCCGGCGGACGCATCACCATCAGCGCGCATGTCGGTGCGGACGGCAATCTGGTGCTGGCGGTCGCGGACACCGGCATCGGCATGAGCGAGGAAGAGATCGACGTCGCGCTCGAGCCGTTCGGCCAGGTCGACGCCGGCCTGTCGCGCGAGCATGGCGGCACCGGCCTGGGCCTGCCGCTGGTCAAGAAGCTGCTGGACATGCACGAGGCGCAGCTCGAGATCGAAAGCGAGCCCGGCAAGGGCACCACGGTGCGGGCGATTTTCCCCGCCGTGCGGATCGCCCGGGAAGCCGCCGAGTAGGCCGCGTTCCCGAACCGCTCAGCCGCCGCCGGCGGCGCTGCTCATCTTCAGGAAACGATCGCGACGGGCGCTGCGGCGCGCTTCCGGCGTCTGCTCGCCGATCTCTTCCAGCATCGCCTCGATGGCATCGCCCAGGTCGGCGATCGCACGGGCGCTGTCGCGGTGGGCACCGCCGGTCGGTTCATCCACGATGCGGTCGATCACGCCCAGCGCCAGCAGGTCCTGGGCCGTCACCTTCATCGCCTCGGCCGCGTCCTCCGCCTTGTCGGCGGAACGCCAGAGGATCGAGGCGCAGCCTTCCGGCGAGATCACCGAGTAGACCGAATGTTCGAGCATGATGATCCGGTCGCCCGCCGCGAGCGCCACGGCGCCGCCCGATCCGCCCTCGCCGACGATGCAGGCGATCAGCGGCACACCGATACGCAGGCAGGTCTCGATCGCCGAGGCGATGGCCTCGGCCTGGCCGCGCTCTTCGGCGCCGATCCCCGGATAGGCGCCGGGCGTATCGACGAAGGTGATGACCGGCAGTCCGAAACGGTCGGCCATGGTCATCAGGCGCGCGGCCTTGCGATAGCCTTCCGGCCGGGCCATGCCGAAATTGTGCGCCATCCGCGACTGGGTGTCGTGCCCGCGCTCATGCCCGATCACCATCACCGGACGGCCCCGGAAGCGGCCGAGACCGCCCAGGATCGCCTGATCGTCGCCATAGACGCGGTCGCCGCAGAGGGCCTGGAAATCGGTCACCAGCGCCTCGACATAACCCTTGAAATGCGGCCTGGAGGGATGCCGGGCCACCTGGGTCTTCTGCCAGGGCGTCAGGGAATCGTAGGTGCTCTTGAGCAGCGCCTGGACCTTGTCCTCGAGCCGCCTGATGTCGTCCTTGATATCGATGGCCGCGTCGGCGTCGTCGCCGCCGAGCTGGCGCAGATCCTCGAGCTGGCCTTCCAGCTCGGCGATCGGCTTTTCGAAATCGAGAAAACTGATCAAGACGAAGCTCCGGTACTGCCGCCACGGCCGGAGGCCAGCGGATGGTGCGCCTCGACGGTCTGCTTCAGCCGCTCGGCGCGGACATGCGTATAGATCTGCGTCGTCGCGATGTCGGCATGGCCGAGCATCTTCTGCAACACCCGCAGATCCGCGCCTCCTTCCAGCAGGTGGCTGGCGAAGGCGTGGCGAAGCTTGTGCGCCGAAACCTTGCGCGGATCAACCCCGGCCCGCTCGGCAAGATCCTTCAGCAACTGCTGCAGCCGCTGGCGGGTCAGGTGGCCCGCGGACGATCGCGAGGGAAAAAGCCAGGCCTCGCCGCCGGGCGTCAGGAAGTGGCTCCGCACGTCGCGATAGGCCGCGACCGCGGCGATCGCCGGCTCCGACAGCGGCACGAGACGCTCCTTGCCGCCCTTGCCCCGCACCAGGATCACCGGCTGCTCCTCGCGCACCGCATCGACCGGCAGCCGCAACAGTTCGCTGACCCGCAGGCCGGTGGCGTAGAGCAGTTCCATCATCGCCAGAAGCCGCAGGCCGTGCGGCCGGTCGGCGCTGGCGATGGCGTCGATCAGGCGGCGGACCTCTTCCGGGCTCAGCACGCTCGGCAGGCGCCGGGCCTGGCGGGGGTGGTCGAGCTGCGCGGTCGGATCGTCCGGACGGATGCCCTCGGCAAGCAGGAAGCGATAGAACTGGCGCAGCGCCGACAGCCGCCGCGCCGCCGTCGAGGCGGCGAGGCCGCGCGCGCCCAGCCCCTGCAGATATGCGGAGATCGCCGCCGCGTCGGCGGTCTCGAGCGGTCCCGGCAGATGCGCGCGGACGTCCTCGAGATCGCGGCGATAGGAGGCAAGCGTGTTCAGCGCGGCGCCGCGCTCGGCGCTCAGCATCTCCAGAAACGGCTCGATCACATCGGGCATGGGACGCCTTACGGCGATCCGGCAAGCAGGGCTTCGAGCGCGAGCGCCCGGGCCTCGCCTTCCAGACCCACCCGGTTGAGCGCGCCGACGATGGCGGCAAGCCCGGTGGCGGACAGTCCCGAAAGATCGTCCTCGCCGACCGCCACCAGCACCGTGAGCAGGGTCTCGCCCAGCCGGACATCGCGCGAGGCCGATGCCAGCTGGCGCGCCAGCGAGGCGGCAAGCGGCCTTCCCGTATCGCCCGTCCCGCCGGCCAGCAGGTCGCGATGCACCGCCTCGGGGATCGCGAAATCCAGCGCATCGAGCAGCGCCACCGCCCGCTCGTCGCCGGCCTGTCCGCCGTCCGCGGCGCGGCCCCGCCACCAGCGCTCCAGCACCGCGGGCTGGTACCAGGCGGCGCTGTTCACGTCCGCCAGGGCCAGCGCCGGGGTGCGGTCGCGGCTGCCCTCGACCCGCTGCCAGCCCCGGGCCCGCGGCAGGTCGCCGGCCAGCAGGTTGGCGCGCACGAGAATGTCGGCCGTCTCCGCCGTGGCGCCCGGATCGATCGGCTGGCGCAGGGCGGCTCCCAGCAGCGCGATCGCGGCCCGCTCGAGACCGGCCTCGCGGGCATCCGCAAGCACGGCGGCAAGATCGCCATGGGCTACGGCAGGCAGGGACGAGAGCGCGCGGATCCGGCCGGCAAGACCGCCATCGCCCGCACCGGCCGTCGCGACATTGGCTGCCGATGCGCCCGGTTCGTCGGCGATCAGCGCCGCCGCGGGCAGCCCGCCGGTGCGCACCAGCAGCGCACCCGCCGCCGCGCGCAATCCGTCGTCGAGATGCGCCATCGGCGCGAACCAGACCGCGCGCCCGACCTCCAGCGGCGTCCGCCAGGCGTCGGGCGGCGCCAGCCGGGCCTCGCGCAGCAACGCCAGGCTGATCGGCCCGCCCCGACCCTTGCCGTCGAGACGCGGTCGCCGGCCGGCCGGCGCGCCCTGGGCCACGTGGTGCAGCAGGTCGGAGAGATCGGCATCCGCCGGACCGCTGTCGAGCAGCAGGGATTCATGCAGGTCGAGCCGCCCCTGGTCGCCGCCGAGGGAGGCGCAAAGCGCCAGCGCGGCCTGCCAGCGCCGGTGCGCGTCGCGCGGCGCCGTGTCGCGGGCGATACCGCAGGCCTCGTCGCGTCCGCCCGCCAGCAGCGCGGTTTCAAAGGCAATCCAGGAAATGTCGGGATTGCCGATCCGCGCCGCCTGCGGCACCAGCTCCAGCAGCCGGCGCAGGTCCGCGGTCCAGCCCCGGTCGCGGAGATTGGCCAGCCGCAGCGCCAGCAGATCGGGGCCCTCGCCCGACGGCAAGGCCGCCGCCGACAGCAGCAGGCGGCGCTGCAGGGACTGCAGGACCGCCGATTCCTGGCGTACCGGCAGCCGCGCCATCAGGGCCGAAAGCACCGCGTGCGAGGAACCCGACCACATGCGCGGGCCGAAGCCGCCGTTTTCGGGGCCCAGCACGCCGACGGAGGCCTCGTCCAGGACCGCCAGCGAGCGGATGACCACGCCGTTCGGGCTCGCCGGCGCGGCCGCATCGCCGGCCGGCGCCACGGTCTGCGGACGGGCCGGCAGACGGCCGTCCGCACCGCCCGGGGCGGCGCGTTCCAGCGCCGGCGGAATGCGTTCCGGTGCGGTCTCCGCCGGTGCCGGTGCCGGCGCCGTCTTGCGGGGGATCAGCCGCAGCGGACCGGAGCCCTGGGCTGCAGCCTCGAATGCCGGCAGCGACAGCAGGATGACTGCCGCGGTGGCACGCAGGCACCGCGGCAGGCGCGCGAGGGCGCCGCGCCTAGCGGGGGAAACGGCTTTCATCGATGGCGATTTCCGTCCGCGCGGTCGGCGGCGGCATGTCCCAGGTGGCCAGCCAATAGAATCCGGCCGCCAGACCGGCGGCCACGAGTACGAACAGGACTAGTCCGGCTTTTCGCAATGTGGCGCGACTCCCTTCCGGTCCGGAAGCATCGGGAAGCTGATTTGCTTCAGATAGTGTAGAAGTATGGCGGTAACTGGACAGTGTAATGACGCGATGAGCGGGCGGCAAACAGTACGGGAGGCGGACTCCGGGCCGGACATGGCCGGGGAGGCGGAGGCCCTGGAGGTGGCGGACGGGGCCCTCGCACCCGCGCGGACCCTGGTGCTGGTGGGCCTCATGGGGGCCGGCAAGTCCTCGGTCGGCCGCCGGCTCGCCCGACGGCTGGGCCTGCCCTTTCTCGATGCCGACAGCGAGATCGAATCGGCGGCGGGCTGCTCGATTCCCGACATCTTCGCGCTGCACGGCGAAGCCGCCTTCCGCGAGGGCGAGCGCAAGGTGATCCGGCGCCTGCTGGACGGCCCGCTCTGCGTGCTGGCGACCGGGGGCGGCGCCTTCATGGACGGCGAGACCCGCGACGTGATCGCCCGCCGGGGCATCTCGATCTGGTTGCGCGCGCCACTCGACATCCTGGTCCGTCGCGTCAGCCGGCGGACCGACCGGCCGCTGCTGCGGAACGGCGATCCGGCCGAGATTCTCGCCGACCTGATGCAGACGCGCGATCCGGTCTATGCCGAGGCCGACATCGTCGTCGAATCCGGAGACGGCCCGCACGAGATCGTCATCGAGAAGATTCTCGATGCGCTCAAGGCCCGGAGCTAGGAAACATGCGGCAGGTGCGCGTCGGGCTCGCGGAACGCGGCTATGACATCCTGATCGACCGGGACCTGATCGGCCGGGCGGGCGAGCTGATCGCCGAGCGTCTGCGCGGCCGTCGGCTGGCGGTCGTGGCCGACGAGGCCGTGGCCGCGCTCTATTGCGAGCCGCTGCGCGAGAGCCTCGAGGGCGCCGGCTTCTCGGTCGCCGTGCACCGGGTACCGGCCGGCGAGGAGAGCAAGAGCTATCGTCGCCTCGAAGCCCTGCTGGAAGACCTGCTGGCGCAGAAGATCATGCGCGACGACGCCCTCGTCGCGCTGGGCGGCGGCGTCGTCGGCGACCTTACGGGCTTTGCCGCCGCGGTGCTGCGCCGCGGGGTCGCCTTCGTACAGATCCCGACCACGCTGCTTGCCCAGGTCGACAGCTCGGTCGGCGGCAAGACGGCGATCAACTCGCCGCACGGCAAGAACCTGATCGGCGCCTTCCACCAGCCGGCGCTGGTGCTGGCGGACACCGCCTCGCTCGACAGCCTGCCGAAACGCGAACTGCTGGCCGGTTATGCCGAACTGGTGAAGTACGGCCTGCTGGGCGATCGGGACCTGTTCGACTGGCTGGAGAGCAACGCCGAAGCCCTCATCGCCGGGGACGACACGTTGCGGGCCGAGGGGATCGCCCGGGCCTGCGCGATGAAGGCGGCGATCGTGGAGGAGGACGAGCGCGAGAGCGGTCGCCGCGCCCTGCTCAACCTGGGCCATACCTTCGGGCACGCGCTGGAGGCCGAGGCCGGCTACGACGGCCGCCTGCTGCATGGCGAGGGGGTGGCGATCGGCATGCTGATGGCGCTGCGCCTTTCGCACCGGCTCGGCCTCTGCGCCGGCCAGGACGTCGAGCGGGCCGAGCGCCACTTCGCCCGGGTCGGCCTGATGACGCGGCCCGCGGACGCCGGTCTCGCCGGCGTGCCGCCCGAGCGGCTGCTGGCGCACATGCGCCAGGACAAGAAGGTCGCCGACGGCCGCCTGACCTTCATCCTGCTGCGCGGCATCGGCGAGGCCTTCATCAGCCGCGAGGTCGCCGACGCCGACGTGCTGCCGGTCCTGGCCGAGGCGGCCTAGGGGATGCACGCCATGACGGGGCGCACCGCGCCATGAGCATCGACGGCTGGATCGCCCTGGTGGCCGCGGGCGTGTTCTTCCTGCTGCTGCTCTCGGCCGTGTTCTCGGGCTCGGAAACCGCGCTGACAGCCGCATCGCGGGCGCTGATGCACCAGCTCGAGCGCCAGGGCAGTCACCGCGCCGGCCTCGCCAACCGCCTGATCCGCCACCAGGAGCGGCTGATCGGCGCCATCCTGCTCGGCAACAACCTGGTGAACATCCTCGCCTCCGCGCTCGCCACGTCGGTGCTGATCGCGCTGTTCGGCGAAGGCGGCGTGGTCTACGCCACCCTCGGGATGACGGCGCTGGTGGTGGTCTTCGCCGAGGTGCTGCCGAAGACGCTGGCGCTGAAGCGCCCGGAACAGGTCGCCCTCGCGGTCTCGCCGGTGATCCGCCTCGTGGTCGCCGTGCTCGGGCCGGTGACCATGGTGGTGCAACTGGTGGTCGACCGGCTGCTGCGCCTGTTCGGCCTGAACGAACCGCACGACATGTCGGTCACGGGCGCCGACGAGTTGCGCGGCACCCTCGCCCTGCAGGCTTCCGAGGGACGGGTGGTGAAGGCCGAGAAGGACATGCTGGATTCCATTCTCGACCTGTCGGACATCGAGGTCGGCGAGATCATGGTGCATCGCAGCGACATGGTGGCGATCGACGCCGACCTGCCGAGCCGGGAGATCGTCGATGCGATGCTGGCCAGTTCCTACACCCGCGTGCCGCTCTGGCGCGGCAACGAGGACAACATCGTCGGCGTGCTGCACGCCCGCGACCTGCTGCACGCGCTCGGCGCGCCGGATGCCTCGGCCGGCGACATCGACATCGCCGGCCTGCTGCGCCCGCCCTGGTTCGTGCCGGAGACCCGTCCGGTCGGCGAGCAGCTCAACGCCTTCCGTGCCCGACGCCAGCATTTCGCCCTGGTGGTGGACGAGTACGGCGCGGTGATGGGCCTGGTGACGCTGGAGGACCTCCTCGAGGAGATCGTCGACCGCGGCCAGACGCCGCTACTGGTGGCCCTCGACGGGGTCACCGATCCGCGGAACCTCGGGGCCATCATCCGGTCGACGGCCGCCTTCGGCGGTCAGGGGCTCATCATCCCGCAGCGCCGCTCCGCCGGGGTGAACTCCGCCGCCTGGAAGACGAGCGCGGGCGCCGCCGCCCGCATCCCCGTCGCGATGGCGCCGAACCTCACGACGACGCTGAAGGAGCTCAAGAAGCAGGGCGTGTTCGTCCTCGGGCTCGACGGCGGCGGCGAGGTCTCGCTCCCGGCGCTCGAGCTTGCAGACCGTCCCGTCGTGATCGTCGTCGGCTCGGAGGGCAAGGGTCTGTCGCGCCTCGTCACCGAGACGTGCGACCAGATCGTCTCGATCCCGATCTCGTCGGCGACCGAGTCGCTCAACGCGGGCATCGCGGCCTCGGTCGCGCTCTACCAGGTCGCCTCCATCCGCGCCGCGAGCGAGTGATCCGCGCCGCGGGCGGATGATCCCTGCGCGGGAATAGCCCCGCGCGCACCGGACTTGTCACCGGAGA
>JBGTSP010000160.1:0-9921 GCA_041940205.1 Alphaproteobacteria bacterium
GATGGCGTAGCGGATCGCCCGCACCAGCAGCGGGAAGGCCATCACCGCGGCGGCCAGCGCGGCCCCGGTCCAGCGGAAGGCGAAGACGATGCCCAGCTCGGCCAGCGGCGCCCCCAGCGGCCCCTTCGTGCCGAAGGCCGCGAGCAGCAGGTAGCCCGTCACCACCGGTGGCAGGATCAGCGGCAGGTGCACCAGCCCGTTCAGCAGCGTCCGGCCGGGAAAGCGCCAGCGGGCGAGCGCGTAGGCCACCAGCACGCCCGGCGGCAGGCTCGCCGCGGTGGCCCAGAGCGAGACCTTGAGCGACAGGACCACCGCCTGCCATTCCTCGGGTCCCAGCCAGGCCACCGCCTAGCCCCGCCCTGCCGGCACGTCGAAACCGTGCCGCTCGAACATCAGCCGCGCCGCCCCGGAGCGCAGCCAGGCGAGGAAGTCGTGCTTCAGCGGATTGCCGCTCGCCGCTACCGCGGCCGCCGGATAGACGATCGGCGGGTGATGCTCCGCCGGCACCGTCGCCAGCACGCCCACCCGCGGCTCCGCCCTCGCGTCGGTGGCGTAGACCAGGCCCAGCGCCGCCTCGCCGCGGGCGACGAAGGCCAGCGCCGTGCGCACGTTGTCGGCCTGCGCCAGCCGTGTGCGCACCGAGGGCCACAGGCCCAGCGAGACCAGCGCGGCCTTCGCGTAGATTCCCGCCGGCACCGCTTCGGTGAGGGCGACGGCGAGACGGCCGTCGCGCCCGAGCCTCGCCGCGAGGTCGAAACCGGGCGTCAGCGGCACCGGGGGTCCGGCCTGGCCCGGCGCGATCAGCACCAGGCGGTTGCCCAGCAGGTCGACCCGGCTCGCCGGCTCGATCAGGCGATCGCGTGCGAGCCGGTCCATCCAGGCGGCGTTGGCGGAGAGAAACAGGTCGGCGGGCGCCCCCTGGGCGATCTGCCGGGCGAGCGCCGAGGAGGCCGCGAGCACCGCCACCACGCGATGCCCGCGCGCCGCGCGATAGTCTCGCCCGACCTCGTCCAGCGCGGTCTTCAGGCTGGCGGCGGCGAATACCGTCACCTCGCCCGCCCGCGCAGCCGGCCCGGCGACGGCAAGGGCCAGCGCGGCGACGGCCGGCGCGAGGAGGGCTGCGCGGCAACGCCGGAACCGGGTGCGGAAACGTCGCGGGATCATGACGATCCCCTAGCCAAGTGACGCCATCGCCGCAAGCCGCCGATCCCCTCAGTCACGGTCCGGCCGGAAGTCCCGCGGCGTCAGCCCGTAGCGCGCCAGCCGGTCATAGAAGGTGTTGCGCGCCAGGCCCAGGGCTTCCGCCGCCACGCTCGCCCGCCCGCCGGTCCGCTTGAGGGTTTCCGAGAGCACCAGCTTCTCGAAGGCGTCGAGCTGCTCGGCCAGCGTCTGGCCCGCGCCGGGGTCCGCCTGCACCTGCCGGCCCAGCACGAGGGACATGGCGTGCGCCCGCAGCTCCGGCAGGTTGCCCGGCCAGGCGCGGGTCATGATCTCCGCCAACGCGCTTTCCGGCAGGTCCGGCAGGTCGGCGTCCAGGCCGTGCGCGCTCTGGCGCAGCAGCAGGTCGAAAATTTCCGGCAGGTCCTCGCGGCGCTCGTCCAGTCCCGGCACCCGCACCTCCTCGATCCGCTCCGCGATCGCCGCGTCGCCCAGCAGCACCGACGGCATCAGCGCGGACAGCGGCGCGGGCGCCGTCGACAGCAGCCGCAGCGCGGGATTCCGGCCCAGCAGGTCGCCGAGTTCGCGAAGCTGCGAGGGACTGGCCTCGTCGATCGCCTTGACCGCGAGATCGGCGGGCTCGGCGGGCACCACGAGCGCGCGAAAGGCCGTTGGTGCCGCGCCGCGCAGGTTGACCTGCAACAGCGGCCGCGGCGCCTCGGCGAGCCGGTGGACGGTATAGGCCGCCAGGTTCTTGCCCGCGCCGGGCTCGCCATGGAAGTGGGCGTGATTGCCGGAGCCCGCGATCCGGCGCAGCTCGTCGCGGAAGCTCTCGCTGAGCGCCGAGGCGCCGGGAAAGTGCCGCGCCGCCGCATCGCCGCGTTTCAGGGCGCGCTCGATCGCCCGCGACTTCAGCACCACGTCGCGATGCTCGAGGGCGCGGCCCAGCACCTCGACGAGACGTTCGGTGCCGCAGGGCTTCTCCAGATAGTCCCAGGCCCCTTCCTTCATCGCCCGCATCGCCGTCGGCACGTCGCTGTGTCCGGTCAGCAGGATCACCGGCAGTGCCTCGTCCACCGTGCGGGCGAAGCGCAGGACGTCGAAACCGTCCTGCCGGGGCATGCGGATGTCCGACAGGATCACGCCGGCGAAGTTCGACCGGATGCTGCGCCGGGCCTGCACGAAGCTGGCGGTCGCCAGAGGTTCCAGGCCGGCCAGTTCGATGGTCTGGGTCAGCGACAGCCGCAGCGCGTCGTCGTCCTCGATGAGCAGGACCTTTCGGGTCATGAACGCGCTCCGGCATCGCCCAGCGGCAGGTCGACGGTGAACACGGCGCCGCCTTCCGGCGTGTTCGCCGCCGTCAGTTCGCCGCCCAGGCTGCCGATGATGCCATAGGAGATCGACAGGCCGAGGCCGAGACCCTTCGAGGCTCCCAGTTCCTTGGTCGTGTAGAACGGTTCGAACACCCGGGCCGGCTCGGCGAGGCCGGGACCGTTGTCGCGCACCACGAGACGGGCCCGGCCGGCCTCCGACGACAGCGCCAGCGACAGGCGCGGCCGTCCGCTGTCGGCCAGCGCGTCGAGCGCGTTGCTGATCAGGTTGACGATCACCTGCTGCAGGCGCACCGGCCCTCCCATTACCGTCACCGGCGTCTCGGGCAGCGAAGTCTCGAGCACCGCGCCGGCGCGGCGCAGGGCCGCGTCGCTGAGCGCCAGCGCCTCGCGCACGCAGGTCCGCAGGTCGGTTGGCTCCAGCGGCTCGTTCTCGTTGCGCGAAAAGGCCCTGAGATTGCGCACGATCCGGTCGATACGCTGCACCTGGGCCGAGATCTGTTCGAAATTCTCCCGCGCGCGCTCGCTCCGGCCGGCATCGAGAAAGCGGCCGGCGTTCTCGGCGAAGTTCCGGATCGCGGCCAGCGGCTGGTTGAGCTCGTGGCTGATGCCCGCCGACATCTGTCCCAGCGCCGTCATCTTGCTCGCCTGCACGAGCTGGTTCTGGGCTTCCCGCAGGTCGCGGGTGCGCGCCTCCACGCGCGACTGCAGGCGGGCGTTGACCGCTTCCTCGAAGGCCAGCCGGTCGGCCAGCCGGCGGCGCCACAGCGCAACCAGCAGGCCGGCGAGCACAACCAGACCGGCAAGCGCCGCCGCCAGCAGGGCCCGCAGCCGGGCGTCCGCCCGCGCCGGCGCAACGTCGAGGAAACCCCGGGCGCTGAGACCCAGCCGGGGCACGGCCCTTGTCACCACCAGCGCCTCGCGCGGCAGTTCGCCCGCGGCGTCGAAACGCCAGAGGTCGAAGCCGCCCACCTGGCTGACGGAATGGTCGGGGAATGGCGTCAGGCGGCCGTCGGCGCCGACGGGCGGGCGGTCCTGGCGCAGCAGCAGGGAGGGCCGGTTGGAGACCACGACAACGCCCGCGGCGTCGAAGAAACCGATGGCCTCGGGCACCACCGCCCATTCGAACTCCAGCGCACCGATATCGACCGAAACGATCACCGCGCCGGCGGGCGCCGCCGTATCGGTCCAGACCCCCCGGCTGACATGGAATCGCCGCTGCCGGGCTTCCAGGCCATGCGCGAAGCCGAGCCGGCCGTCGAGCGCGGCGGCCAGCAGCGGCGAACCCTGGCGCGAGATCCGGCCGCCCGCGGGATCTGAGGTCGCGATCACCGCTCCGTTCGCGTTGACCAGTTCGATCCGTTCCGCCCCGTAGGTCAGGACCCGCTGGCGCAGCAGGTCGTCCACGGTTTCGGCGCCGCTCCTCCCCGCGAGCGCCTCGGCGATGCGCGGATCCTGGGCCAGCAGGGTGGTCAGCACGCGATAGGAATCGAGCTGGTTGACGAGGCGCTCCGCGGCCTGATCGACGCGGATCCGGCCGGCATGCGCAAGCGCCTCGAGGTCGTCCTGCAGGCTGGCGCGGTAGCTCCACCAGGCCGCCGCCATGGCCAGCGCGAAGCCGGCGGCGAGCACGCCCCAGGCGCGTCCGCCGACCGGGAGGCGGATCATGCGCACGACCGGCGACATCTGTCCGAAAACTCGGACAAACGCCGCTTTTCGTCGACGGCATCGGAACAAGTCATTGATTCCACGCTACAAAATTTTTCGTGTTTCCGGCGCTTGTGATGTTGCCGATGCAACTGTTTTCTCATCCTCGATCGCGCGGGGCCTGCCCGCGCACGCCATCCGGAGGAAACCATGAAAGCTCTCATCAAGGCCAGCCTGGTCGCGGCCATGATCGCGGCGCCGGGCGTCGCCCTTGCCGACTGCGATGCCGGCGAGACCGTCATCAAGTTCAGCCACGTCACCAACACCGACAAGCACCCCAAGGGCATCGCCGCCACCCTGCTCGCCAAGCGCGTGAACGAGGAAATGAACGGCAAGGCCTGCATGGAGGTCTTCCCGAACTCGACGCTCTACAACGACAACAAGGTCCTGGAAGCGATGCTGCAGGGCGACGTGCAGCTCGCCGCGCCGTCGCTCTCGAAGTTCGAGAAGTTCACCAAGCAGTTCCGCATCTTCGACCTGCCCTTCATGTTCAAGGACATCAACGCGGTCGAGGCCTTCCAGGCCTCCGAGGCCGGCCAGGCCCTGCTCGACAGCATGCAGCGCCGCGGCCTGCAGGGCCTGGGCTACTGGCACAACGGCATGAAGCAGATGTCGGCGAACAAGCCGCTGATCCTGCCGAGCGACGCCAGCGGCCTGAAGTTCCGCGTGCAGTCCTCCGAGGTCCTGGTCGCGCAGATGGAAGCGATCGGCGGCACGCCGCAGAAGATGGCCTTCTCCGAGGTCTACGGCGCCCTGCAGCAGGGCGTGGTGGATGGCCAGGAGAACACCTGGTCGAACATCGACGGCAAGAAGTTCTTCGAGGTGCAGGACGGCATCACCGAGACCAACCACGGCATCATCGACTACCTGCTGGTGACCAGCGTCGACTGGCTGGACAGCCTGGACAAGGGCGTTCGCGACCAGTTCCTGCAGATCGTCGCCGAGGTCACTGCCACCCGGAACAAGGAATCCACCGCGGTCAACGCGGCGGCCAGGGAAGCCGTGATCAAGGCCGGCGGCACCGTGCGCACGCTGGATGCCGGCCAGCGCGCGGCCTGGGTCGAGGCCATGAAGCCGGTCTGGGCCAAGTTCGAGGGCGATGTCGGCGCCGACAACATCGCCGCGGCCCAGAAGGCCAACGCGATGCTCAACTAGACTGACCGTCGTCACCGGCGCGGTCCCGTTCGCGGGGCCGCGCCGGGCGGCATCCGCGGGAGGGAGGAAACCGCCATGCATCGGAACAAGACGGGCTTCGATCGCTTCGAGGAAGGCCTGATCGCCGTCATCCTCGGGCTGATGACCGTGCTCACCTTCGCCAACGTCGTCGCCCGCTATGTCTTCGACAGCGGCATTCTCTGGGCGCTCGAGGTCACGGTGTTCCTGTTCGGCTGGCTGGTGCTGCTGGGCGCCGCCTACGCGGTGAAGATCAAGGCGCATCTGGGGGTCGACGCGGTGCTCAACGCCCTGCGCCCGAGCCGGCGCCGCCTGCTCGGCCTGTTCGCGGCGCTGTGCTGCGTGATCTACGCCTTCCTGCTGCTGAAGGGGGCCTGGGACTACTGGGCCAACTTCGCCAATCTGCCGGCCACCGAGGGCCGCTGGTTCCCGCTCGGTTTCGAAGAGAAGTTCCGCGAGAAGGGCTGGTACGAGACCGAGGACACGCCGATGCCGGTGCTCTTCGGCATCGAGCCGCTGGCCTGGATGCAGGACGTCTTCAACGAGGGCGAACGCTACGAGAAGGTGCCGCGGCTGCTGCCCTATCTCGTCCTGCCGCTCGCCATGGCGTTGCTGCTCTACCGCTTCGTGCGGGCCGGGATCGCCATCTGGCAGGGCCGTCTCGACAACCTGATCGCCTCGCACGAGGTCGAGGACGCGGTCGAGGATGCCGGCCGCACCGTGCGGGAGTCCTGAGCCATGGAAGTCGCCGTCCTGTTCGGGCTGATCGTCCTGCTGCTGCTGTGCGGCGTGCCGATCGCCGTCGCCCTGGGCCTGTCCTCGGTCCTGTTCCTGCTGACCTTCTCGGATTCCTCGCTGGCCTCGATCGCGCAGACCCTGTTCTCCGCCTTCGAGGGCCACTTCACCCTGCTGGCGATCCCCTTCTTCATCCTCGCTTCGGCCTTCATGTCGACCGGCGGCGTGGCGCGGCGGATCATCCGCTTCTCGATCGCCTGCGTCGGTCACTTCCCCGGCGGCCTCGCCATCGCCGGCGTGTTCGCCTGCATGATGTTCGCCGCCTTGTCCGGTTCCTCGCCGGCGACAGTGGTGGCGATCGGCACCATCGTCATCGCCGGCATGCGCCAGGTCGGCTACAGCAAGGAATTCGCCGCCGGCGTGATCTGCAACGCCGGCACGCTGGGCATCCTGATCCCGCCGTCGATCGTGATGGTGGTCTACGCCGCCGCGGTCGAGGTCTCGGTCGGCCGGATGTTCCTCGCCGGCGTGCTGCCGGGCCTGCTCGCCGGCCTGATGCTGATGGTCGCGATCTACGTGATCGCGGTGAAGCGCAATCTGCCGAAGGGCGAGTGGGCCGGCTGGGGCGAGGTCTTTGCTTCCGCGCGCGAGGCCGTCTGGGGCCTGGCGCTGATCGTGATCATCCTGGGCGGCATCTACGGCGGCATCTTCACGCCGACCGAGGCGGCCGCCGTGGCCGCGGTCTACGCCTGGTTCATCGCCACCTTCGTCTATCGCGACATGGGTCCGCTGGCGACGGCGGACGGCGAAGAAAGGATCTCGCTGCTGCGCCGGCCGCAGGCGCTGCTGACCGGCATGGTGCACGCCGACACGCGGCACACCCTGTTCGAGGCCGGCAAGCTGACGGTGACGCTGCTCTTCGTCATCGCCAACGCGCTGATCCTCAAGCACGTGCTCACCGACGAGCAGATCCCCCAGGCCATCACCGAGGCCATGCTGGCCGCCGGCCTGGGCCCGGTAATGTTCCTGATCGTGGTCAACATCATCCTGCTGATCGGCGGCCAGTTCATGGAGCCTTCGGGCCTGCTGGTGATCGTCGCGCCCCTGGTCTTCCCGATCGCCATCGAGCTGGGCATCGATCCCATTCACCTGGGCATCATCATGGTGGTGAACATGGAGATCGGCATGATCACGCCGCCGGTCGGCCTCAACCTGTTCGTCACCTCGGGCGTCGCCGGCATGCCGATGATGGCGGTGGTGCGCGCCGCCCTGCCCTTCCTCGCGGTGCTTTTCGTCTTCCTGATCATCATCACCTACGTGCCGTGGATCTCCACGGTGCTGCCGAACGCGATGATGGGACCGGAAATCATCACCAAGTAGGAATCCCGGGTTTCCCTGCCCGCGCCCGCCCTCCCGTTCTATGATCGCGGCCGGCACGCGATCGTTCACGGGAGGGAATGACGATGACGCAAGGCGAAACCGCCGCGCCAGCACCGGCCGGCGACTACGAGACCCTGCTCTACGAGGTGCGCGGCGAGGTGGCGCTGGTGCACCTCAACCGGCCGGACCGGCTGAACGCCTGGACCGACCGGATGCGCGGGGAACTGGTGGCGGCGATCGAGCGGACCAACGCCGATCCCGCGCTCGGCGCGCTGGTGCTGACCGGCTCCGGCCGCGCCTTCTGCGCCGGCGCCGACATCCGCGACACCTTCAAGGCGCGCATGGACGGGCCCGGCGGCGCGCGGCGCGAGGCCTCGAGTTCGGCCGCGGACCTGGTGCAGCTGCTGCGCCGCTCCAAGCCGCTGATCGCCGCGGTGAACGGCCACGCCATCGGCGTCGGCCTGACCATGATCCTGCCCTTCGACATCATCCTGGCGTCTGAGAAGGCGACCTTCCAGTGCGCCTTCGCCCGCATGGGCGTGGTCACCGAGCTGGGCAGCAGCCATTTCCTGGTGCAGCGCATGGGCTTCGGCCGGGCCAGCGACCTGGCGCTGACCGCGCGGCGGATCGACGGCGCCGAGGCGGTCGCGCTCGGCCTCGCGGATCGTCTGGTGGCGCACGAGCGGCTCGTCGACGAGGCGCTGGAGACGGCTTCCGCCATCGCCGCCCATCCCGACCGGCCGCTCCGGATGATGAAGGAACTGCTGTCGCGGAACGGCAGCGAAACCGACCTGGAAGCGGCGATGGCCCGCGAGACCGAATATCTGAACGAGTGCTACGCCTCTGCGGCGCACAAAGAGGCGGTCGCCGCCTTCATGGAGAAGCGTCCGCCGGTCTTCGTGCGCGAATAGCGCCAGCGCGCGACGGCAGGCCTACTGGCAGCCGTTGTGCCGGCGCCACATCGCCGGATCGTGGCCCTCGGGCACCCGGGCGCAGGGATCGCTCCCTTCCGTGGCGGAAACAGTGTAGCCGCGCAGCGCGTTGTAGCGGGCGATCTGCTCGGGCCGCAGCATGGCCGGGGTCTTCAGGTGGGTCGCCAGGTGGATGTGCCGCAGGGCGGACCTCGCCTGGCCGATCTCGCCCAGCAGCGCCGCGAGTTCGCCCTCGCCGATGTCGCGGGCCCGGAAACGGTCTTCCAGCCGGCGCTCGAGGTCGATCAGCACCGCGCCCTGGGCGCGGGCCTTGCGGTTCATCTCTGCGTGCAGGCCGGTGATCGCCGCGACCTGGTCCGGGCTCAGGGGAATGTCGTCCTTCAGCTCCAGCAGGTGCGCCGGGCCCGGCAGGCCGTTCAGTTCGGCCGCCTTGGCGAGCCCCCAGCCGCCGCCCCGGCGCAGTTCCTCGATGTCGGCCGGCGACAGGCTCTTGATCTCGCGGGCTTCCTGGCCGGCATAGGGCGAATGCTGGCCGCCATGGCCGCCATGGCCGTGTCCGGTGGAGGCGGCGGCGGCGGGCAGCGGCGACAGCAGGGCGGCCAGAAGCAGCGGCGAAAGGCAGGATCGAAGGCGGGGCATGGCGATCGGTCTCCCGGAAGAGTAAGTGCGGGCGATCTTCCCAGATCGCCCGCCACACCATCAAGCCGCCGGGCTGTCGCAAGTTCGTGACGAATCCGCCCCGGGGCCCGAGGTCCGCCGCTCGGGACCGCCGGACGCCGTGAAAAGGAACCGGTTTTGGATGGTCTGGGGGTTCGGGCTCGGGTCGATTGAAGTCCCGGCCCCGTTCAGGACCGGGACCGGTTTACGGCTGGGCGCGGTGCTGCGGGCCCGGCGTCGCCTTGCCCAGCATGCGCTCCAGGCCGCTGGTCGGCCCGTCGTTGCGGGGACGGCGCGGACGGGCCTCGCCGCCGTCGCGGGACGGGGCCGCATCGTTGCGCTTGCCGGAGGCGCGGCGCTTCTTCGCCGCCTTGGCGTTGCCGTTGGCGTTCGCGTTGCCATTGCCGTTGGCGTTGCCGCCGTCCGCCTTCGCGGCGCCGTATTGTACTGCGCCGTTCTGTGCGCCACCGTTCTGCGCGGCGCCGTTCTGCGCGCCCCCGTTCGACGCGCCGCTGGCCTGGCCGGCGCTCTTCGCCGGACGGCCGTTGCGGCCGCCCCGCCGGCGACGCCGGCCGGAACGGGCGCCGTTCGCCGGCTTGTCGGCGTTCGCGGCGTCGGGCGACGCGTCGGCCGCAGGGGCCTCCTTGCTCTCTTCGGCCTCGATGCTCCCGGCCTCGCCCGTCAGGCGGTTGCCGATCAGCTTCTCGATGTCGCGCAGCAGCGGCCGCTCGGCGGGATCGCACAGCGAGATGGCGATGCCGTCGCGGCCGGCCCGCGCGGTGCGGCCGATCCGGTGCACGTAGGCCTCGGCGACGTTCGGCAGCTCGAAATTGACGACATGCGAGATG
>JBGTSP010000161.1:0-9795 GCA_041940205.1 Alphaproteobacteria bacterium
ATCATCAACGAGGTGCGCGGCATCAACCGGGTGGTCTACGACGTCACCTCGAAGCCGCCCGGGACGATCGAGTGGGAATAGGCCGGCGCGGGAAGCCCGACCGCGTGCGGCCGGGGCGCACGCGATCTTGCATCCGGCGGGGGAGCCTGTCAGAAGACAGCGCGCCCCGGCGGGCGGTGCGCTACAGGCGCGCCGCCGGCTCTGCTACCGTGATCCCGGGGCGGATCGGAGTGAGGTGACGTGTCCGATATCTTTCGCGAAGTCGACGAGGACCTGCGCCGCGAGAAGGCGGAGGCCCTGTGGAAGAAGTACGGCAACTACCTGATCATCGCCGCGCTCGCAATCGTGCTGGGCACCGCCGGCCGGGTCGGCTGGAAGCACTATCGCGAGAACCAGCGGGCGACCGCCGCGACGCAGTATCAGGCCGTGCTGGAACAGGCCGGACGCGGCGACGACGCCGCCGTCGCGGCCTCGGCCTTCCGCGCGGCCCGGGCCCAGCTTCCCTCGGGCTACGGCACGCTGGCGCAGCTGCACGAGGCGGCGAAACTGGCGGACGCGGGCGACCTCAGGGGCGCGATCGCGGTCTATGACGAACTCTCGCAGTCCGGCGATCCCACGCTCGCGGGACTGGCCGAACTGCTGGCCGGCGCCCGCCTGATCGAGGCCGGGGAGACCGGCGCCGCGCAGGGCCGGCTCACGGCCCTGGTCGACGCGGGCAGTCCCTGGCGCTTCACCGCGGCCGAGCTGCTCGCGGTGATCGACCTCGAGGCCGGCAACGCCGCCGCGGCCCGCGGCAAGTACGAAAGCCTGAGCCAGGACGCCGAGGCCCCCGCCAACCTGCGGGCCCGGGCGGCGCAGATGCTGCGGATCCTGGAGAACCCGGCCTGACGACGATGCGGAGCCTGCTGCGCCATAGTCTTGCCGCCCTGCTCGTCGCGCCGCTGCTGGCGGGCTGCGAGACCCCGGACTGGCTGGGCGAGAACGAGGGACCGCCGCTGCCGGGCGAGCGGGTCTCGGTGCTGCGGCTGGAGAAGGCGCTGGAGCCGGACCCGGCGATCTCCGACCTGCAGGTGCGGCTGCCGCGGCCCTGGCTGAACCCGAACTGGAGCCAGACCGGCGGCGTCGCCAACCACGCCATGCACCACCTGCAGTCCGGCGAAAGCCTGGGCCTCGCCTGGCGGGTCAATGTCGGCGCCGGTTCGGGCGACGAGGTCCGCCTGCTGGCCTCGCCCGTGATCGCCGACGGCCTTGCCTTCGTGCTGGATTCGCAGACCCGCCTGCACGCCATCTCGCTGGAGCGCCGGCGCGCGATCTGGAGCCTGAACCTGCGCGAGCGCGGCGAGGAGGCGGGCGCGATCGGCGGCGGCGTCGCCTACGAGGCCGGCGCGCTCTACGTCACCACCGGCTATGGCCAGGTCTTCGCCTTCGAGGCGCAGAGCGGCGGCCTGCTGTGGAAGCGCGACCTGACGGCGCCGCTGCGGGCCGCGCCCGCGGTGTCCGGCGGCCGGGTGTTCGCCGTCACCTTCGACAACCGGCTCTACGCGCTGGCCGCCGACAATGGCGAGGTGCTGTGGACCCATACCGGCATCCCGGAGGATGCCGGCCTGATCGGCGGGGCGACGCCGGCGGTCGACGGCGGCAGCGTGGTCGCGGCCTATTCCTCGGGCGAGCTGACGGCGCTCCGGGTGGAGAACGGCCGGGTGATCTGGTCCGACCAGCTCGTCCGCGGCGGCCGGATGACCGCGCTCGCCGCCCTGGGCGACATTCGCGGCGCCCCGGTGGTGGATCGCGGCATCGCCTTCGCCGTCTCGCATTCCGGCCGCATGGGGGCGATCGACCTGCGCTCCGGCCAGCGCCTGTGGGAACGCGACGTCGCCAGCGACCAGATGCCCTGGCTCGCCGGGGATTTCATCTTCGTGCTGACCACCCAGGCCGAGCTGCTCTGCCTGTCGCGCCAGGACGGCCGCATCCGCTGGGTCGCGCCGCTGCCGCGCTTCGCCGACCCGAAGGCGCGCAAGGAGCCGATCTTCTGGTCCGGCCCGGTGCTGGTCTCCGACCGCCTGCTGGTGGTCTCCTCGGACGCCCGCGCGGCGGCGATCTCGCCCTATTCCGGCGAGCTGATGGGCATGGTCGGGCTGCCCGACCCGGTGCTGCTGCCGCCGGTGGTGGCGGGCGGCACGGTCTATGTCCTGACCGACGACGCCGAACTGCTGGCGCTGCAGTGACATGGACTACACGGTCGCGATCGTGGGCCGGCCGAATGTCGGCAAATCGACCCTGTTCAACCGCCTGACCGGCACCAAGCACGCCATCGTCGACGACCGTCCCGGCGTGACCCGCGACCGGCGCGAGGGCCCGGCGCGGATCGGTCCCCTGCGGTTTCGCGTGATCGATACCGCCGGGCTGGAGGAGGCCGCCGCCGGCAGCCTGACCGACCGCATGCGCCAGCAGACCGAGGCCGCGCTCGACGAGGCCGATGTCTGCCTGTTCCTCATCGACGGCCGGGCCGGCCTGACGCCGATGGACCGGCAGTTCGCCGACTGGCTGCGCAGCCGGAACGAGCCGGTCGTCCTGGCGGTGAACAAGGCGGAGGGCAAGGCCGGCGAGGCGGGCCTGTGGGAGGCCTACGAGCTGGGCCTGGGCGATCCGGTGGCGCTGTCGGCGGCGCATGGCGAGGGCCTGGCCGAGCTGCACGACGCGCTTGCCGCGCACGCGCCCGAGGCGCCGCCCGCGCCGGAGACGGACGAGGGCGCGGACGGGGAGGCGGACGCGGGCAAGCCGCTGCAGCTTGCCATCGTCGGCCGGCCGAACGCTGGCAAGTCGACCCTGGTCAACCGGCTGATCGGCGCCGAGCGCATGCTGACCGGTCCCGAGCCCGGCGTCACCCGGGACGCCATCGCCGTGGACTGGCGCTGGCGGGACCGGCCGATCCGGCTGCACGACACCGCCGGCATGCGTCGCCAGGCCCGCATCGACGACCGTCTGGAGGGGCTCGCGGTGCGCGACGCGCTTCGGGTGATCCGCTACGCCGAGGTCGTGGTGGTGCTGATCGACGCCCAGGCGCCGCTGGAGAAGCAGGACCTGACGATCGCCCGGCACGCCCTGGAAGAGGGCCGGGCGGTGGTCGTTGCGGCCAACAAGTGGGACCTGATCGAGGGCCGGCGGGAGGCCCTGAAGAGCCTGCGCGAGCGGCTGGAGACCGGCATGGGCGAAGCCCGCGGGGTCGCCCTCGTCACCCTCTCGGCGCTGACCGGGCGCGGCGTCGACGACCTGATGCCGGCGGTCCTGAAGGCGCACGAGAACTGGTCGCGGCGGATCTCCACCGGCGCGCTCAACCGCTGGCTCGACCAGGCCACCGAACGCCATCCCCCGCCGCTGGGCCATACCGGCCGGCGCATCCGCCTGCGCTACGCCACCCAGGCCAAGGCGCGCCCGCCGACCTTCGCGATGTTCTGCAACATGCCGCAGGACCTGCCGGATTCCTATCTGCGCTACCTGCAGAACGGCCTGCGTGAATCCTTCGACTTGTCCGGCACGCCGATCCGCATCAATCTTCGCAAACCGCGCAACCCCTACGCCCGATGACCCAAGACGCCGCCCAGAGCCTCGATCTCGCCTTTCCCGCGCTGCCCACGCAACGCATGGGCCTGTTCGAGTTCATCCGCCGCCTGCGGGAGAACTCGGTCTCGATCTATCCCCGCTCGTCCTTCGCCGAGCCCTTCGGCTTCCGCACCGTGCTGTTCCAGTCCTTCGTGCTGCTGAACGATCCGGAGATGATCCAGCACGTGCTGCTGACCAACCAGAAGAACTATCCCAAGGGACGGCTGAACCGGCAGCTTCTCGGCCGCGTGCTGGGCACCGGCCTGCTGACCAGCGAGGGCGAGTTCTGGCGCCGGCAGCGGCGGATCGCGGCGCCGGCCTTCCACCATCGCCGGCTGGTCGCGCTGACCGAGATCATGGTCGAGGCGATCGCCGCGAAGAGCCTGGAATGGCGCGAACGGGCCGGCGACGAGGTCGACATGCTGCACGAGATGATGCAGCTCACCATGGACATCGTCACCCGCACGCTGTTTTCCTCGGACGTCGCCGACGACGCCGCGGAACTGGGAGCGGCGGTGACCCGGCTGCTCGACGGCTTCGGCTCGCCCAGCCTGGTCGACCTGATCGGCCTGCCGGAATGGATGCCGCGCTCGCGCGACCGGGAGGCCGAGGCGGCGATCCGCTATGTCGAGGACCGGCTCTACCGCATCATCGCCGAGCGTCGCGCCGGCGGGACCCCGCGCGAGGACCTGCTGCAGATGCTGCTCGACAGCAAGGACGAGGAAACCGGCGAGGGCATGTCGGACGAGCAGCTGCGCGACGAGCTGTTCACCCTGTTCGCCGCCGGCCACGAGACCACGGCGAACGCGCTGACCTGGACCTGGTACCTGCTGGCGCTGCATCCCGAGGCCGAGGCGCGGCTGCACGCCGAACGCGATGCCGCGTTGCGGGACGGCGCGCCGGCCTTCGGCGATCTCGAGAACCTGCCCTATTCGCGCATGGTCTTCGAGGAATCCATGCGGCTCTATCCGCCGGCCTTCTCCACCAGCCGGGTCGCCCTGGAGGAGGACCGGATCGGCGAACACGTGATCCCGAAGGGGGCGATCGTCACCCTCTCGCCCTGGGTCACGCACCGCAATCCCCATCTCTGGCCCGATCCCGAGCGGTTCGATCCCGAGCGCTTCGCGCCGGGCAAGCAGCGCGAACGGCACAAGTTCGCCTATTTCCCCTTCGGCGGCGGCCCCCGGGTCTGCATCGGCAACGCCTTCGCGCTGATGGAAGGCCGGCTGGCGCTCGCCATGCTCTCCGAGCATGTCCGCCCGCGGCTGCGGCCGGGGCAGAAGGTGGAGCCGCTGGGCCGCATCACCTTGCGCCCGAAGGGCGGCCTGCCGATGATCCTGGAGCCGCGCTGACCGCAGCCTTTCCGGGGCGGCGGCGCGCCCTTCGGATGAGGAGGCCCGCGAGAGGCATGGCCCGGCCCGCCCGCAACCGGCTTTCCCGCAACGTCCGCCGCGCCTGGCGGCGTCTCTGGGTGCCACTCGCGATCCGCGCCTGGCCGCTGGCCCGGGCCTGGTACCGGCGCTGGGATCTCGAGCTTGCCGACCGGCCGGACGAGCCGGTCTGGTATTTCGCCTACGGCTCGAACATGCATGCCGGCACGTTCCGCGATCGCCGGCGGCTCAGGCCCGATGCCTGGACGATCGGCCGCCTGCCGGGCTGGCGGCTGCGTTTCAACCTGCAGGGCTGGCCGATCGGCCGCGCCGCGCCGGCCAACATCGCGCCCGACGCGGAGGAGGAGGTCTGGGGCGTGCTCTACCGCCTGACCTGGCGGCAGCTGGTCTGGCTCAACCTGACGGAAGGCGTGCCGGGCCGGGTCTACCAGCCGACGCTGCTGCCGGTGGAAACCGCGGACCACGGACCGCTCGAGGCCGTGGCCTATGTCGCCGAGGGCCTGCCGGAGGACGGCCGGCCGTCGCGGCGCTACATCACCCTGCTGCGCGACGGGGCCCGGGCGCACGGCCTGCCCGCGGCCTGGCTGGCCCGCCTGGACGCGGTCGAACCGGCTCCGGGGACCTGAGGCGATGGCCCGCGCGCGGCGGCCGCGACGCGCCGCGCGCGCGTGCCTGCCGGCCGTCCTGCTGGCGATTTTCGCGTTGACCGCGCCGGCCGGCGGGCCGCGCGCCGCCCCCGGGCCTGCCGTCGACCTCGCCCTCGTGCTGGCGCTCGACGTTTCGGTCAGCGTCGATCGCACCGAGTTCGCGCTGCAGCGCGAGGGCCTGGCCGCCGCCTTCCGGCATCGCGACGTGCACGAGGCCATTTCCCGGGGCGAACTGGGGCGCATCGCGGTCGCCGTGCTGCTCTGGTCGGGGCCGAACCAGCAGGTGCGCGCGGTGCCGTGGGTGCGGATCGACGGCATCGCCGCCGCGCTCGCGCTGGCCCGGCGCCTGGAAACGGTCGGTCCGCCGGCCCTGCCGGGGGCGACCGCGATCGGCGACGCCCTGCTGGCGGGCGCCCGGGAGCTGCGCCGCGTGCCGTTCGCGACCGACCGGCGGGTGATCGACCTGTCGGGCGACGGGCGCAGCAATGCCGGCCCGCTGCCCGAGAGCGTGCGCGGCGTGCTGTTCCGCGACCGCATCGTCGTCAACGGGCTCGCCATCGAACATGACGACGACTGGCTGGGCACCTATTACCGCCGGCATGTCGTGTTCGGTCCCGGCGCCTTCGTCGAGCGCGCGAGCGGCTATGGCGACTTCCGGCGGGCGATCCTGCGCAAGCTGCTGCGCGAGATCGGCCTGCCGCAGGTGACCCGGCGTCCCGCCGCGCCGGAGCGGACCGCGGCGGCGGTTCAGGCCAGTTCGCCGCTCGCCGTCAGCGCGGCCAGCATGGCCTGGCGCTCGATCCCGCGGGGATCCTCCGCCAGCGCCGGTTCCGGTCCGAACAGGCGGGTCGGCAATGTGTCGGAACCGACCGCCGGCCAGTCGGTTCCGCCGGCGGCGGGATCGCCGTCGCGGGCGAGCGCCGTCCAGGCCTCCTGCAGCGCCCGGGTGACGGCCTCCGCGCCGGGCGCGGGGCCGACCAGGGCATCGAGCGCCGGTGCGGCGCGGTTGGTGCCGAACAGCAGCGGCAGCTCGATCGTGTGCACCGCCCCGTAGGCGCGCCCGTCCGTGCCGGGCATCGTCATCGGACTCTCCCAGTCGATGCGCGCGGCCCAGCCGCGACCGCCGCGCGCCGCATGGGCCTGCAGGAAGGCGAGCGCCGGCACCCGGATCAGGCGGTCGGTCTGCAGCGCGACATGCAGCGACAGGGCATCGACGGCCTCGCCGCGCGCGCGCCGGGCCTCCCGGTAGGTGTCGGCAAGCTCGGCCGGCAGGCCGCCGGCCTCGAGCTTGCGCCTGAGATCGTCATGGTCGACCGGCAGGCTGCCGGGCGCGGCCCGTCCGGCCCACAGGCCGGCCTCGTCGCGGGTGGTGGAGACCAGGATTTCCAGACCCTCGGTGGCGCCCTCGGCGGCCAGGCGATGCGGCCAGCCTGGCACCAGCGTGCCGTCCAGCATCGGCCGCGGCGCCGGCCGACCGGCCCCGGCCTGCGCGGCCCAGTCGGCCTGCGCGGCCAGCAGGTCGGCCAGCGGGACGCCGGCCAGCGCTTCGCGGCTCACCGGCACGCCCAGCGCCCGTGCGACGCCCTCGGCGGCCGCGTGGTGCTGCGCGCGGCCGACCGGCAGCACGGCGGCGCTCTGGATCACGGCGCGGCGGAAATAGCGGCGGGATTCGGGACAGACGCAGTGCAGGCCGACGGCCATGCCGCCGGCGGATTCGCCGAAGATCGTCACCTGCGCGGGGTCGCCCCCGAACGCGGCGATGTTCTCGTGGATCCAGGCCAGCGCCGCCACCTGGTCGCGCACCGCCCAGTTGCCGTCGGCCGTGTCCTCGTTCCCCGCCAGGTCCTCGTGGCCCAGCAGGCCGAGCAGGCCCAGGCGGTACTGGATCGTCACCACGATCAGGTTGCCGTGCCGGGCCAGCATGCCGCCGTCGTAGCAGGGATGGCCGCCGCTGCCCCACATCCAGCCGCCGCCATGGATGTAGACCATCACCGGCAGTGGCGCGTCGGGCGTGCCGGCGGGCCGCCAGACGTTCAGGGACAGGCAGTCCTCGTCCTGGACCTGGCCCGAGGGCCCCAGGATGGTGCCGCCTTCGCCCGGCGGCGTCGGCGCCTCGGGGCCGAAGGCGGTGGCCTCCCGCAGGCCGGTCCAGGCCGGCGGCGGGCCGGGCGGGGCGAAGCGTTGCGCGCCCGTCGGCGCGGCGGCGAAGGGAATGCCGAGGAAGCGTTCGACGCCGCCCTCGGCCTGTCCGCGCAGGCGGCCCTGCGCGATGTCGATCTGCGGCGCAGCGATCGCGTCCATTGCGGTTTCTCCCCTGATTGCCCGCCCAGTGTAGCCGATCCGGGCCGGCGGGAGATCTCAGAGACTGGCGACAAGACCGGCCGCCGTCGCCAGCAGCACGGCGACGATGATCCGGCGGAACAGGGTCTCGCTGACATGGGGGACCAGCAGACGGCCGGCAAGGACGCCGAGCGCGGTGGCGGGCAGCAGTTCGAGGCTCAGTTCCAGCGCCGCGCCGGAGATTCCCACGGCCGAATACTGCACGACGAAGGCGAGTGGATAGCTGATCAGGAAGAAGCTCAGCACGGTGGCGCGCAGCACGGTCTTGTCGCGGCCCTGGGCGGCCAGCTCGGCGGCGATCGCCGGGCCGGGCATGGCCAGCGCGGTGCTCATGGCGCCGGAGATCGCGCCGACGAGGCCGTTTCGCAGGCGACTGTCCCGCGGGGCGGGGGCGCCGCGCCGGTTGAGCCAGCCGGCCGCCGAGACCGCCATGAACAGCACGGCGATGGCCGCCATCGCCTTCAGCGCGGCGATGCCTGCGGCCTGGAAGGCGGCGATGCCGAAGGGCGCGCCGATCAGCGTGCCCAGGGTGAACTGCGCCAGCAGCGGGCGGTCGGCCTGGCGCACGACGGCCGGGGCCAGCACCAGGGCGATGGCGAAGCTCAGCAGGATGGAGACCTGGATCGCCGCGCCGGAATTCATCACCACCAGGATGATCGGTCCGGCGATGATGCCGAAGCCGATGCCCGCCGCGGCCTGCAGCAGGGAGGCCGCGAAGACCGCCGCGTGGAGCAGCGCCTGCTCGCCGTCCATGGCCCGATCCGCGCCGGCGCCGGAGCGGCGCTAGTGGCGGGTCTCCGTCGCGGCGAGGGGCGTGTCGCCGGCGATCCACAGCCCGTTGCCCTCGAAACCGGGCTGCAGCAGCGGCAACAGGCTGCGGGCGACATGCTCCGGCCCCGGCAGGGCCGTGGCGTCCTCGCCGGGAAAGGCCTGGGCGCGCAGGGCGGTGCGGGTCGGGCCGGGATTCAGCAGGTTGACCCGGTGCGGGGTGTTCTCCAGCTCCCGCGCGTAGCTCGTCACCATCGCCTCCAGTGCGGCCTTGCTGGCCGCGTAGGCGCCCCAGTAGGCCGGCAGGCTGCGGGTGATGCCCGACGTCACGAACACCGCGCGCGCGCCGTCCGAGCGCCGCAGCAGGGGGTCGAGCGCGCGCACCAGCCGCCAGTTTGCGGTGACGTTGAGGGCGAAGGTGTCGGCCCAGGCCTTGGGTTCGATCTGCGCCAGCGGCGAGACCTGACCCAGCATGCCGGCATTGCCGACGAGAATGTCGAGCCGTCCCCAGCGCTCCAGCAGCGGCGCGGCGAGGCCGTCGATGCGCTCGCCCTCGCGCAGGTCGAGGGGCACCAGCGTGGCGCTGCCGCCGGCTTCGCCGATCAGGTCGTCGATTTCCTCCAGCCCGCCGACGGTGCGGGCGACCATGATGACATGCGCGCCCTCGGCGGCGAGCGCGCGGGCCGCGGCCGCGCCGAGGCCACGCGAGGCCCCGGTGACCAGCGCCACCCGGCCGTCCAGGCTGCCCGCCATCAGGCGACTTCTTCGAGCAGGGAAAGCTGGTCGGTGCTGATCGATTCGCCGTCCTGGTCGATCAGCGGCACCGGATAGTCGCCGGTGAAGCAGGCATCGCAATATTGCGGCCCGCCATTGTCCCGCGCCACCCCGCTGACGGCGCGGTAGAGGCCGTCGATGGAGATGTAGGCCAGGCTGTCGACGCCGATATAGTCCTGCATCTCCTGCACGTTCATGCGCGCGGCCAGCAGGTCGTCGCGGCTCGGCGTGTCGATGCCGTAGAAGCAGGAATGCATGGTCGGCGGGCTGGCGAT
>JBGTSP010000162.1:0-9773 GCA_041940205.1 Alphaproteobacteria bacterium
CCTGCGCATGATCGCCGGCCTGGAAAGCGCCAGTGCCGGCGAGGTGCGGATCGGCGGCGAGACCGTCACCGAAGTGCCGACGCGCCGGCGCAACGTCGCCATGGTCTTCCAGTTCTATGCCCTCTACCCGACCCTCAGCGTGGCGGAAAACCTGGCCTATCCGCTGCACGCCGAGCGGCTTGCCGCCGAGGAGATCGAGCGGCGGGTGGCGCGAACGCTGGAGATCCTGCACCTGGAAACGGTCGCCGACCGCATTCCCGGACGGCTGTCCGAGGGCGAGAAGCAGCGCGTCGCCGTGGGCCGCGCCATCGTCCGCGATCCGAGCTGCTTCCTGTTCGACGAACCGCTGAGCCGCCTCGACGTGCAGTTGCGCGAGACCATGCGCGGCCAGATCAAGGAAGTGCTCACCGGCCTGTCCAAGGCCACGGTGATCGTTACCCACGACCAGCTCGAGGCGCTGACCATGGCCGACCGCATCGCCGTGATGCGCGACGGCCGCATCGAGCAGTTCGACACGCCGCACCGGGTGTTCTCCGAACCCGCCAACCTGTTCGTCGCCGGCTTCATCGGCACGCCGCAGATGAACCTGCTGCCGGCCCGTATTTCGGCACTGAACGGCACCGTGCGTCTCGGCGTGGCGGGCCAGGAACTCGACCTGGCCTTGCCGCACGAGCGGGCCGCCCTCGCCGCGGACATGGCCTGCACGGTCGGCCTGCGGCCCCGGGCCCTGGAGCTCGTCTCGGAGGCCGCGCCGGACACGCTCGCAGCGCAGGTCGATCTGATCGAGCCGCTCGGGGCGGAGACGCTGCTGCACCTGGCGGCCGACGGGCTGGAACTGCGCGTCGTGGTCGCGCGCGGCCGCGCCCCGTCGGAGGGGGAGCGGGTGCATGTCCGGCTTCCCGCCGATCGGCTTCACCTGTTCGCCGGGGACGAGAAACGGATACCGACACCATGAGCACCAGCAGCGAAAGCCCCGACCGGGCCGCCGGTCCCGCGCGCGAAGGGGGGCTGAGCGCGGCCCAGGTCCGGACCGTCGAACTGTCGATCATCGCGCTCTGCATCGTCGCCATCGTGATGATCTTCCAGCCCTGGTCGCTCACCCTGTACGGCGTGGGCGCCGGTCTCGTGGTGCTGGGCGGCCTGCTGTTCAATCTCGTGCCGCTGTGCCGGCCGGGCGCGACCTGGGGCGGACTGGCGAAGGCGGCCGCGATCGTCTTCGCCATCCTGTTCACGGTGATCGTCCTCGCCATCGGCGGGGTGCATCTCTACGGGCTGTATCTGAAGGGCTGAAGCGGCGGAAGCGCGGCGGGCAATCCTCGTCGCGGTCTCAGGCGAGACGGCCTGCCTCTTCGCCGGTCTCTGCCGCGGGGACGGGCAACTCGTGCAGGTCGAAGCGCGGTACATCGGCGACATCGACGATGGTGTCGCCCTTGTACTGGCGGTCTTTTCGGGAATTGGTGCGGCAGACGACGCCGACGATCTGTCGGGGTTCGCCGTCGACCGAGAGCGGCAGGAAGATGCCTTCGGAGGGAATGGTCCCGCCGGATTTCACCCGGATCACGTTTTCGAAGACCAGCAGGGCCGGCCGGTCGAGGATTGCGTTGAAGACCTCGCGTCGGTCGTCGCGGCCGTTGGGCCCGAATACGTCGAGAAAGTTGATCCCCGTCAGGTCCCGGCCCATCCGCTCGACCACCCGGGTGCCCATGATCTTCAGACGCAGCATGTCGGCGCTCTCGCGCTGCATCAGCAGGATCAGGGAGAGAATGTCCGTGATCGCGGCGGGATCGAAGCGGGCGCGGTCGGGCACCAGGCAGTCGTCCCGCTGAAGCGAGCGCCAATACTCGAACAACCGACGAGTCTCGGGAATTTTCAGGTTGAAATCGAGGCCCATGCGACGGATCCCTTCGACGGGCCGACGCGGCCCCTCCGGGCGGGACACTACCGCAAGGCGGCGGCCGGCGCGATTCCCGGGATCGGTCCGCTCAGCAGGCGGGCGGCTGCAGCGCCCGGGCGGGCTCGCGCCGGTCGGCATCGATCCGTTGCGAATGGCCGGCCAGATCGATCAGTTCGTATTCGCCGCGCTCGCGTACCTGGACGACGGTGCCCGAATCGTTCGCCGGCCGGTCGTAGCGCAGGGGTTCGCGGCGCACCGTCAGGCCGACGATCTGGCAGACCTCGCCGTCCTGTTCGAGCGGCAGGAACAGGCCTTCCGCCGGGATCGTGGCGCCGGTCTGCACCCCGACCTGGGAGGTGAAGTACAGGATCGCCGGTCGATCCAGCACGGCTCCGAAGATCGCCCTGCGCGAGGCCCGCAGATCTTCCCGGAACACGTTCATGAAATCGGATCCGGTGAAATTGCCGCCCAGGCGGTTCTGCACCCGCATGCCCATCAGCCGGATCTCGAACGCGTCCCCGCAGCGGCGGTGCAGCAGCAGGATGAGCGGCAGGATCTCCTTGATGCCGGACGGCTCGAAGCATTCGCGCCGTGGCGGGCGACCCGGCACGTCGATCAGGCTCGACCAGTAGGCGTGCAGCAAGCGGGCTTCGGGCGTGTGAAATTGCATCAATACAAACCATGCTCATGCCGGCGCCATCGGGGACGGCCGCCTCCCTCGGGGTCCGGCAAGAACGACGATGCTGACGGGCAAAGACGACAAATGTGTAAACAATGTTTCAGATTTTGTGACCGGCGCCGGAAGCGGGGCGGGGATGGCGGCTCAGTCGGCCGGATCGCTCAGGTCTGGCCGCGGCAGCCAGTTGTAGAGCGCCAGGCCGCCGTCGACCGCCAGCACGGTGCCGGTGACGTAGCCGCTGTGGCGGTCGGAGAGCAGGGTCAGGATGCCGTCGGCGATCTGCTCGGGCCGGCCCGTCTCGCCCACGGGTATGCGGGCATTGAGCGCCGTGGTGTCGGCCTGGAAACCGCCGCCGGGCACGGCGCCGGGCGCGACCGCGTTGACGCGGATGCCATCCGGCCCCAGGGCGCGCGCCAGTTCCTTGACCACCATGACCTGACCCGCCTTCGCGGCGCTGTAGTGCGGCAGGTTGCGCGGGGTCTCCGCGTGCAGCGAGGCGGCGAACACCATGCGGCCGCGGATGTCCTCGCGGCGCATGGCGGCGGCGATCTCCCGGGCGAGGAAAAAGCCCGAACGCAGGTTGGTGTTCACCATCGCGTCCCACTGCGCCTCGCTGACCGCGAGCACGTTTTCCTCTTCGCGGCGTGCCGGCGAGGCGCAATGCACGAACAGGTGCAGCGGGCCGTCCGCTTCGCTGCGCGCCCGTGTGAGCACCGCCTTCCAGCCGTCGCTGTCGGCCAGGCTGCCGGCCACGAAGCGGGCTTCGCCGCCGAGCACGGCCGCGGTCTCGACCACCGCATCCGCGGCCTCGTCCCCGACGCCGTTGAAAATCACCCGGGCGCCGGCTTCGGCCAGCGCGAGCGCGGTCGCTCGGCCGATCCCGCTGGTGGCGCCGGTAACGAAGGCGGTTTCGCCGGAAAAATCGAACGCGCTCATCGTCCACTCCCGCTCATCGTGTGCCGGACGGTCCGCCCGTTCAGCGCCATTTGATCGAGCAGCCCATGCTGGCGTGCTGGTCGCGCGGCCCTTCGCCGGTTTCGGCGATCTGCCGCATGGCCGACAGCAGTTCCGGCGCGCGCCCCGAGGGATCGCCCATCCGGGCATCGTCGAGACGACCGCGATACTGCAGGCCGCCGCCGGCATCGAAGCCGAAGAAGTCCGGCGTACAGACAGCGCCGTAGGCCCGGGCGACGGCCTGGTCCTCGTCGATCAGGTAGGGAAAGGTGAAACCGTGGTTTTTCGCGAACGCCCGCATGGCCTCGGGCCTGTCCGCCGGCACCGCGCGGTAGTCGTTCGGCATGACCGCCAGCACCGCCACACCCTCCGCCTGCAGCGTGCGGGCGTCCGCGACCAGGCGGTCGATCACCGCCTTCACGTAGGGGCAGTGGTTGCACAGGAAGGCGACCAGAAGCGCTTTCGCGTCCCGGTGGTCGTCAGGCCCGTGCCGCCGGCCGTCGGGATCGGCGAGCGTGAAGGGCGGGGCCTGCCAGCCGAAGTCGCACAGCGGGGTATCGAGAAGCATGGGATCCTCTCCGTGTCACGCGGGTGGAACGGTCGCAGGGGGCGGCGCGAGGCGTGCGTGCCGCCGCCGGGTCGACACGCCGTCGTCTTCCGTTTCGCGCCGCCCGCGTTCCCCCGGCGCTCGCGACGGCGGGCGCAGCGATCGCACCGGAAGGCGCCGCGATCCTTCCGCCTGTCGCCTCTACTCCGCGGCCTCCTGCGCGGCGGCCGGTGCATCGGCGGGATCCTTGTGGAACAGCCCGTCCTTCATGATGCCCCGCAACCGGTCGGCGTCCTGCAGGATTGAGACGTCGGACAGCGGGTTGCCGTCCACCAGAAGCAGGTCGGCGAGATAGCCTTCCTTCACCTGGCCGAGCTCGTTTTCCATCATCATGATCTCGCCCCCCTGCTTCGTCGCCGCCATGATCGCCTCCATGGGGGTGAAGCCGAGCAGCTTGACGAAATGCTCGAGATCGCGGGCGTTGTTGCCGATCGGGTTCCAGGCGAAGCCGTAGTCGCCGCCCGGCAGGATCCGCACGCCGCGCTTCTTCAGGTCCTGCATGTTCTCGCAGGCGATCTCGAGCTCGCGCTTCAGACCCATGCCGGTCGCGACATCCTCGGTGATGCCCCAGTCGCCCGCCTCGTACAGCGTGGCATAGGTGATGCCGAGGGTCGGCGCGACGAAGACCGTGTCGCGCGCGGCCTCCAGCATGTCCTTGGCCTCCTCGTCCACCAGCGTCGCGTGGTAGATGATCTGGACGCCGTGGCGCAGGCACATCTTCACGGATTCGGCGCTGCGGCAGTGGCCCGCGATGCGCTTCTCGCGCGAATGGCCGACCTCGCAGACCGCGGCCACCTCCTCCTCGTTCATCACGGTGTGATGCGCGCGCGCGACCGGGACGAACTCGTCGCCCGAGGGATTGATCTTCAGCGTGTCGACGCCCTCGCGCACCATCTCCCGCGAGACCCGCCGGAACTCGTCGGCGCCGTCGCAGATGATCGCGAAGGTATCGCGATGCATGTGGCCCAGCCGGACATCGCCCAGGCCGCCGGAGACGGTGAGTTCCGGCGTCGCGGCGAGCATGCGGGGGCCGGGAATGTCGCCGGCATTGATGGCGTTGCGGATGACCACGTCCATCCGCGGTTTCGCCGCCGCCGCGCTGTTGCCGGCGGTAAAGCCCTGGTCGAGGAAGGTCTTCGCGTTCTTCATCGTCATCAGGGTGTGCTCTTCGGGCGGCACGAAACCCAGCGCCTCGAGACTGTCGGTATCGAGGAAACTGATATGCATGTGGCTCTCGATCAGGCCCGGCATCAGGGTGGCGCCGCCGCCGTCGATCACCCGGGCGCCGTTGCGGTCGACGCTGCCGCCGTCGCGGGCGATGCTCCGGATCCGGTTGCCTTCCACCAGGACCTCGCCGGCGAAGGGATCCGCCCCGCTGGCATCGAGAATCTGGACGCCTGTGAACACGGTTCTGGACATCATCGTCGTTTCCCTCCCTTTCGGCGAACCTTGTGCCGGCCGCCTGTTTCCGCCTTCCGACATCGTAGGGCGCAGGGCGGGATCAGGGCAACGATTGGCGGGATCGAAACCCGCGCGAAAGGGGCCGTCTCAGTCGCCGATGCGGGCGGGTGAACGCGCCGTCAGCCGGTCCGCCAGGCCGTCCTCGATGGCCTCGTCGGGCAGGTTGCCGTCCGGCGAGGCCGCGTAGCGGCGCGCGACGGCGAGCAGGGCGGGAAGGTCGGTCTCCGCCAGTCGGGAAAACCGCAGTCGGTAGCGCCCCGGGCCGTCGAGGGCGACATTGCAGGGATTGCGGCAGCCCGCCAGGCAATTGACCGCACGGACCTCGAGGCCGGCGGGCGCGGCCTGCTCTTTGAGCATCCGGCGCATCGCCGCCGCCAGCCGGACGCCGTCCGTCGGTTGCCCGGCCGGCGTCGGCAGGTAGCGCGGGCAGGTGCGGCAGATCAGCAGGCGCACCGGCGCGACGTCCGCCTCCGTGACGGCCGGCATCGGCGGTCCGTTCGCCCCGGCGGCCGTCATCCGGCGGCGCCCGGCGGGCCGAAATCGGCGAGGCGGGCGCTGGCCGACGCGGAGGCACAGTGGTTTCCGTCGGCGTCGAACAGTTCGCCCTGCAGGAAGGCGATGTCGCGACCGAGCCGGGTGACCCGGCCCGTCGTCGTGATACGTCCCGGACGGACCGGTCTCAGGAAATGCACGTGCAGGTCGATGGTGCTGCCGAAACGCCGGCCGCCGGTCATGGCGAACAGGGCCGGGCCCAGCGTGTCGTCCAGCATGGCGCTCAGGAAACCGCCCTGGATATGGCCTGTGGGATTGGTGAAGTCCGGCTTGCCGTCGAATGCCAGTTCGATGCTGCCGGCCTCGGCGTCCACCGACAGAAGCGTCCAGCCCAGCAGCGTGGCGGCCGGCGGCGGCGTCATCGTCTCGAAGATCGATACCCGGGACATCGTGTGGCCTTCTCTCGTGTGCGCCCGTCTTTCCTCTACAGGTCCGCGGCGCTGCCTTCCAGTTCGGCGAGCCGGTCCGACATCGCGCGCAGGATCTCGACATTCTGCTCCAGGCTCGCGCGCAACTCGTCGATCTCCTGGCGCAACCGGCGGAGCTCGACGTCCATGCCCTGCGGCGCCGGGGCCTCGCCCTGTCCCGACAGCAGCCAGGCCGGCGAGACGTTGAGCACGCCGGCCAGAAGCACCAGCCTGTTCGAACGGGGCTCGGTCCTGCCGCGTTCCCAGCGCGCGAGGGTCCGGGTCTGCACGCCGAGGCGGCGGGCGAGCTGGGCCGATGTCAGGCCCATGGCCTCGCGGGCCTCGATGATCCGCTCAGGGATGCCGGTCCGGGGGCGCTTCGCCATGCTGCTGTCTCCTGTTTGATGAACCAGCCTGCGGGCTGCGGGGAAAGGATGAGCCGAAGCGCCGTTCCCGGGAACCGGCGGTCTGTTCGCTCAGCCGGCCCGACGCAGTTTCGCGCAAAGCCGGGCCAGCATGCCCAGCGCCTGGTCGAGCTGGTCAAGGGCGACGAACTCGTCCGGCTTGTGGGCCTGCTCGATCGATCCCGGGCCACAGACCACGGTGGCGATGCCGAGTTGCTGGAACAGGCCGGCCTCGGTGCCGAAGGCGACGACATCGGCGCCGTTGGCGCCGGTGAGTTCCGCCACCAGGCGCTTTGCCTCGTTCTCGCTCATCGGCTCCAGCCCCTCGACCTCGCCGATCACCTCGGTTTTGATGTCCGCGTCGGGCGCCACCGCGCGCATCGCCGGCAGCAGGTCGTTGGCGACATGGTGGGCGATCGCCTCCAGCACGAAGCGGCGATCGCTCTCCTGCACCGGGCGCAGTTCCCAGTCCAGCCGGCACTGGCCGGGAATGACGTTGTGGGCGACGCCGCCGGCCAGCCGGCCCACCTGCAGGGTGGTCCAGGGCGGCTCGAAGCGGGAACCGGCCGGCGCGCGGGCGGGAAGCTGCTCGCGCAGGGCCATCAGCCGGGCCACGTAGCGCACGGCATATTCGACCGCGTTGACCCCGGCATCGGGCAATGAGCCGTGTCCCTCGCGGCCGCTGAAATGCACGGAATATTCGCAGCAGCCCTTGTGTCCCTCGATGATGCGCATCTCGGTCGGCTCGCCGATCACGCAGAGCGCCGGCCGGAAGGGCAGGCGCTCGAGTTCCGCCATCAGCCCGCGCGCGCCCAGGCAGCCCACCTCTTCATCGTGCGTGAGCGCCACATGCACTGGCCGGCGCGCGCCCGCGGCGGCGAAGTCGGGCGCCATCGCCAGCACGGCGGCGATGAAGCCCTTCATGTCGGCGCTGCCGCGGCCGTGCAGCCGGTCTCCGCGCCGGGTCATCGCGAAGGGATCGCTCTGCCAGTCCTGGTCGGCCACCGGCACCACGTCGCTGTGGCCGGAGAGCACGACGCCGCCCGGCCCGGCCGGCCCGAAGGTCGCCAGCAGGTTGGCCTTGTCGCCGTCGGCGTCGGGCCAGATCCGCACGCGGGCGCCAGAGGATTCCAGCCGCTCGGCGGCATGGTCGATCAGCGCCCTGTTGCTGTCGGCCGACACGGTGGGAAAGGCGATCAGCTCGTCCAGGATCGCGGTGGTGCGGGCGAGGGCGTCGCCGGGGGCGGTCATGGCGGACCTAGCGCTTCACGAACAGCTGTCGCGGCACGTCGGCCAGGCACTCGGCCGGCCCCCCGTCGCGCACGCGCAGCGGCTCGGTGATTTCCAGGCCCCAGCGCTCCATCCACAGCGCCGGCATGAAGTGGAAGGTCATGTCGGCCTGCAACACCGTTTCGTCGCTCGGGCGGATCGAGAATGTTCGCTCGCCCCAGTCCGGCGGGTAGCTGAGGCCGATCGGATAGCCGCAGCGGCCGTGACGCTCGATGCCGTGGCGCTCGAGCACGCGGTAGAAGGCGCGCGCGACGTCGCCGGCGGTATTGCCGGGACGGGCCGCGTCGATGCCCTGGGCGATGCCCTCCAGCACGGCTTCCTCCGCCGCCCGCATCTCGTCGGGCGGGGTGCCGAGATAGACGGTACGGCAGAGCGGCGCGTGATAGCGGCGGTAGCAGCCGGCGATCTCGAAGAAGGTGCCGGCGCCTTCCTCCAGCATCCGGTCGTCCCAGGTCAGGTGCGCGGCCGTCGCGTCCAGGCCGGTCGGCAGCATCGGCACGATGGCCGGATAGTCGCCGCCGAAGGCGCCGTCCTCGTCCTCCGCCCCAAGCAGGCCGGTGCGGTAGATCTCCGCCACCAGTTCGTTCTTGCGCAGGCCCGGGCGGATGGTCTCGCGGATCGCCGCGTGCATGTTCTCGACGATGCGGGCGGCCCGGCGCATGAAGCCGATCTCGGCCGCGGATTTCACCGCCCGGCAGCGGTTGACCAGCGCCGTGGCGTCGTGCAGCGGGCCGTCGTGACGGGTCGCGAGCTCGGCATGGGCGCGGGCGGAATAATAGTAGTTTTCCAGTTCCACCCCGAGGCGCAGGCCGGACCAGCCGTAGGCCGCGATCAGCCGGCCAAGGTCCTCCATCGGGTGGCGGTCGGAGGCCATCACGTAGTCGTCATCGTAGCCGTGGATGTTGTCCTCGGCCATGTAGCAGGTGCGCAGCGCCCCGTTGGCGTCCATGCCGCGGCACCAGATCACCGGCTCGCCGGTCGGCCCCACCAGCACGCCCTGGTGGACATAGAAGGACCAGCCGTCGTAGCCGGTCAGCCAGGCCATGTTGGAGGGATCGCAGGCGAACAGCAGCTCGACGCCGGCCTCGGCCATGGCCGCGCGGGTACGCGCCAGGCGATCGGCATACTCGGCCCGACTGAAGGGCAGGGGGACATCGGGCATCGACGGACGGCCTCGCCTTGTTGACGGCATCGGGGTTGAAGAGACGGGCGGCAGGAAACCGGCCCGCGGCGGTTTCGCCGGCCGGCGGATTGGGCTATTCGCGCATTTATGCGGCCTTCGGTGCGACACCGATGTCCGGAAAACGACAGATCGACGCCGGTTTGCGAGGCCGCGACGACAGGGAGTGTCCAGATGCGCAGCAACGATCAACTCGACCGCTGGGACCGGGAGAACTTCTTTCATCCCTCCACCCACCTCGCGCAGCACGCGCGCGGCGAGGCGCCGGGACGCATCGTCACCGGCGGCTCCGGCGTCTTCATCGAGGATCGCGACGGCAACCGGCTGCTCGACGCCTTCGCCGGC
>JBGTSP010000163.1:0-9742 GCA_041940205.1 Alphaproteobacteria bacterium
GAACAGCGGGTTGTTCTTCGAGCGCCGGCAGAGGATCTGGATGGTCCGCTCGATCTCGTGGTCGCGGCCGATCAGCGGATCGATCCGGCCGCCCCGGGCCTTCTCGTTCAGGTCGACGCAGTAGGCGTCCAGCGCCTCCTGCCCCGACTTCACCTCGCCCTCCTGCTCGCCGCCACCGCCGCCGCCGCCGGACTTGCCGCCGCTGCGGTTCTCGATGCCCGAGACCTCGCGGCGCTGGTTCGCGACGCCGTTCTTGGAAATGCCGTGGGACAGGAAGCTGACCGCATCGAGCCGGGTCATGTCCTGCTCCTGCAGGAAATACACCGCGTGGCTCTCGCGCTCGGCGAAGATCGCCACCAGCACGTTGGCGCCCGTGACCTCCTCGTGGCCCGAGGACTGCACGTGATAGACCGCGCGCTGGATCACCCGCTGGAAGCCCGCGGTCGGCTTGGCGTCGTCGTCGCTGTCGACGACCAGGCCGGTGAGTTCCTCGTCGAGATACTCGATCAGCTGCTCGGTGAGCTTCGGCAGGTTGACCGTGCAGGCATGCAGCACATTGGCGGCGTCCTCATCCTCGGTCAGGGCCAGAAGCAGGTGCTCCAGCGTGGCGTATTCATGCCGGCGTTCGTTGGCAAAGCGCAGGGCGCGATGCAGGCTCTTTTCGAGTTCGGATGAGAATGATGGCACGATGCGCCCTATTCAACCTTTTCCATTGTGCACTGCAGCGGATGCTGGTGCTTCTGGGCGAAATCGATCACCTGGACGACCTTGGTCTCGGCAATGTCGTAGGGATAAATTCCGCAAACCCCGATGCCCTTGCGGTGGACGTGCAGCATGATCTGGGTCGCCTCTTCCCGGTTCTTGTGGAAGAAGCGTTCCAGGACGTGCACGACGAACTCTATCGGCGTGTAATCGTCGTTCAGCATCAGAACGCGATACATGTTCGGCCGCTTGGTGCGCGGCTTGGTCTGGGTGACGACGCCGGTTACCGAATCCGGATCGTCGGGCCGATGGTCATCGCTCATGCGGATGGGGTTCCGACTGCACTGCATGTCCCCATCATATCGGGGCGCATCGACAGATTGGAAGGGGCGATAAAGCGCAAAAATGTGCCTATCGTCACCGCTGGCGGCCGGGGCCGGCCAGGCAGGCGGCACATAAGGAAAGGGCCCGCCGGGAGGAGGTGCGGGCCCTTTCGAAACTCACCGTCAGGGGGAAATCTAGGCGGCGAGTTTGCTCCACTTGTCCATCGTGGCCGTCATGCGCGCGTTGATCGGCTCGGCGGCTTCCTGGACGATCTTGGTGTACATCTCGCCCATCTTGGTGGTGTAGGCGAGGTATCCGCCGAAGGCATCGCGGACATAGCCGCTCTGCAGGTCGACGGCTTCCTGGATGGTCTTGGCGGCCATCACCGACTTGGTGGCCTCGAGATTGTCTTCCATCGCCTTCTTCGAGAAGGCCATGAACTCGCCGGAAAGCGTCTCCACGCCCTTCGCCAGGATCGTGCCGCTCTGCGTGGCGATGTCGACGCTCTCCTTGCCGAAGCTGGCCGCGTCGTCGAACTGCTTCATCGTCTCGTCCAGCTTCTCCTTCGCCGAGGAGAACGCCTTCTCGTAGCCGTCCGAGGTCATCTGGACGGCCTTGTCGATGGCCTCCTGGCCGGCCTGCACGGCCTTCTCGACAACGTCCTGGCCGGTCTGGATGGCGGCTTCGGCCGTATCGGTCTTGGTGGTCTTGCGCGTGGTCATCGAATGACTCCTGCCTGAATGGGGTTTGCTCGTTTGGGGTTCAGCCTGCCAGCATCTGCGGAGAATGCTGCGGTGCAACACACGCCCAATATGCGGTTCCGGACCCCGTGTGTCAACGCCATTTTTGCGTTGCAACAAGACTTTCATTTGCGCCGCACAACCCGCCGGCAGGACGGAAGCCGGCGATCCCGTCGGGACAAAAGGAAAGGGCCCGCAGGGAGGAGGAGCGGGCCCTTTCACAACTCACCGTCAGGGGGAACTAGGCGGCGAGGTTGCTCCACTTGTCCGTGGCCGCGGTCACGCGGGCGTTGATCGGCTCGGCGGCGTCCTGGACGATCTTGGTGTACATCTCGCCCACCTTGGTGGTGTAGGCGAGGTAGCCGCCGAAGACGTCGCGGACATAGCCGCTCTGCAGGTCGACGGCTTCCTGGATGGTCTTGGCGGCCATCACCGACTTCGCGGCGGCGATGTTGTCTTCCATCGCCTTCTTCGAGAAGGCCATGAACTCGCCGGAGAGGCTCTCGGCGCCCTTGGCCAGGATCGTGCCGCTCTGGGTGGCGACCTCGACGTTCTCCTTGCCGAAGCTGGCGACGTCGTCGAACTGCTTCACGGTCTCGTCCAGCTTCTCGCGGGCCGAGGTGAAGGCCTTCTCGTAGTTCTCAGTGGTGAACCGGACAGCCTTGTCGAAGGCCTCCTGGCCGGCCTGCACGGCCTGCTCGACAGTGTCCTGCCCGTTCTTGGCGGTCTTGCGCGTGGTCATCATATGACTCCTGGTTTCACTGTTTCCCGGTAGGCCGGGATATCCTGCCAGCACCTGCGGGGAGATGCTGCGGTGCAACACGCAGCCTATATGCGGGTCGCCCGCCGGGATGTCAACGAGAATTTTGTGCGCTGCACAATTTTTTCTTGCAGCGCAAAATCACCTCTGATGAAACCGTCCGGTTCAGCGCACCAGACCGCCCTCGCCCAGCTGCAGGACGAAGACCGCGCCTTCGCCGCGACCGTCGCGGTGCCGCCCCCCGGAATCCCCCGGCCGGGGCGGCAGGCCGAGCGGACGGTCGTCGACCAGGCTGGCCGCCGACCGGCTGCCCTCGCGCAGCAGCGCCAGCAGCGGCAGGTCCACGAGCCGGACCCCGTCGGACGACCAGGCGGCATAGCGCACCGCGCCGGACGCCGTGCACGTGGCCAGCACGGCATAGTAGCTGTCCGATCGCAGGAAGCTGCCGGCCGGCAGGCCCGGCACCGCGAAGGTCCGGTCCGCCACCGCGAACAGGCCGCGGAAGCGCTGCGGCGTCAGGTCGGCGCGCTCGTGCACGCCGCCCAGCCCCCGCAGCACGCCCTGCAGCCGGGCGAAATCGAGATCGCCCAAGATGCCGCCGGCAAAACGCCGGAAGACCACGATTCCCCCGTCACCGGCGGCACTGGGAAAGACGTCCCAGGTCGCCACCTGCTCGCCCCAGACCGCGTTGTAGACCAGCCGCAGCCGCGGTCCGTCGCCGGCCGCGCAACGGCGTTTCATGTCCTCGCCGTCGACATAGTCGAACCAGGTGGCGGTCCGCAGGACGGCATTGTCGACCGCGCCGCGCGAGGCGCACCCCGTCGCCAGCAACGCAAGCAGCAATGCCCCTAAAACTCCATGAACCGGTCGAAACGTCGAGATCAGATCCTGCAACGCTTTCGTCATCGCCTTTGCATTCCAATAAAAAATGAGCATTGCTCACTACTCCGGCTAGCTATGAGGGCTTTTGTCTGATTCAATGGCGCGCATGAATCGCATCGGGATGTTCCGGCTCTTGTTGTTGTCGCTCGGCGTGCTCGCCGGCGCGGTCGCGGCCGGGACGGTGCAGGCCAACAACAAGTATGCCGCCCTGGTGATCGATGCGCGCAGCGGCCAAGTGCTGCACGCCCGCAGCGCCGACGCCCAGCGCCACCCCGCCTCGCTGACCAAGATCATGACCCTCTACATGGTGTTCGACGCGATCGAGGACGGGCGGCTCACCATGGACCAGGCGCTGCCGGTTTCCCGCACGGCGGCCGGTCGTTCGCCCTCGAAACTGTATCTCAAGCCCGGCGAGACCATCCGGGTGCGCGACGGCATCCTGTCGCTGGTGACCAAGTCGGCCAACGATGTCGCCACGGTGTTCGCCGAGGCGCTTTCGGGCAGCGAGCGCCAGTTCGCCCAGGACATGACGGCGATGGCGCGGCGGCTGGGCATGCGGTCCACGGTGTTCAAGAACGCGTCCGGCCTGCCGCACTGGCAACAGGTGACGACGGCCCGGGACATGGGCCGGCTGGCCCGGGCGCTGATGTGGCGGTTCCCGAAATACTATCCGATGTTCGCGACCCAGCGGTTCAGCTATCGCGGCAAGCGCTACAAGAACCACAACGACCTGCTGGGCCGCTATCCCGGCCTCGACGGCATCAAGACGGGCTATATCCGCGCCTCCGGCTTCAATCTCGTCGCCTCCGCCCAGCGCGACGGGCGTCGCCTGATCGGCGTGGTGATGGGCGGCAAGTCGGCCCGCTCGCGCGGCCGGCAGATGGTCAGCCTGCTCAACAAGGGGTTTGTCCGGCTGACGCGCCGCCACGGACCGCGCGAGGCCGAACTGGCGTCCGGCGTCGCCCCGCCGCCGCCCGCGCACCGACCCTCCGGCCTGCGCCTGACGCTCGATACCGTCCCCGCCCTGCCCGCCGAGCGCCGGATCGAACTGGCCGCCAGCGGCTGGAGCGTCCAGGTCGGCGCCTATCGCAGCGCCAAGACCGCCGAGCGGAAGATCCTGCAGGCCGCCGGCATCTCTCCGGAACTGCTGAGCCGCGGCACCGTGTCGATCGAAAGCGTGACCCGGTCCAACGGCACCAAGCTCTATCGCGCCCGCCTGACCGGGCTGGGCGAAACCACGGCCCGCGAGGCCTGCTCGCAGTTGCAGGCCCGCGCGATGAACTGCCTGTTGCTGCCGCCGGCGGAATCGAGCGTTTCGGGCTGATCCGGCGGCGACCGTCTTGAGCTCGACCGCGCGCGACAGCCGCCGGCGCTACCGGCTTCGCGTCCTTCTGCAGATTGCCGCGATTTCGCTTGCCGGCGGGGCCCTCATCGGTGTCCTGGATTCGGGCGATTGGCTTCGCGGC
The DNA here is from genome assembly GCA_041940205.1 of Alphaproteobacteria bacterium. Classification (GTDB taxonomy): domain Bacteria; phylum Pseudomonadota; class Alphaproteobacteria; genus JBGTSP01. The sequence goes on from JBGTSP010000163.1 coordinate 4,875, forward strand.
AGCCTGCAGGGCGCCGCCGTGGGCCTGGCGATCGCGCTGGGATCCGGCGCTTGGGGTCTCTATGTCGCCGACACCGAAGCGCTGCGCCAGCTCCGCCGGCGCTCCTTCGTGGCCAGCCTGCTGCTACGCTCGCTACATTATCTTGTCGTCGTGATCGGTGCGCTGGCGGGCGCGCAATGGCTGTTCGGCTACCTCTTCGACGGCACCCCCGGCGATCCGCTCGAGGCCATGGCGCCGGTGATCCTCGCGGTCAGCGGCGGGCTGATACTGCTGTTCAACCTGTTCTTCGAACTCGACCGCCTGCTCGGCCGGCAGGTGGTGCTGTCCTTGCTGACCGGCCGCCATGCCCGGCCCCGGCTGGAGCAGCGGGCCCTGCTGATCGTCGATCTCGCCGGTTCGACCGGGCTTGCCGAGCGCCTGGGCGCCGAGCGGTTTCATGCCCTGCTGTCCGACTTTTTCTTCGATCTCTCCGATCCCGTGCTCGAGGCGCGCGGCGAAATCCACCGCTATGTCGGCGACGGCATGATCGTGACCTGGCCGCTCGACGAGGCGGTCTCGGACGGACGCTGTCTGTTCTGCATTCAGGCGATGCGGGACAGGATTGCGTCCCGCGCAGAGCGCTATCGCGGCAAATACGGTAGCGTACCGGCGTTCCGTGCGGCCCTGCATTGCGGCGAAGTGGTGGTCGGCGAGATGGGGGACTATCGCCGGGAGATCGTCATGCTGGGAGACGTGGTGAACACGACCGCACGGATCGAACAGGAATGCCGGGCCCTGGCGGCCTTCGCGCTCGTCTCGGACGACCTGCTCAGCCGGTTGCCCGCATCGCTGGCGGCCGGGTTGCAGGATGCCGGCACGCACCGCCTGCGCGGTCGGCGGGAAGCCCTGAAGCTGTGGCGGATCGCGGAGGTCGCGACCTCGTGACCGGTCCCGCTTCGCTGTCGTTCGCGCGGGCGATGCTGGTGGTCTTCGCGCCCTTCGCCTGCGGCTATTTCTTCTCCTATCTCTACCGCACGGTGAACGCCGTGGTCGCGCCCGACCTGCGCGCGGACACCGGCGTCGGCGCGGCCGAGCTCGGCCTGCTGACCTCGGCCTATTTCATCGCCTTCGCCGCCGCGCAGCTGCCGCTGGGCGTCCTGCTGGACCGCTACGGGCCGCGCCGGGTGCAGGCGATCCTCTATGCCGTGGCGGCGCTCGGCGCCGTGGTGTTCTCGCTCGCCGACGATCTGGGCCTGCTGATGCTGGGGCGGGCGCTGATCGGTCTCGGCGTCAGCGGCGGCCTGATGGCCTCGCTGAAGGCGATCGTGCAGTGGTTTCCGCCCGGCCGCGTGCCGCTTGTGAACGGCTGGTTCATCGCCAACGGCGGGCTGGGGGCCATGGCCTCCACCCTGCCGGTGGAGTTCGCCCTGGGATTCACCGACTGGCGCGGCGTCTTCGTCGGCCTGGCCGCGGGCACGCTGCTCGTCGCCGCGCTGATCTGGCTCGTCGTGCCGGACAAGCCCGCAGCCCGGACGGCCTCGACGGGCGAGCAGTTGCGGGCGCTCTCGGGCATCGCCCGCGACCGGGTGTTCTGGGCGGTGGTGCCGCTGATGGCGACCTGCTCGTCCTCCAACATGGCGATCCAGGGCCTGTGGGCCGGTCCCTGGCTGAACGAGGTGAACGGCCTGTCGCGCGAGACCGTGGCCGAGATCCTGCTTGCCGTCGCCGCCTCCTTCGCGGTCGGCGGGGCGCTGTCGGGCGCCGTCGCGGGCTGGCTCAACCGTCTGGTCGGCCTCAACCTGCGGGACTACGTGATCTGGGGCTGCGCGCTCTACATCGCGCCGCAGATCCTGATCGTCCTGCGCCTGGAGGGGCTCACCTACCCGCTGTGGATCTGGTTCGGCCTGACCAGCACGGTCAACGTCATGGCCTTCGCGGTGCTGGCCCGGCATTTCCCGGAAAGCCACATCGGCCGGGCGAACACGGCGGCCAACGTGCTGGTCTTCGCGATGGCCGCGGGCTACCAGTTCGGCCTCGGCGCGATCATTGCCCTGTGGCCGCAGGACGCCGCCGGGCACTATCCGGTCGTGGCCTACCAGGTCGCGTTCTGGGCGGCGATCGCCACCCAGGTCGCGGCGGTCGTGTGGGCGCTCAGCCAGCGCCGCCTTACCGATCCCCTGCTCGCGGCCTCCGCGGCCGCTCAGTCGGCGTCCAGGTAGTCGCGCACCGTATCGTGGAACTCGCCGATGCTGACCGGCTTGGTCAGCACGTCGTCGAAGCCGGCATCCGCGACCGCCCGCGACGTCAGGATTTCCGCCGCCGTCGTCACCGCCACCACCGGCAGATGTTCGAGTCCCGGGATGACACGCAGGCGCCGGGCGGCTTCGGTTCCCGGCATTCCCGGCAGGTTGACGTCCATGATCGCCAGGTCGGGATGCTCGTTGGCGGCAAGATCGATGGCGTCCTCGCCGTTGTCGGTCTCGATCAGCATCAGATCGAGGTCCGCCAGCGCGGCCTGGTAGAGTTTGCGCAGCATCGCGTTGTCTTCGACGATCAGGACCCGCCCGGGCATCGCTTCTCACTCCCGCAAATCCGGCCTTTTGCCGGACCTGAAGGGTCGCTCACAAAACCAAACAGGCGGTGAACGGACAGGGTAAACGGGCGTGGCGCGCAAGTTGCTGAAATGAACCCCGACGTCCCGCGATGGGACAGGAGGGCGGCATGACACACAGCGGCGACATCCTGGTGGTCGAGGACAACCCCCTGACCGCGAAGCTCTATGTCTCCATCATCGACGAGATGGGCGTGGCGACGCGATCCGTCACCACCGGCGAGGAGGCCATCGACCTCGCCGCCAACGAGCATCCCGATCTGGTGATCATGGACATCAACCTGCCGGGCATGTCCGGGGTCGAGGCCAGCCAGTATCTGCGCCAGATCCCCGGCCTGGAAAAACTGCCGATCCTGGCGGTTACCGCCCGGATCGAACCGATGTTCCAGAAATTCAAGGAAATCGGCGTGTTCGACGAACTGATGTTCAAGCCGGTTTCGCTGAGCCGGTTCAAGCAGACCATCCGCGACTGCCTGAACTGACGCCCTTCCCGCCGCGGCCGCAACCGCGTCCGCGATTCCTTCCGCTTCTCAGAAATCGACCGGCGGCGTCAGGCCGACGGCGGCCAGCGCGCCCGCGACCTGTCCCTTCAGGCGTTCGAGGCCGGCCTCGTCGCTCGCCTCGCAGCGCGCCACCAGCACCGGCTGGGTGTTCGAGGCCCGCAGCAGCCACCAGCCGTCCGGCGTGCTGACCCGCACCCCGTCGACATCGTTCACCGCCGCCCCTTCCGCGCGCAACCGGGCCTTGACCTCCTCGATCACCGCGAACTTGCGTTCGTCGTCGCAGTCGAACCGGATTTCCGGCGTGTTGCAGACCCGGGGCAGCGCATCGCGGATCGCCGCCACGGTCTCCTCGCCGCGGGCGATGACGTCGAGAAACCGCACGGCCACATAGAGCGCGTCGTCGAAACCGTAATAGCGGTCGGCGAAGAAGATGTGGCCGCCAGCGGCGCGCCGGTCTCGGCCATCTTGTTCTTGATCAGCGAATGCCCGGTACGGAACATCAGCGGCGATCCGCCGGCCCGGGCGATCTCGTCGAACAGCACCTGGCTTGCCTTCACATCGGCGATCACCGTGGCGCCGGGATGGTCCTTCAGCACGTCCCGGGCCAGGACCACCAGGATCTGGTCGCCCCAGAGCACCCGTCCCTGCCCGTCGATCACCCCGATCCGGTCGCCGTCGCCATCGAAACCGATGCCCAGGTCGCAGCCGCCATCGACCACCGCGCGCCGCAGATCCTCCAGGTTGGCCTCCACCGTCGGATCGGGATGGTGGTTGGGGAAATTGCCGTCGACCTCCTCGAACAGCGAGACATGCTCGCCCGGCAGCCGCTCAAGCAGCCGGCCCAGCACCGCGCCGGCGGCGCCGTTGCCGCAGTCCCAGGCCACCTTCAGGCCGCGCGGGGCGTCATAGTCGCCCGCGATCCGCGCGATGTAGGCCTCCTTCAGGTCGACCGCCTCCAGTCGCCCTTCTTCCTCGGGCACCCAGTCGCCGCGGGCGGCGATCCGGCCCAGCGCCTGGATGTCCTCGCCGAAGAACGGCTTGCCGGCGCGCATCATCTTGAAGCCGTTGTAGTCCGGCGGATTGTGCGAACCGGTGATCATGATGCCGCCGTCGACCGACAGGTGGTAGACCGCGAAATACAGCATCGGCGTGGGACCAAGTCCGGTGCGGTGCACCGTCAGGCCGCAGTCGCCGAGTCCCCGCGCCACCGCCGCCTCGAGCGCCGGGGAGGACAGCCGGCCGTCATAACCGGTGGCCACGGCCCGCCCCCCGGCGCGGGCGACGATGCTGCCGAAACTGCGCCCCAGCGCGTAGGCGTCGTCCTCGCTCAGGGTCTCGCCGACCACACCGCGCACGTCGTATTCCCGCAACAGGCTCGAATGGAACTGGTGCATCGCCTGGTTTCCTCGATTACCGCGTTGCCGGCCCGGCGATCGCCGCCGGGGCGCTCAGGTACGGCCTATGGAATGGTAGCGGAAGCCCGCATCGCGCATCTGCGCCGGCCGGTAGATGTTGCGCAGGTCGACCATGACCGGCGCCTTCAGCGCCGCCTTCATGCGCTCCAGGTCGAGGGCGCGGAACTCGTTCCACTCGGTGACCAGCACCACCACGTCCGCGTCCTGCATCGCCGCGTAGGCGTTGTCGCACCAGGCGACGTCCGGCAGCAGTTCCCGCGCCTCGTCCATGCCCTCGGGATCGTAGGCCTGCACCCGCGCGCCCGCGGCCTGCAGCGCCGGCACGATCTCCAGGCTCGGCGCCTCGCGCATGTCGTCGGT
>JBGTSP010000164.1:0-9736 GCA_041940205.1 Alphaproteobacteria bacterium
GACATCCGCCATGCCCATCGGCATGCCGGGATGACCCGAATTGGCCGCCTGCACCGCGTCGGCGGCGAGCAGGCGGATGGCGTTGGCCATCGCGTTGTGGGAGGCGGCGGACGGGGCGGCCACGGCGGCGTGGCCCGCGTCGGATGACGTCATTGCAAGACCTGGTGCGCAGCAGGCGGAAAATGGCCCCGCAGGAACCTTCCCGAGGGCGGCGGCACCATGGCGAGGGCCGGCAACCGCGTCAACCGGACTCACCGCGCACCGGCGCGGTTTATTGACGCCCCGGAGGCGCTGTTCCTAATCTGCCCGCTTGTGCGAACCATCGCGTCGGCGAGGCCATGAACGAACAAAGCAACCCGGAGACCCGCGCCCTGGCGGCGCTGAGCCGCCTCGAGGAAGTGCTCGAACCGGTGTTCGAGAAGGCCGGCAGGGCCGGAGACGGCGAGAGCCTGCGCGAGCGCCTGGACGCGTTGCGCGAGGAACGCGACGATCTCGCCGCCCGCCTGCACAGCGCGGAAGCGCAGGGCAGGCAGCTCAAGGCGGTGAGCGACAAGGTTTCCGAGCGGCTGGACGCGACGATCGACCAGCTCAAGCTGGTGCTGGAGAGCTGAATGGGCCAGGTGACGATCCAGGTGAACGGCCGGGACTACGCCCTGGCCTGCGACGACGGCGAGGAACCGCATGTCCGCGAGCTGGCGGATTTCGTCAACGCCCGCCTCTCGCAACTCGTGGAAGGCGTCGGCCAGGTCGGGGAATCGCGCCTGCTGCTGATGACCGCGCTGATGATCGCCGACGAGTTGTCGGACGCGCTGGAGCGAATCGAGGACGGCGAGACCGGCACGCCGGCGCTGATGGCGGCGATGACCGAACGGATCGAGAAGATTGCGGCGCGGGCCGAGGCTGTCTAAGTATGTGAGGCGGGCGGGTACTGCGGTTCCCGCGTCTGCGCCACGTCCCTGGGCCGATATCAGTCGCTCGGGAGCTGTCCCTACCGGAACCCTGGTTCCGGATATACGGCGCCCACCTGCTTTGCGGGTCCATGCGGCACGAACGGCGCTCGCGGCTCGTGCGGTCCCGCCCGCTTTCCGCCCCGCAGGCATTCGCCCGCGCCTTCTTGCGCCTTTCCGGGCGATCCTGCCGTGAGCGCCAGCGACACCCCGATCGCCCGGCAGAAGGCCGAGCTGCGTGCGCTTGCCGCCGCGCGTCGGCGGGATCTGCATGCCCGCCACGAGGCCGAAGGCCACCCGGGCGAGGCGGCGCTGCGGCGGTACCGCGAGGTTTTTCCGGCCCTGCCGGCCGGCTTTCCCGTCGCCGCCTACTGGCCGCTCGCCGACGAGTTCGACCCGCGCGTGCTGATCGAGGCCCTGCACGGCGACGGTGCCCGCATCGCCCTGCCGCTGGTCCGCGGCCGCGGGGTGCCGCTGCGCTTCCGCACCTGGACGCCGGAGAGCGAAATGCGCCGTGGCGTTTTCGGGGTGATGGAACCGCCCGAGAGCGCGCCGGAGGTGGTGCCGGCGCTGCTGTTCGTGCCGTTGCTGGCGTGGGATGCCTCGGGCTATCGCCTGGGATATGGCGGCGGCTACTATGACCGCACGCTCGCCGCGCTGCGGGCGGGCGGCGGCCGCGTCACCGCGATCGGCCTCGCCTACGAGGGCCAGCAGGTCCGGCAGGTGCCGCGCGAGGAGACGGACATGCCGCTCGACTGGCTGATCAGCGAACAGCGGGTACACCGGTTCGCGCCGGCCGGGGCCGCGGGGGAAACGGGTTGAGGGTTCTGTATCTGGGCGACGTCGTCGGGCGCAGCGGCCGCGAGGCGGTGGCGCGCCATCTGCCGGGACTGCGCGAGCGGCTGGCGGTCGACTTCACCATCATCAACGGCGAGAACGCCGCCGGCGGTTTCGGCCTGACCGGCAAGATCTGCGACGAGTTTCACTCGCTCGGAATCGGCTGCGTCGTCACCGGCAATCATGTCTGGGACAACCGGGACATCCTGGAACGCTTCGGCGACGACAAGCGGCTGCTCCGGCCGCTGAACTTTCCGCGCACCGCGCCGGGAGGCGGGGCCGGGGTCTACACGCTCGACGACGGAAGGCGCGTCGGCGTGCTGCAGGTCATGGGGCGGATCTTCATGGATCCGCTGGACGACCCGTTCGTCGCGGTCGAGGAGGCGCTGGCGCGGATGCGGCTGCGCCACGAGGCGGAGATGATCCTGCTGGACGTGCACGGCGAGGCGACCTCGGAGAAGATGGCGCTGGGCCACTGGTTCGACGGCCGTGTCACAGCCGTGGTCGGTACCCATACCCACGTGCCGACGGCCGATCATGTCGTGCTCGACGGCGGCACGGCCTACATCAGCGATGTCGGCATGTGCGGCGACTACGATTCGGTGATCGGCATGGAGAAGACCGAACCGCTGCGCCGCTTCACCCGGAAGGTGCCCGAGGGCCGCTTCGCCCCGGCGAGCGGCGAGGCCACCCTGTGCGGTGTGCTGATCGACAGCGACGATGCGACCGGCAAGGCGCGCTCCATTGCCCCGATCAGGCTCGGCGGCCGGCTTTCCCAGATCGAACCCGCCTCCGCCTGAACCGCGCCGGCCCTTTGCCGGATGGCTGCCGGCGCGCGCGGGCCGGCGTCCGGGTACCGGTAGATCTTCCCCGCTGGCACGCGACATGCTTCGCCATGCCCATGTAAGGACAGGCGGATCGACTTGTCCCGATACGGGACAGGCGAGAAACGGGAGACCCGCTTCCCTCCCCCTGACCGCCGGTCTCCCGGCCTGTCCGTCCTGTCTGGATGTGTACCGACGGCCGCCCCCTCCTCCCCGGGGCGGCCGTCTTCTTTTGGCGCGCACGTCCGGCGTTGACGGGCCGGCGAACCGCGGCTTATCTGCGGTGGGCGGGGCGGTCCGGCGGAAACCGGTGTCCTGCAGGGTTTCGGGCCCGCAAACGCGGCGGAAGCAAGCCGCGGGGGCCAGGGGAGGACGTCATGGAAATCAATATCGGCCAGTTCCTGGCCAAGCGTGCCCATCTCAACCCGCACATGGAGGCGGTGGTGGATACCGCCACCGGCCAGCGCTTCACCTTCGCTGCGCTCGATGCGCGCGCCAACCGCATCGCCAACGCGGCCTCGGCGCGCGGCGTCAAGCCGGGCGACCGGGTCGGGCTGCTGATGATGAACGGCGTGGAATATCTCGAGAGTTTCTTCGGGCTGGCCAAGATCGGCGCGGTCGTGGTGCCGCTGAACTGGCGGCTGGTCGCCGACGAACTGTCGTACATCCTCAACGACAGCGGCGCCACGGTGCTGCTCTACAGCACCGAGTTCGCGCCCCTGGTGGCCGACATCCAGGCGCGCGGGGCGGACGGCTCGCAGGTCGGCGTCTGGATCGAGCACGGACCGGCCGAGACCCGCCAGCCCTTCGCGGAGGCCTACGAGGCGGTGCTGGAGGCCGCCGCGCCTGAGGCCCCGGCGATCGGCGCGCAGGACGAGGACCTGCTGTTCATCATGTACACCTCGGGCACGACCGGGCTGCCCAAGGGGGCGGTGCACACCCACAATTCGGTGTTCTGGGCGCTGACCACGATCTCCGTGACCGCCGACACCCGTTTCGCGGACCGCTACGTCATCGCCCTGCCGATGTTCCATGTCGGCGCGCTGACCCCGGTGCTCGGCAATGTCATGGTCGGCATCACCTCGGTCCTGATGCGCCAGTTCGATCCCTCCGCGATGTGGCGCCTGATCGAAGAGGAGAAGGTGACGATCACCCTCGCGGTGCCGGCAATGCTGAACTTCATGCTGCAGGTGCCGGCGGCGAAGGAGCACGACTATTCCAGCCTGCGCTGGATCATGAGCGGCGCCTCGCCGGTGCCGGCGGCGCTGATCGAGGCCTATCGCGAGCGCGGCATCGAGATCCACCAGGTCTACGGCCTGACCGAGTGTTGCGGTCCGGGCTGCCTGATCAGTCCGGACGACGCGATGAGCCATATCGGCTCGACCGGCAAGGCGTTCTTCCACAGCGAAGTGCGGGTGGTGGACGAAAACGGCGCCGACGTGGCACCCGGGGTGCCGGGCGAGGTGATCATCCGCGGCCGGCAGAACATGAAGGGCTACTGGAACAAGCCGGAAGCGACGGCCGAGGCGCTGCGCGACGGCTGGCTCTATACCGGCGACATCGCCCTGGTCGACGACGAGGGATTCATCACCATCCACGACCGGCTGAAGGACATGGTGATCTCGGGAGGCGAGAACGTCTATCCGGCGGAGATCGAGAACGTGGTGATGCAGCATCCGCAGGTGGCGGAAGTCGCGGTCATCGGCGTGCCGAGCGAACGCTGGGGCGAATCCCCCTTCGCCGTGGTGGTGCGCAAGGACGACAGCCTGAGCGAGAGCGACGTGCTGAAATTCTGCGACGGCAAGCTGGCGGGCTTCAAGCAGCCCAAGGGCGCGGCCTTCGTCGACGAGATTCCGCGCAATCCCACGGGCAAGCCGCTGAAGCGCCTGCTGCGCGAACGTTTTCCCGGCCCGGCCCCCGAGTAGCGGCCAGGCGGGGACGTCCAAAAGAAAAGGGGAGGGCGCCTCGCACCCTCCCCCGGCGTCTCGCGGGCCTGTCGCGGGTCAGTCGAACAGGCGGCGGGCCATGCTGCCGATGGCGCGGGCGCGGGCCTTGCGGCCCTGCTCGATCAGGCCGTGGATGTCCTCGATCACCCGCTGGGCTTCTTCACGCTGGCGGTTGAATTCTTCCTGGGTCAGTGCGGTCATGGGTCGGATCCTTTTCGATCTCGGTGTCGTTCAGGGAGGATGCGGTCGCGAGGGCGGCGTTCAGGACCGTCCGAACAGCTGTCGGGCGAGGCCGATCACGGCCTTGCTGCGCTCGCGCCGGCCGCGGGCGACCAGGGTCGCCACGTCGAGGTTGCGCAGGTCGGCGGCACGCAGGCCGTCGAAGGTTTCGGGTTCGCTCGCGGAGCGGTTTGTCGGGGCCATTTCGCCTACTCCTCAGGGATCCCGTCCGCTGACAAATTGGTTAAGAGAACCTTACGCAAAACTGTCATCGAACGGGGCGACTGCTTCGTTGCATCCTAGTTATGCGCTGATCCCTTGTGCTGCAAATGAGAAGATCTATAATTCATTCAAGATAATCTAATGTGAATCGGCGATGCGCAGACTGCCTTCCCTGAACGGGCTGCGGGCTTTCGAGGCCGCGGCCCGCCACCTCAGTTTCACCCGTGCGGCGGAGGAATTGTTCGTCACGCCCGCGGCCGTCAGCCAGCAGGTCAAGAGCCTGGAAGACAATCTCGGCCTGCCGCTGTTCCAGCGGCTGAACCGGCGCCTGGCGCTGACCGAGGCCGGCCGCGCCCTGCTGCCGGGGCTGAGCGACGGTCTCGACCGGATGGCGGGCGCGGTCAGCCGGGTGCGGGCCGAAGCGGAGGGCGGCCAGCTCACCGTCACGGTCGGGCCCGGCTTCGCCGCCCACTGGCTGCTGCCGCGGCTCGAGCGCTTTCACGACCGCTATCCCGAGCTCGACGTGCGGATCTCCGCCTCCTCGCAGATGCTGGACTTCTCCGACGGCGAGATCGACGTCGGGATCCGTTACGGGCCGGGCGTCTACGAGGGGCTGACGTCCGAGAAGCTGCTGTCGGAACAGATCGCCCCGCTCTGCTCGCCCCGCCTGATGCAGGGCCGGCATCCGTTGCGCACGCCGGACGACCTGCGCCACCACCAGCTTCTGCACAGCACCCATCACCGGCTCGACGAGACCCCGATCGACTGGGCGAGCTGGCTGACCGCGCGCGGCGTCACCGGCGTCGATGCGCGCCACGGCATGAGCTTCGATTCCCCGGTCACCGCCATGCAGGCGGCGATCCAGGGGCACGGGGTGATGCTGGGGCAGGTGACCATCGCCTGCGAGGACATCGAGGCCGGCCGGCTGATCATCCCCTTCGACGACCGGATCCGCTCCTCGTTCGCCTACTGGCTGGTCTATCCGCCCGAACGGCTGCGCTGGCAGAAGGTGCGGGCCTTCCGCGACTGGATCGTCGCCGAGGCCCGGGACGACGGCAAGGCCGACGGCGCGACGGCGATCGCCGCGGCCTGAATCCGGCCCGTTGCCATCGTTCCGGGCCGGGCCTATAGGTGCCGGACGGCGCGCCGGACGCGCCGGCTTTCGCGGGCGCGCAGACCGATCCCGCCCGCCCTTCCGCCAGGAGGATTTCCCGCGATGCCGTTCCTTGCCGAAGCCGTCAACCGGGTGAAGCCCTCGGCCACCATGGCCCTGACCGACAAGGCCAGGGAAATGCGCGAGGCCGGCAAGGACGTGATCGGCCTTGGCGCCGGCGAACCCGACTTCGACACGCCCGATCACATCAAGGAAGCGGCGATCGCCGCGATCCGGGCGGGCGACACGAAATATACCGCGGTCGGCGGCACGCCGGCGCTGAAGGCGGCGATCATCGAGAAGTTCCGCCGCGAGAACGGTCTCGCCTACGCGGCCAACGAGGTGATCGTCTGTACCGGCGGCAAGCAGGTGCTGTTCAATGCGCTGATCGCCACCCTCGATCCCGGCGACGAGGTGCTGATCCCCACGCCCTACTGGGTCAGCTACCCCGACATGGTGCTGCTGGCGGGCGGCACGCCGGTGCTGATCGAGACCCGGGCCGAGGACGGCTTCCGGATGTCGGCGGAGGCGCTGGAGGCGGCGATCACGCCGCGCACGAAGTGGCTGATCTTCAATTCGCCCTCCAACCCGTCGGGCGCCGGCTACGCGCGCGATCACCTCGAAGCCCTGACGGACGTGCTGAAGCGGCACGAGCAGGTCTGGGTGATGAGCGACGACATGTACGAACATCTCGTCTACGACGATTTCGTGTTCGCCACCCCGGCCGAGGTCGCGCCCGAACTGAAGGCGCGGACGCTGACCGTCAACGGCGTCTCCAAGGCGCATCGGCTATGCCGGCGGCCCGGCCGAGCTGATCTCGGCGATGGCCAAGGTGCAGTCCCAGAGCACCTCCAACCCCTCGTCGATCTCGCAGGCCGCCGCGGTCGCGGCGCTCAGCGGTCCGATCGATTTCATCGCCGAGCATAACAAGGCCTTCAAGGCGCGACGCGATCTCGTCGTCGGCATGCTGAACCAGGCCGCCGGCATCGAATGCGCGGTGCCGGAAGGCGCGTTCTACGTCTATCCCTCCTGCGGCGGCTGCCTGGGCAAGCGCACGCCGGACGGCGTCCTCATCGACAGCGACGAGGCCTTCTGCACCGCCCTGCTGGAAGCCGAGGGCGTGGCCGTGGTGTACGGCGCGGCGTTCGGGCTGAGCCCGCATTTCCGGATCTCCTATGCCACCTCGGAAGCGGTGCTCGAGGAAGCCTGCCGGCGGATCCAGCGGTTCTGCGGCGCGCTGAGCTGAGCGCGATCGACCGGCGCCGGTCGTCCGCGCTGGCGGGCGGACGGCGAAAACTTTATCGTTTGGCAACCCTGCCCGTTTCATAAGGAGGGCAGGCGCGCGCGGTCGCGGGCCGCCTTTGTCCGGTCGCCAGCGGGATCATGCCCTACCAGTTCACCATCGTCCCCGAACTCGCCCTCGAGCTTGTCCGCTTCACCGGCGTCAGCCAGGCGGGGGAGATGATGTCCTGCCTGCACGAGATCGATCGCGACCCGCGTCACGACCGCGACTTCGTGCTGCTGATGGACGTGCGCGAAGCGGCCCGCTTCGTGATGACGCCGGAACTGATGCAGCGGGTCGCGCAACTGATCGCGGTGCGTGCCGAACAGGGCATGCACCGGACCAACCGCGTGGCCTACCTGCTCGGCCTGACACCGGATCCCTCGGTGGGCAACATGGCCCGTCTGTTCATCGACATCCTGGGCCAACATGCCCCGAAGATCGCCGGGCAGCACGCCGCCGCGAGCACGCTCACCGAGGCGCTCGACTGGCTGGGGGTCGACGCGGAGCCCGACAGGACGACGATCACCGAACTCGTGGCGGAACAATGGCCGGGCGACGAACGGGACGCCGGGCCCGGCGGGCGCCAGATGTGACCTCACCGACGCCGGAGACGCCCCGGGCGAAACGATTTCGCTTGCGCCCCCGTCCCGCAGTTTGAAACGATATCGCCATTAAGGAGGGGATCGGCGCGCTCGACGACCGGTCCCCCGCCCGTGGCTCCCGCGGGTGGCAGCGGACGGACCGGGCCGTCGCGGGGGGCGCGTAACCACAAGGCGCGCGGCCCGGACTCGTGTCCGAACGCAGACGCGCCGCAGACAGGCGACGGCGCCTGTTGCCGCGACCGTCGCCCGGACAGGGAGGACCAGCGGCATGTCCAACGCCAAATCCACAGGACCACGCAGCATTGCCATTGTGGGTACCTATTCCTCGGGCAAGACCACGCTGCTCGAAAGCCTGCTCTACGTCACCGAGGCGACGAACAGGAAGGGCAGCGTCACCCAGGGCAATACGGTCGGTGACAGCGCCGCCGAGGCCCGGGCCCGCGGCATGAGCACCGAGGTCAATGTCGCCGCGACCCGCTATCTCGACGATCGTTTCGTCTTTCTCGACTGTCCCGGGTCGATCGAGCTGGAACAGGAAGCGCTCAACGTGCTGCCCGGCGTCGATGCGGCGATCGTGGTCTGGGAGGCCGGCGCGGCGAATGCCGTGGCGCTGATGCCGGTGATGAAGGCGCTGGAGGAGCAGGGCATTCCGCGCATGATCTTCGTCAACAAGGTGGATCGCGCGACCGGCGATGCCCAGAGCGTGCTTGACGCCCTGGCGCCCGTTTCCGCGGCGCCGCTGGTGCTGCGGCACATGCCGATCGTCGAGAACGAGACCGTGGTCGGCTATGTCGACCTGGCCTCCGAGCGCACCTATGTCTACCGCACCGACGCCGAGTCCGAGCGCAGCGAGACGCCCGACGCGGAACCTGACGCGCGCTACCAGATGCTGGAAACCCTGGCCGATTTCGACGACGCCCTGATGGAAAAGGTGCTGGAGGACGAATCGCCCGAACGCGACGAGGTCTATGCCAACCTGACCCGGGATTTCGCCGACGGCCTGATCGTGCCGGTCTTTCTCGGCGCGGCGGAGCACGATCACGGCGTGCGCCGGCTGATGAAGGCCCTGCGGCACGAGGTGCCAGACGCCTCGGCGGCGGCCGCGCGGGCCGGCGTGCCGGAGGACGCGGGCTGCGTCGCCCAGGTGCTGAAGACCTATCACACCCAGCACGGCGGCAAGCTCTCGGTGGCCCGGGTCTGGTCGGGCACCCTCTCCGAGGGGATGGTGCTGAACGGCGACAGGGTGTCCGGCGTGTTCTCGATGCGCGGACACGACAGCGAGAAACTGTCGGCCGCCGAGGCCGGCGACGTGGTCGCGCTGGGACGCATGGAAAGCGTGCAGACCGGCGACATCCTGGCCGAAGGCGCGGCTCCGGCGCTGCCGCGCGCCGAGCTGCTGCCGCCGGTCTACGCCTTTGCGCTGGCCACCGAGCGGCGCGACGACGAGGTCAAGCTGTCCGCCGCGCTGGCCAAGATCGGCGAGGAGGATCCCGCGATCCGCTACGGCCACGATCCCGACACCCACGAATTCGTGCTCTCGGGACGCGGCGAGATCCACATCAAGCTGGCGGCCGACCGGCTGGCCAACAAGTACGGCATTCCGGTGACCCTGGCGCCGCCGCGGGTGCCTTACAAGGAGGCGATCAAGAAGGGCACGCAGCAGCACGGCAGGCACAAGAAGCAGAGCGGCGGCCACGGCCA
>JBGTSP010000165.1:0-9725 GCA_041940205.1 Alphaproteobacteria bacterium
GGCACCAGCACCAGCGTCGAGACGTCGCCGCAATGTCCGCCGGCCTCGCCGCCGGCGACCACCAGGATGTCGACCCCGGCCGCGACCTGGGCGACCGCATGCTCTTTGGCGCCGACGAGGGCGGCCACCGGCACGTCGGCGGCCTTGGCCCGCTCCAGCATGTAGGCCGGCGGGGTGCCGAGCGCGTTGGCGATCAGGCCGATGGGATGGGCGAAGGCGACGTCGAGCAGGGCCCGGGCGCCGTCCTCCTGCATGCTGGTCGACAGCCGCGTTCCGCCCTTGCGGCGGCGGGCGTCGGCCTCCTCGTCCTCGATGCCGTGCCGGGCCAGGATGTCGCGCACGAAGGCGCGGTGCTCCTCCGGCACCTGGCGCACCCGCTCGTCGGCGCTGATCTTCTTGCCCTTGGATTCGAACCGGTTCGGCACGATCAGGTCGACGCCGTAGGGCTTGCCGTCGACATGATCGTCGATCCAGGCGAGCTCGATCTCCAGCTTCTCCGGCGACAGGCCGACGGCGCCGAGCACACCCATGCCGCCGGCCTTCGAGACCTCGACGACGACGTCGCGGCAGTGGCTGAAGGCGACCAGGGGGAACTCGATGTCGAGCAGCGCGCAGATCGGCGAATGCATGGCGGGCCTCCGGGGGCGGCGTACGGTTTCCGGGAGCACGCAGGATCGCGGTCCTTTGTCATTCTGTCTAATTCATATCAGGCTGGTCGGCATTCATCGGGGGAATGCTTATGGAGATCGAGCTGCGCCGCCTGCGGCACGTCGTCGAGGTCGCCCGCGCGGAGAGCGTGACCGCCGCCGCGCATTCGCTGGCGATCACCCAGTCGGCGCTGACCAAGTCGATCGCCGATGTCGAGGCGCGGCTCGGGGTGGCGCTCTTCCAGCGCCTGCCGCGGGGCATGCGGACGACCGAGGCGGGGCGCGCCTTCGTCGAGAGGGCGCGCCTGATCCTGGGCGACATGGACGACCTGATGGCCCGGGTCTCCGACCTGCGCGGCCTGCGCGCCGGCCGCCTGCGGCTGGGCTTCGCGCCGGCGATCTACCAGAAGTTCGTCAACCCGGCGCTGGTCGCATTCGCCGCCCGACATCCCGGCATCCGCATCGAGATCGTCTCCGGCTCGGCCCAGGACCTGGTGCCGCAACTGATGGGCGCGGAGCTGGACCTGCTGTTCGGCACCACCAGCCAGATGCTGAAATGGCCGGAGCTGCAGGTCGCGCCGCTGGCGGACTTCCACTGCGTCTTCATGGTCCGGAAGGCCCACCCGCTGCTGGAACTCGCGCGGATCCGCGAGGTCGACGTGCTGCACTATCCGATCGTCATTCCGGCGACGGTCGAGCCGGTGCACACCGACCTGACGCAGGTCTATGCCCGCAACGGCCTGCCGCCGCTCAGCCCGCACTATGTCTGCGACGACTTCACCCTGATCCGCGACCTGATCGCCGTCACCGACGCCTGCAGCCCGGTGGTCAATCTCGGGCCGGACTACGGCACCCTCGAGCGGGACTTCGTCCTGCTGCGCGACGTCGTCGACATGCCGACCCAGGGCATCGCCGCGGTCACCTCGCCGGCCCGCGGCACGCCGCCGCCGGTGACCGGCTTCCTGGACGGCGTGCGCGAGACCTTCGCGACCGCCGGCGTGCCTCAGCCCGCGCCGCCGTCCGCCCCGGCCGGCAGGGCGGCGCGCAGGAGCTGAGAGAAGACCAGCATCTGCGGGCTTGTCCGCCGGTAGGTGGCGATCGCCGCCAGCAGCGCGGCGCGGTGCGGGCGAACGGAACCCGGCGGGGCGCCGGCGGGCGGCAGGCCGGCGAGAATTCCCGGCGCCGCCCCGGTGACGCGCGCCGCCAGCGCCTCGCCCCGGGCCCCGAGTTCGGGATCCGCCAGCAGCGGCCCCAGCGTTTCGCCGACACGG
The DNA here is from genome assembly GCA_041940205.1 of Alphaproteobacteria bacterium. Lineage (GTDB taxonomy): Bacteria > Pseudomonadota > Alphaproteobacteria > JBGTSP01. The sequence goes on from JBGTSP010000165.1 coordinate 1,919, forward strand.
GCGAGATAGCCCGGCCAGTGCGCCAGCATGCGGTAGAGCCCGGGCACGAAGCGCTGCGCGCCCTCGCCGGCGGCCAGCCCCTGCAGCAGGCGGTCGATCCCGGGCTCGGGATGCGGCACCGGCGCCAGCGCGGGCAGCGGCGGCAGCGGCGCGGGCGGCCGCCAGCCCGGCGGGGCCGCGATCGCCCGAAGGCCGGCCGGCGCCGTCTGCCCGTCCAGCAGCGCGCGCAAGCAGCCGGCCGCCAGCAGGTTGCTCGGCGCGACGCGGGTGAAGCTGTCGCAGACGGCGCGGATCGCCGCCAGGGCCGCGTCGTCGAGGCCGAGCCGCGCCGCGGCCGGACCGTCGAGCGGCGCCAGCGGCCGTTCGCCATGGTCCCGGGCGATCCCGGCGGCGGTGGCCTGGATGCGGCCGTCGGCGAGCGCCGGCCCGAGCCGCGCCCAGGTCCATTCGAGCACGCCCGGAAAGGTGGCGAGATGGCGATAGAGCGAGGAGACATAGGGCACGCCGTGCAGGCGGCGGATCTCGCCGTAGATCGCGGCGATCTCGCCCCCGGCCTCGGCTTCCGCGAGTTCGGCGAACTGCGCCACGCGATCAGCGCTCCCCGGCCGGAACGGCGGCGATCTCGAGATCGTTCATCGCCAGCAGTTCGAACGGACCGGCATAGCCAGGCAGCGCCTGCTGGCGGGCAATCCAGTCTGCCAGGCCGGACCGCATCCTTGGCGCCAGGCCGCACAGCTCGGCGAACACGACATCGCCGAGGCAGACGATATCGGCCAGTGTCGTTTCCGCTCCGCAGAGCGAAGTCCGGGCCGACAGCAGGCCTTCGAGCCGGTCGAGAGCGGCAGCCGCCTTGTCCGCGAAATAGCGGCGGATCGGCGGTTCGACGCTGATCGGCAGCAGCTTTCGGTCGCCCAGCGAGATGCCGTAGCAGGCGAAGATCGGGGGAAACAGCACGTCCGCCTCCCACCACAGCCATTCCCGCACCGCCTGCCGGGACTCGGGGTCGCTGCCCGCGAACCGGCCGGAGATCGCCGCAACGGTCTCGATGATCGCCGAGGACTGGACGTGCGGCACCCCGTCGATCGTCAGTACCGGCACCTGACCCCAGCGCGAGAGAGCAAGAAAGTCCGGTTCGCGATGCCTGCCGTCCCGGAAACTGACATAGCGAAACCGGAAGGCGAGTCCCGACAGCCGCAACGCGAGGGCCACCTTGTAGGTCGGCAGCGAGTGGGGACTGCCGTGCAGGACCAGTTCCATGCTTGCAATACTAGCATGCCGCGTGGCGGTACCGACCCGGATGGACAGGCGCCGGTCGAGGCCGCATCGTGGGTCCGGGCGCCGGCGGAGGGCCGCCGCGCCCGTCGGGAGGGAACGATGAAGGAATTCGACGGCCGCCTCGCGGTCATCACCGGCGGCGGCACCGGCATGGGCCGGGAACTGGCCCGGGCGCTGGCCCGCGAGGGCTGCCACCTGGCGCTGTGCGACGTCTCGCAGGAGGCGATGGCGGAGACCGCCGCGCTCTGCCGCGCGGAGGGCGCGGACGGTCTCGTCGTCAGCACCCACCGGGCCGACGTCGCCGACGAGGCCGACGTGCTGGCCTTCCGCGACGGCGTCGCCGAGGCGCACGCGACCGACCGCGTCAACCTGCTGTTCAACAATGCCGGCATCGGCGGCGGCGGCAGCATGCTGGAACACGACCGCGCGGAATGGGAGCGCACCTTCAACGTCTGCTGGTACGGGGTCTATTACGGCACCCGCGCCTTCCTGCCGATGCTGCTGGCGGCCGAGGAAGGCCATATCGTCAACACGGCCAGCATCAACGGGGTCTGGGCCTCGCTGGGCCCGACCACGGCGCACACCGCCTACAGCGCCGCGAAGTTCGCCGTACGCGGCTTCACCGAGGCGCTGATCAACGACATGAAGCTGCACGCCCCGCATATCGGCGTCTCGGTGGTCATGCCCGGGCATATCGGCACGGAGATCGTCGCCAACTCGGCCGCCGTGCTGGGCCGCGAGGGGATGGACGCGAACCGCGAACGGCTGCACCGGAACTTCAAGGAGAACGCGCCGGTCAGCGCCGCGGAGGCCGCCGGCGTGATCCTGGCGGGCGTGCGCGAGAACCGCTGGCGCATCCTGATCGGCGAGGACGCGGCGGTGATCGACGCCATGGTCCGCGAGAACCCGGAAGAGGTCTATGGCGAGCCCTTCATGGATCGCCTGAAGGAGCGCATCGAGTGGCGCCTCGGCCGCTAGGCCGCCGGGACAGCCGCGCCGCGGCATTCGCATCGGGAATGGGTCCGGTGCCGAATTGAATTGGCGCGCATGGCGCCTTGCCGCCATGCTGGGCCGGCCCCGAGGGAGGACACCATGGCCGTCGAATTCGAGACCCGCGAGCATGTCGCGATCATCACCCTGAACCGCCCCGATGCGCGCAATGCCGTGAACGGCGATGTCGCCGAGGGCATCGAGGCCGCGATCGACCGCTATGAAGCGGACGAGGCGCTGTGGGTCGCAATCCTGACCGGCAACGGCAAGGTCTTCTCCGCCGGCGCCGACCTGAAGGCGATCGCCTCGGGCGAGGCGCAGCGGCTCGCCACCGAGCGTGGCGGTTTCGCCGGCCTGGTGAAACGCGAACGGCGCAAGCCGCTGATCGCCGCGGTGCACGGCGCGGCGCTGGCCGGCGGCTGCGAGATCATGCTGGCCTGCGACCTGGCGATCGCCGCCGAGGGCACCCGCTTCGGCCTGCCCGAGGTCAAGCGCTCGCTGGCCGCCGCGGCCGGCGGCCTGTTCCGCCTGCCCCGCGCCGTGGGCCCGTCGATGGCGATGGAGATGATCCTGACCGGCGATCCGATCGAGGCCGACCGGGCGCTGGCGCTCGGCCTGGTCAACCGGGTGGTGCCGGCGGACGCCCTGCTGGAGGAGGCGCTGGCGCTGGCCGGACGGATCGCGGTGAACGCGCCGCTGGCGGTGCAGGCCAGCCGCTCGATCGCCGCCCGGGCGCTGATCGACGACGACGAGGCCCTGTGGCGGGCCAGCGCCGAGGAATCCCGCGCGCTGTTCAAGACCGAGGATTTCAAGGAGGGCCCGCGCGCCTTCGTCGAGAAACGGGCGCCGGTCTGGAAGGGCCGTTGAGACGCGGGGACAAGACCGCATGGACCTGACCCTCACGCCCGAATACCGCGCCTTCCGCGACGAGGTCCGCCACTTCCTGGAGACCCGCGGCGGCGAGGCCCCGGAACCGGGCGATCCCGATCCGCGCCATCCCCGGCGGCTCGCCTGGCAGCGCAGCCTGATCGAAGCGGGCTACGCCGCCCGCACCATCCCGACGGCCTATGGCGGCTTCGGCGCCGAGCCCGACATCCTGAAGTCGCGCATCATCGCCGAGGAGTTCAGCCGGGCCGGCGTGCCCGGCGGTCTCGCCAACCAGGGCATCTCGATGCTGGTGCCGACGCTGCTGGAACTGGGCAGCGAGGAACAGAAGGCGCAGTACATCGCCCCCACCCTGCGCGGCGAGATGATCTGGTGCCAGGGCTATTCGGAGCCCGGCTCGGGCAGCGACCTCGCCAGCCTGCGCACCTCGGCCGTGGTCGAGGACGGGCATTTCGTCATCAACGGCCAGAAGATCTGGACCAGCACCGCGCGCCAGGCCGACATGAGGTTCGGCCTGGTGCGCACCGAGCCCGAGGCGCCGAAGCACAAGGGCATCAGCTACCTGCTGTTTTCGATGGACACGCCGGGCATCGAGGTCCGGCCGCTGGTGACCATGACCGGCAGCGCGATCTTCAACGAGGTGTTCTTCACCGACGTGCGGGTGCCGGTGGGACAGATCGTCGGCGGTCGCGGCGAGGGCTGGGCCGTGGCCAACGCCACGCTGACCCACGAACGCGGCATGCTGGGCGATCCCAACGCCGCCCTGCGCCGGCTGCAGCAGATCGCCGAGCTGATGCAGCGCGAGCAGATCGACGGCGGCCGGGTGATGGACAATCCGGTCCTGCGCGACCGCCTGGTCCGCCTGCAGGCCGAGGCGCAGGCGATGACCAGCCACGGCCTGCGGCTGATGACGCAGTCGATGCGGGGCGAAAGCGGCGGCCTTGCGAAGCTGATCGTCAAGCTGCAGGGCTGCGAGCTCAACCACCAGCTCGCCGGCCTGGCAATCGACGTGCTGGGCGAACTGGGCCTGCTCTACGACGACAGCCCCTATTTGCGCGACGGCGGCGCCTGGCAGTTCCGCCACATGCTCGATCTCGGCCTGATCATCGGCGGCGGCACCGCGCAGATCCAGAAGAACATCATCGCCGAGCGCGGCCTCGGCCTGCCGCGCGAGCCGAAGCCGGCGAAGGTGGAGCGCTGAAGCGATGGAATTCGGCCTGAACGAGGACCAGCGCCTGCTGCAGGACAGCGTCGAGCGCTTTTTGGCCGGGAGCGCGCCGCTGGAGCGCGTGCGCGCGGCCGCCGGTGGCGATGGCGACGCGGCCGGGGCGATCGCCGACGGCCTCGCCGCGCTCGGCGTGAACCAGATCATGGTACCGCAGGCCCAGGGCGGACTCGGCCTCGGCCTGCTGGATGCCGCCCTGGTGCAGGAGATGCTGGGCCGCCACGTCGCGCCGGCGGCCTTCCTGGCGCCGGCGGGAATGGCGGTCGCCGGCCTGTGCGCAACCGCCGCGGCTGAGCGGGAGCCCTGGCTCGCGCGCATCGCCGCCGGCGAGATCCGCCTGGCCGCCGCCGTGAGCGAGCGGGCCGGCGCCCGGGACGGGGCGGAGGTGCGCGCGGGAGCCGGCACGCTGTCCGGCCGGGCGATGTTCGTGCTGGAGCCGGACGGCGCAAGCCATGCCCTGATCGCCGACCGCGAGGGCGCGCTGCACGTGCTCGACCTCGCGGCGCAGGGCGTGCGCCGCGAAAGCCTGCAAACCATCGACCGCACGCGATCTGCCGCGGTGCTGCACCTCGCGGATGCGCCCGCCGAGCGGCTGGAGGACGAAGGCGCGGCCGGCGACGGCGTGCGGGCGATGCTGCGCACCGGCCGGGTGCTGCTGGCCGCCGACACGCTGGGCGCGGCACAGGCGATGCTCGAGAAGGCCGTGGCCTATGCCGGCGAACGCGAGCAGTTCGGCCGGCCGATCGGCAGCTTCCAGGCGGTGAAGCACCTGTGCGCCGAGATGGCGGCGCGGCTGGAGCCCTGCCGGGCGCTGATCTGGCATGCCGCGCACGCGCACGACGCGCTGCCGGACGAGGCCGACCTGCTGGCCTGCCTCGCCAAGGCGCACCTGGCCGAGGTCGGTCCCTTCGTCGCCCGCACCGCCACCGAGGTGCATGGCGGCATGGGCTTTACCGACCTGCTGGGCCTGCACTACTGGTTCAAGCGGATCGGCGCCAACCGGCAATGGCTGGGCGGCCCCGAGCGGGTCCGCGCGGAAGCGGCGCGGCTGCAGGGCTGGGCCTGAACGGATCAATCTCAGGACGGGGAGACGGGCAATGGGCGTGTTCGACGGCAAGGTCGCGATGGTCAGCGGTTCGGGACGCGGGATCGGCCGCGCGCTGGCCGAGAAGTTCGCGCGCGAGGGCGCGCGCCTGGTGATCAACGACCTGGACGAGGCGCCGGCGGCCGAGGCGGTGGCGGCGATGCAGGCGCTGGGCGCCGAGGCGGTGGCCTGCGTCGGCTCGGTCACCGACGACGACTTTCCCGACCGCTTCGTCGCCGCGGCGGTGGAGAATTTCGGCGTGCCGGACATCATCGTGAACAATGCCGGCTACACCTGGGACAACGTCATCCAGAAGATGGACGACAAGCAGTTCCGGGACATCATCGACGTGCATCTCGTCGCCCCCTTCCGCATCCTGCGGGCCGCCGGCGACGTCATCCGGGAGGCCGCCAAGGTCGAGATCGGCTCGGGCAACCCGGTGCACCGCAAGGTGGTCAACATTTCCTCGGTGTCCGGCGTCTACGGCAATGCCGGCCAGGCCAACTATTCCTCCGCCAAGGCCGGCATCGTCGGCCTGACCAAGGCGCTGGCCAAGGAATGGGGACGCTACAACGTCAACGTCAACGCGGTCGCCTTCGGCCTGATCAACACCAGGCTGACCCAGGCGCTGGACGACGAGGGCGCCTCGATCAACATCGAGGGCCGGGAGATCGCGGTCGGCATCCAGCGCAAGCGGCTGCAGGCCGCCGACATGATGATCCCGCTGGGGCATGCCGGCAGCGTCGAGGAGGCCGCCGGCGCGGTCTACATCCTCTGCCTGCCGGAGGCGAACTATGTCAGCGGCCAGCTGCTGATCTGCGACGGCGGCGGACGCTGAGGCGCGGGCGCCGGCGAATCGGCAGGCCGGCCCCGGCCCGACTTCGCAATCCGCGACATCCCTGTCGCAACCCGGGACAGGGATGTGAGCGGATTTTCCCATTTTAAAACGAATTGTGATCGGTATTTGTATTGTTTTTTATGTATTTTGCACGTACACATGATCCCGGCTCCGTTGCCTCTAGGAGCCTTACCCTCGATCTGGCGGTCTGAACTCGTTTCGGGCCGCCAGTGAGGCGGGGTTATTGCGTTTTTGACCCCGAAATGCCGCATGATGAAGCCGTTTCGGTGCATCCGGCCAAAAACAGCCCTTGATTGCTTGACTTGGCATCATACTTGCTTTTTGTGAGGGGCATGCGTCGAGAACAAGATTCATGAGGGAAAGCACGTGAGACGACTGATCATTGCCGCCGCCGCCGGCCTGGCGCTCGCCAGCAGCACCGCGGCGCTCGCGGACAACATCACCCAGGAGGCCGCGACCCTGATCGTCGGCCTGTGCGCAAAATCCGATTCTGCCGGCAAGGTGAGCGAAACCGCCACTTCGGACATCGCCTACGCCCTGAAGAAGACCGGCATCGGCGTCGCCGGCCAGCTCAACCCGGACGTGGCCAAGACCCGCGCCGGCATCCTGGTCGACGGCATCAACGGCGGCATCGCCGGCCTGTCGGGCAACGAGGCGAACAACGCCAAGGCCTGCGCCAAGCCCTATCTGGACCTGGCGCAGACGGCGGCCAGCAGCGGCAAGGCCGATCTGCCGAAGTTCACCGAGAAGGAGAATTTCATCCGCAAGATCGACCTCGCCGAATATGGCGACCTGAAGGGCGGCAACACCTGCAAGGTCGACCAGTCGGTGACCGCGCTCTGCCTCGGCAAGCAGGAATGCCGACTGACGCCGACCAACGAGCTGTGCGGCGATCCCGCGCCCGGCAAGAAGAAGGGCATCAAGATCACGATGCTCTGCAGCCAGAGCGGCAAGACCAAGGACTTCACCGCGAACGAGGGCGAAACCTTCGTCGCCGGCTGCAAGTAACCGCGCGAAAACACCCGAACGCGAGAACGGGGGCGTGCCGGACGGCACGCCCCCGTTTTCTTTGCGGCGCCGTTCAGCCTTCGTCGGGCAGGATCGCGGGCAGCCTGAGACCGTGCGCGCGGGCGCAGTCGATGGCCTCCTCGTAGCCCGCGTCGGCGTGGCGCATCACGCCGCTGGCCGGATCGTTCCAGAGCACCCGCTCGATCCGGCGATCGGCGGCCGCGGTGCCGTCGCAGCAGATCACCATGCCGGCATGCTGGGAAAAGCCCATGCCGACACCGCCGCCATGATGCAGGCTGACCCAGGTGGCGCCCGAGGCGCAGTTCAGCAGCGCGTTCAGCAGCGGCCAGTCGGAAACCGCGTCCGAACCGTCGCGCATGCCCTCGGTCTCGCGGTTGGGCGAGGCCACCGAACCGCTGTCGAGGTGATCGCGGCCGATCACCACCGGGGCCGACAGTTCGCCCGAGCGCACCATTTCGTT
>JBGTSP010000166.1:0-9722 GCA_041940205.1 Alphaproteobacteria bacterium
GACACGCCCGGCATATGGTTTTGGCGGGGTAGAGTTTAGCTGGGAGCCTCCCGCAGCCTTGTGACAGCGAGCGCCAACAGCTCCTGCAAGGGCCAGAACGCCTGCAAGGGCCAGGGCTTCATCCAGGCCGAGAACAAGTCCTCGTGCGAAGCGAAGGGCGGCAAGGTCGGCTGATCCCGCCTGCTGCTTCGACTTCCTCGTCGAACACGGCAACGCCGGAGCGCTTCGCTCCGGCGTTTGTCGTTTCGGCGTTTGGCGTTTGGCCGCGTCCCGCCTACATCTGAAGCGACGAGACCCGCGAACCCGGAGCCTGCCGCCCGTGACCGACGCCGCCCCGACCGACGCGCCGACCCACCCTCCGCTGGGATTCGGGCTCGGCCTGCGCACCGATCACTACGAGGAGATCGTGACGCGCCGGCCGCCGGTGGACTGGTTCGAGATCCTCTCCGAGAACTACATGGTGGCCGGCGGCAAGCCGCTGCACTTTCTCGACCGCATCCGCGCCGACTACCCGCTGGTGATGCATGGCGTCTCGCTGTCGATCGGCGCCACCGATCCGCTGGACGAGACCTATCTCGACGCCCTCGATGCGCTGGCGAAGCGGGTCGAGCCCGCCTGGATTTCCGATCACCTGTGCTGGACCGGGACCGGGGGGCACAACATGCACGACCTGCTACCGCTGCCCTACACCGAGGAAGCCCTGGCGCATGTCGCCGAACGGGTCCTGCGGGTGCAGGACCGGCTGGGCCGCCGGCTGGTGCTGGAGAACGTCTCGACCTATGTCGCCTACGCGGAAAGCCGGATGAGCGAATGGGAATTCCTCACCGAACTCTGCCGGCGGGCCGACTGCCTGCTGCTGCTCGACGTCAACAATGTCCACGTCTCGGCCTTCAACCACGGCTTCGACCCGCTGGACTTTCTCGACGGCGTGCCGGCCGGACGGGTGCAGCAGTTCCATCTCGCCGGCCATCTCGACATGGGCAGCCACATCATCGACACCCATGACCAGCCGGTGCCGGATCCGGTCTGGGCGCTCTACGCCGAGGCGGTGCGCCGCTTCGGGCCGGGTTCGACCATGATCGAGCGCGACGACAACATCCCGCCGCTGGACGACCTGCTCGCCGAACTGGCGCAGGCCCGCCGGATCGCCGCCGATGTCCGCGACGCCGCCTGAGGCGCCGGCCCTGCGCGCCCTGCAGGAGGACTTTCGCCGCTACATCGTCGGCGGGGACGATGCCATCGCGGAGCGGGTGACGGATTCGCCTCGGGAATCCCGCGAGGTCCTGCTGGCGGTCTATCGCGACGCCTACGTGCTGCGCCTGTGCGAGGCGCTGACCACCGATTATCCCGCGCTCTGGGCGGTCGCCGGCGACGACGGCTTCCACCGGCTCTGCCGCGACTATGTCGCCCGCCATCCCTCGCACCATCCCTCGATCCGCTGGTACGGCCGGCGGATGGCCCGCTTCCTGCGCGAGGCCGAACCCTGGAAGGCGCATCCGGTGCTGGCCGAGGTGGCGGCCTGGGAATGGGCGCTGGGCGAGGCCTTCGATGAAGCCGACGCCGCGCCGATCGGTTTCGACGCGGTCGTGGCGATGACCCCGCCGGAGGCCTGGCCGGTGCTGCGTTTCGAGACCGTGCCCGCCCTGCGCCGGCTCGACCTGACCTGGAACGCCCCGCAGATCTGGCGCGCCGACCGCGACGGCGAGCCCGTGCCGGCGCCAGAAGCGCTGGAGACGCCGCTGCCCTGGCTGATCTGGCGGCCGGACGCGCTCGAGACCCAGTTCCGCTCGCTGGAGGACGACGAAGCCGTTGCGCTCGACGCCCTCATCGACGGCTGCGATTTCTCGGCGATCTGCGAGGCCATCGCGCCCTGGCATCCCGCCGATGCCGCCCCCGGGCGCGCCGCCGGCCTGCTGCGCGCCTGGATCGACGGCGGCGTCATCGCCGACGTGATCCTGCCCGATCCCGACGGCGCGCCGGACTAGATCCCGCCGGCTTGCCGCCGGGCGCGATGCGGGCGAGGTTTCCCGTTCCCGGAGGTCCCCCGGGGGCGTGAACAAGGTACCAGATGGCCCGTTATCCCGGAGAAGATGGCGAGCGCCGGATTCCGGCCGATCGCCTGCAGGCCCGCGTCACCCGGCTGTTCATGGCCTGCGGCATGGACGGCGCGGACGCCGGACTGCTGGCCGAAAGCCTGGTGCAGGCCGACCTGCGGGGCATCCATTCGCACGGCGTGCTGCGGGTGCCCGACTATGTCGCCAAGCTGACCCGCGAGGGCGTCGATCCGGCGGGACGGCCGACGCTCCTTGTCGACAGTGGCGCGGCGCTGGTGGTCGAGGCGAACAACGCGATGGGCCAGATCGCCGGCCGTTTCGCCATGGACCGGGCGATGGCGCGGGCCCGCGACGTCGGCGTGGCGCTCGCCGCCGTGCGCGGCTCGAACCATTGCGGGGCGCTGGACTGGTACACCATGCGGGCGGCGGAAGAGGGCTTTCTCGCGCTGGCCGGCAGCAACGCCCTGCCGACCATGGCGCCCTGGGGCGGACGCGACAAGATCGTCGGCCTGAACCCGCTGTCGGTGGCGGTGCCGGCGGCCGGGCGGCCGCCGCTGGTGCTCGACATGGCGCTGGGCCAGACCGCGCACGGCAAGATCCGGGTCTATGCTCAGAAGGGCGAGCCCCTGCCCGAGGGCTGGGCCTTCGACGCCGAGGGCCGGCCGACCCGCGATGCGGCCGCCGCGTTGGCGGGTCTGATCCAGCCGATCGGCGGCCCCAAGGGGATCGGGCTCGCCGTGATGGTCGGCCTGCTGTCGACCGTGCTCTCAGGCGCCGCCTACGGCACGGCCTCGGGCACCATGGAGACCGGCGCGGTGGCCGGCGTCGACGGCCAGTTCTACCTCGCGATCGACATCGCCCGTTTCCGGCCGCTGGCGGATGTCGAGGCCCAGGTCGCGGCGATCGCGGCGCAGTTCACCGCCAGCCGGCGCGTCGGGGATGTCGAGCGACTCTATCTGCCCGGCGACCTGGAGGCGGAACTGGCGGCGCGGAACAGGCGCGACGGCATTCCCCTGAACGCCGGAACGCTGGCCGCGATCGAAGCCGAGGAAGCGGCGCTGGGCCTGGCCGCCGACGGCGACTAGGCCTGACCGCCCGTGGGCCGCAGCAGCAGGCTCTGCAGCACCATCGCGACGGGGCCGTTCTCGTCGCCGATCTCGGCCTGGGCGAGGCCGATGCCGTCGGGCTGCCAGGTCGAGGCCGCCTGCGAATAGAGCCAGGGCCCGACCGGCGGGCGGTGCATGTGGATCGTCAGATCGGCATTCATGAAACCGACCACGCCGGCTTCCGCCAGCCGCGAGATGCCGTTGCCGCAATCGGCCAGCGCGCACAGGCTCTGGAAGGGCGAGTCCGCCTCGCCCTCGATCAGCGGCAGGTTCTTCATCCAGACCAGCGTGGGGCCGGGCTCTCGGTCCTCGCCGGGCGGATAGGCGAACTCCAGGAAGTCGATGAAGCAGGGCCGGCCGTGCAGCGTGCCCCGGGCCGGGAAGGGGCCGGGACGGGCGCCCTCGCGGCTGCGCGGCGCCGGCGGGCTCGACGGGTTCAGCGTCGTCTGCGCGGGCGCCATGAACAGGCCGGTCGCTTCCGCACAGACCACGCCGTCGCGATCCAGCACGCGCGCGCTCGCGGTGGCGACGGAACGGCCATTGCGGCCAATCTCCGCTTCGGCGCGCAGGCCCGCCATCGGCGCCGGCCGGAGCAGCGAAACCGTGAGCCGCGCGAGGCGCATTTCGGGCACCCGCCGCTCCATCGCCCGGGCGATCAGGCCGGCGACGGGACCGCCATGGCAGGCCTCGGCCGACCAGGGGCCGCGGGCCGGATCGCGGGCGACGAAAAAGCCGTCTTCGTCTTCGGTTGCAAAGAAGCTGGTCTGCGACATGGAGGACGCTCCTCGGACGGGAGCGGCAGGCTTATCCCCGTTCGCGCCGGAGCGGAAGCGGCGGACGCTTGCCTACAGATCGTCGCGCGAGGGGCGGGGCTGGCCGAACAGGTAGCCCTGGCCGAAGTCGACGCTGTAATCGAGCACCTCGACCACCTGGGCCTCGGTCTCGATGCGGTCGGCGATCAGGTCGATGTCGCGACGCTTCAGGGTTTCCTTCAGGTCCATCGGGTGGATCGCCATGTCCTTCGCGCCCTCCGCGCCGATGATCAGGTCGACGGGCGCCTTGACGAACTGGAAGTGGTGGCGGCCGAGCCAGGCGGCATCGAAATCGAGATGTTGGGCGCGATCGAGCGAGAAGCGGAAGCCCAGCGTGGCGATGCGGTCGAGCGCGGTGGCGACTTCCCCGGAGCAGCCTTCCAGGTCCTGCTGCGCCATCTCGAAGATCAGGCCGCTGCTGAGATTGTTGTTGGCTTCCAGGAAATCGGCGAACTGGGTCATGAAGTCCGCGTCCGCCAGCGAGGCGGTGGAGAGATTGAGGAAGAAACCGGTCAGGACCTGGCGCTGGCGCGCCCGGCGCAGGAGCTGGACCGCGCGGAACAGCAGGACATTGTCGATCGCGCCGACCTGGCCGCGCTTCTCGGCGATCGGCAGGTAGTGCTCGGGCAGCAGCATCTTGCCCTCGCCGTCGCGGATGCGGGTGAAGACCTCGAAATAGCGGGTGCGCCGCTGCGGCAGGCTGACGATCGGCTGCAGCCAGAGATCGATGCGGTTGGCCGCCAGCGCGTCGCCGACGATTTCCAGCATCGCCGCCTCGTTCTTCGGCGGCTCCGCCATCGGCGGCAGCGGCCGGCGCATGCCGTCCTTCAGGTCTCCCGCCGGGGTCTCGGGCGGCAGGATCTCGGGTACCGCCTCGCGCGGCTCGGGGCCTTCGAGGGCCTGCCGGTTGGGCGCGGCCAGCTTGCCCAGTTGCGCCTGCAGCGCCTTCATCTCGCGCAGCACCGCGCTGTCGGGGTTGCTGCGGGCGTTGAGCACCACTTCCTGCAGACGTTCCATGTCCTGCCGGGTCAGCATGAGGCCGCGTCCGAGCGCGTCCGCCGCATCCCGCAGGTCGTCGAAATCCTCGCGCTGGACCCGCCTTGCGTCGGCCAGGTCGCGGCGGAACTGGCGGTCGCGGCCGCGACGGCTGACGATCTCGTGGCCGAGCGACAGCAGCACGAACAGGGCGGCGCCCGCGCCCCAGGCCGTCGGCGCCGGCATGCCGAGCGCCGGATTGGCCAGGCCCGCGGCGACGGCGGCGCCGAGCACGGCATAGCCCGCCAGCGCGGCGATATGGAGAAGTCCGCTCATCCTGCCGGCATCCTCGCGGCAGGCCCTTGCAATAGGGTTAACGCGGGGTTGAAAAGCTCCGGCCCGCCGGCACCCGCCCGGCGGCGCGGCGCGGGCTCATGTCTGCCCGCGCGGCATCGCGGGCTCGAGCGAGGACAGCTCCAGCAGGAACTTCTTCAGCATCGCCTCGGTGAAGTCGGCGACATCGACGGTGTGGTGCACGAAGGCCGCCGGACCGCCGATCACGTTGCGCCTGAAATAGTCGGTCATCACCCGAATGGCCGAACCCTGGGCGATGATCAGGGCGTTGATGGTGATGCCGGCATTGAGCGCCGCGTCGCGGTCCACCCAGGCCAGCCGGCCGATATTGGAAATGCCGTCGCCGACCATGTTGAGCAGGCGCTTGTCGGCCCCCCAGGGCTCGCGCCGGAACTGTTCCGAACCGGTCTCGATGCCGAAGGCGACATCGGTCTGGGCGCCGTGGCGCACCGTGCGCTGGCGGTCGAGGTCCTCCAGCAGCACCGCGGAGGCACGCCGGGCATCCTCCAGGCCGGCGATCCGGGTCCACGGCAGGATCACGTCCGAGCGTCCGAAGGACGACCAGGTGACCACGGACAGGCCGATCCGCCCGCGCCGGCCGCGGGTCACGACCTCGATGAAGCGCGGATGGGTGAGGGTATGGCGCAGGCCGTCGATCTGGCCCTTCAGTTCCTCCTGGTCGATCGATTCCGACCGGTCGAGCGAGACCACGATGTTGACGTCGTTGGCGCCGTCGTCCGCCCGGGCCTGGCGGCTGCCCGCCAGGTGATCGGCGATCAGCAGGCCCGCGGCCACGATGCCGGCCGTTGCGGCGACCGCGATCGCGCGCATCAGGCCGGCTCCGGGCGCAACGCGGCGGTCATTTTCGAAGCCTCGATGAAGATCCGCGTGAACTCGGGATGCTCGGCGCGGATCGCGTCTTCCAGCCGCACGACGGCGTCCTCGATCGCGCCGGTGTCCAGGTCGTCGGCGAAATCGATGTCGATGTTCAGCAGCACGTCTTCCGGGCTGAGATGCATGCTCAGGATGTCGGAGACGCCGACGACGGCGGGCTCGCGGGCGATGATGGCCTGCAGCGAGGCCAGCGCCCGGCGCGAGGCCGCTTCGCCGATCAGCAGGCCCTTGCACTCGTAGGCGAGGAAGGCCGCGGTGGCCGCCAGCACGCAGCCGATGGCGACGGCGGCGGCGCCGTCGGCCCAGTGGAGACCGTGCGCGCTGGAGAGGTAGACCCCGATGAGCGCCAGCACCAGGCCGATGCAGGCGGCGGTGTCCTCGAACAGCACGGTGAAGATCGTCGGATCCTTGCCGCGGCGGATCGCCTGCATGAACGGCCGGTCGCCCTTCTGCTTCATGAAGGCGCGGAAGGCGACGAAGGAGGCGCCGCCCTCGAAGACGATGGCGAGGGCGAGGACGACATAGTTGATCGTCGGATTGGCGATCACCGAGGGCGAGCGCAGCGCGTGCAGGCCTTCATAGAAGGAGATGCCGGCGCCGAGGCCGAAGATCAGGATCGCCACCACGAAGCTCCAGAAATAGACCTCCTTGCCGTGGCCGAAGGGATGCTCGTCCGTCGGCGGCCGGGCCGCCCGCTTCATGCCGTAGAGCAGCAGGCCCTGATTGCCGGTATCGACCATCGAATGGATCGCCTCGGAGAGCATGGCGGAGGAGCCGGTATAGGCGGCCGCGCCGAACTTGGTGATCGCGATGGCGAGATTGCCGATCAGCGCGGCGATCACCGCCGTCTTCGAGGAGCCCGCTGCCATCGTCTTCCTCCGCTGCGGCGGCCGGCTCCCGGGAGAGGCGAATCCGCTCGGAACGCTGCGGCGGCCAGTCTAGTCTGTGAAGCGAGAACGGAGCGAGTCACGCCGGCGGGAGGACCGGCCGGCGGACCAGACTGGAGAAAGCGGGAAGGAACGGCCGGATGGTGAAGGCGGTGGACATCGAGACGGCGCTGGCGGGCACCACGCCCTTCGAGGGCCGTCGGCCCGACACGCCCGAGGCGGAACTGGAGGCGACCTTCGCCACCCTGGCGCAGACGGCGGAGGGCGGCATTTTCGCCGGCCGTTTTTCGGGCCGCAGCGCCTGGGAGCGCCATCGCAACGGCGACGAACTGGTGCAGGTGCTGGACGGCTTCGCCACGGTGACGGTGATCGACGCGGACGGCCGGCACGAACTGGCGATGGGCGCCGGTTCGGTGACCATGGTGCCGCGTGGTTGCTGGCACCGCTTCGATGCGCCCGACGGCGTCACCGTGATGACGTCGACGCCGCAGCCGACCGACCTCTATCACGGCGAGGATCCCCGCGAGGGCTGATCCGCGCGAGGGCGGCCGGCGGGAAGCCGTCAGGCTGCGCGCACGCGGGCGGCGAAGCCCGCCATCTCGCTCTTGAGCTGTTCGACCTCGCGCACCAGTTCGCCGGCCGAGGCCGCGTTCCTGCGCGATGCCGTGCTGGCATGGTCGGCGGACTGTTTCAGCGCGTCGAGGTCGCCGGACATCTCGCGGCTGCCGCCGGCAATCCGGTCCGTGGTGTGGCCGATGGCGTCGATCGCCCCCTCCTGCGCTTCGATCGCGCTGACCACGGCGACCGTGACCTCGCTGACATCGGCGATGCGCTGGCGCACGTCGGCGATGGCGCCGACGGCATCGCGGGTGATCTGCTGCATGTTGCTGATCTGGGCGGTGATGTCCTGCGTCGCCTGCGCGGTCTGCGTGGCCAGGCTCTTGACCTCGCTGGCGACCACGGCGAAGCCCTTGCCGGCCTCGCCGGCGCGGGCGGCCTCGATCGTGGCGTTCAGCGCCAGCAGGTTGGTCTGCTCGGCGATGTCCGAGATCAGGCTGGTGATCGCGCCGATCTTCTCCGCCGCCGCCGACAGGTCCTGGACCGTGCCGTCGGTCTGCACGATACGCTCGGAAGCCTCGCCGACCTGGCGGCTGGCCTGGTGCACGCTGTCGGTAATGGTGGCGATCCCGGCGCGCATCTCGGCGCTGGCCGCGGCCACGTCGTCGGTCTGACCGCTGACCTGCCGGGCCCGCTCGGCGCTGCTCTCGGAGAAACCGACGGCCTGCGAGACCGCGCCCGCCATGTCGTCGGCCTGTCCGCGCATCGATGCGCTGTGCTCCAGCACGGTGTCCACCAGCTTCTGCACGCTGTCCTCGAACGATCCCGCCAGCGCGTCCAGGGTGCCCTTGCGGTCCTCGCGGGACTGCCTCTCGAGCGCGGCCTGGCGGTCCGACAGGTCCTGGGCATGCGCCTCGGCCTCCCGGGCCCGTCCCACCGCCTCGTGCGCCTGCGTCAGCGCCAGGTCGAGGCGGGCGGTAATCCAGACCAGGGTGGCGGTCTCCACCACCACGATTACGGCATGCAGGACCACGCGCAGGAAATCGCCGCCGTTGGGGAAGACCGCCGCGGGCATGACGAAGTTCAGCAGCAGATGGTGGACGGCGACGGTGCCCGCGGCCAGCAGTAGCGTGCGCCAGTCGCAGAACGCCGCCAGCATCGCCAGGGTGGCGAAGAAATACATGTGGATGTCGATCTGCCAGGCATGTCCGCGGAACTGGAACAGGATCAGGGAAACCAGTCCCATCAGCGCCACCGCGGTCAGGTAGCGGGTCGAGGCATCCGGGCCGCGCAGCCGCCAGGACAGGCTGGGAACGAGAGCGAGCGCCGCCGCGCCGGCGATCGGCAGAAGGCCGGTCTCGAGCGCGAAGGCTACGCCGGCCACGATGGGCAGATGCAGCCAGAGATAGCCCAGCATCGGCAGCGCGACGCGTCCGCGAATGTCCTCGATGGTCAGCATCGTCAGAATCCTGTTCGTCTGTTTCAGGTGGAAACGAGGCCGCAACCGCGGGCGGCGAGCGGGTCGATCGATACGAGGACGCCGATCTTCCAGAGGTCGAGCAGGCCGATATCGCGGGAGAACACCGCGACATCCACCACCTCGACGCCGCCTTCGCGGACGAGCCGCCCGTCGAGCCGGGATATCCCGGCCAGTCGTTCGGCCGCCGCGGTACCCGGCCGGAACAGCAGGGCGACGGCTTCGCCGGACGCGGGAAGCTTCAGGTTGAGGCCCAGGAGGAACAGCACGAGCGCGATCGAGAGCATGCCGGCGGGCGCGAGGTCGCGCACGCCTGACCGCTTGCCGGTGCCCTTTTTCAAAGCGCCTCCCATGAGGCCATCTATCGCCGAATTTTCTTAACGTGCGGTGTAGCCCGAGCCAGTGGCGCGCTCCGCCGTTCCCTTCTAAGGTCCGGTCGGGTTCAGCCAGCGGGGGGAAACACGACCATGGCAGACGAGATCAAGGGCGGCCGGCGCAGCCAGGCCTGGTTTGGCCGCGACGACCTGCTGGGCTTCGCCTATCGCAGCTGGATCAAGAACCAGGGCTGGCCCGCCGACCTGTTCGACGGCCGGCCGGTGATCGGC
>JBGTSP010000167.1:0-9721 GCA_041940205.1 Alphaproteobacteria bacterium
GCGGCGTCATCGCCGCGCTCGTCGGCACTCATGCGGTGCTGGCCCCGACCGAACGCGACCGCGTGGCGGGCTTCCTGATCAACAAGTTCCGCGGCGACGTGTCCCTGTTCGCGGACGGGCTGACGGCGATCAGCGCGCGCACCGGCTGGCCGGCGCTGGGCATCGTGCCCTGGTTCGAGGCGGCGCGGCGGCTGCCGGCGGAGGACGCGGTCGCGCTCGAGCGGGCGACGCCCGCGAACGGGGACGGGCTGCATGTCGCCGTGCTGCGCCTGTCGCGCATCGCCAATTTCGACGACCTGGATCCGCTGGCGGCCGAACCCGGGGTGCGGTTGAACTTCGTTGCCCCCGGCGAGGCCCTCCCCGGCGATGCCGACCTGGTGATCCTGCCCGGCAGCAAGGCGACGCGGGCCGATCTCGCCTTTCTCCGGGCGCAGGGCTGGGACCTCGACATCCGCGCCCATCTCCGCCGCGGCGGCCGGGTGCTGGGCCTGTGCGGGGGATACCAGATGCTGGGCCGGAGCGTCCGCGATCCCGGCGGCACCGAGGGTCCGGCCGGCGAGAGCGAGGGCCTGGGACTGCTGCCGGTGGATACCGTGCTGCAGGCCGACAAGACCGTGCGCGAGGTCGCGGGGCGTCATCTCGCGACCGGCGAGCGGGTGCGCGGCTACGAGATCCATGTGGGCGAAAGCCGGGTGGACGCGGGCGCGCCGGCCTTCCTGCAGCTCGGTTCGCGATCCGACGGCGCCGTCAGCGCCGACGGCCGCGTCGCCGGCTGCTATCTGCACGGCCTGTTTGCCGAGGACGGTTTCCGCCGCGCCTTCCTGGAGCGGCTGCGGCCCGGTGCCGGAAGTCCGCTCGCCTGGGAAGCCCATGTGGACGAAACCCTCGATTCCCTGGCCGACCACCTGGAACGGCACGTGGCGGTCGATCGCGTGCTGGCCTTCGCCGATGCGGCCTGACCTAGCGCTCCGGCAGGCCGGCGATGCCGGCGGCGAGCGCGAGCAGCGCCAGCAGCGCCAGCGTGCGCCGGTAGAGCGCGAGGGCGCGGTCGATCTCCCTCGCGTCGATGTCGGCCCTGCCGTCGCCCATCCAGGCGTCCCGGCGCCAGCGGCCGGCATAGCGCTTGGGTCCGTTGAGGCGAAGGCCGAGGGCGCCGGCCATGGCGGCCTCGGGCCAGCCGGCATTGGGAGACTTGTGCTTCGAGGCATCGCGCCGGGCCGTGGCCAGCGCGGCGCGCGGCCGGCCGCCGGGCAGGAACGCCGCGGCCAGCGCGATCAGGCCGGCGCTGATCCGGGAGGCCGGCAGGTTGGCGAGGTCGTCCAGCCGGGCCGAAGCCCAGCCGAAGGCGGCATGCCGGGCGCTGCGGTGGCCGACCATGCTGTCCGCCGTGTTCAGGGCCTTGTAGGCGAACAGGCCGGGCAGGCCGCCGACCAGGTACCAGAAGGCGGGCGCGACCACGCCGTCGGAGAAATTCTCCGCCAGCGATTCGATCGCCGCCCGGGCCACGCCGGGGGCTTCGAGCTGGCTTGTGTCGCGGCCGACGATGCGGCCCACGACCGCCCTGCCGGCCGCCAGGCCGTCCCTTCTGAGCGCGGTCGCGACCGCGGCCACGTGCTGGTGCAGCGACCGGCCGGCGAGCAGCCAGGCCAGGAACAGCACGTCCAGAAGGCCGCCAAGCGGCAGCAGCCGCGCCAGCCAGGCGACGAGTGCGCCCGAACCGGCGGCCGCGGCGAGCAGCAGGACGAGTGCCAGCACGCCGCCCCGACGCCGGGCGGCGGCGGGCCGTCCGGGCGCGTTCAGCAGGCGTTCGAGCAGGCCGACCAGGCGGCCCATCCAGACCACCGGGTGGGTCGGCCGGCGCGGCTCGCCGATCGCGGCATCGACCGCGAGGGCGAGCGCGAGCACGAGGAACGGTTCGGCGAGCGGCGACATGCGCCGCTCTTAGGACCTTTGGCGGCGCGGGGAAACCGTGGACGGATGCCGGACCGCCGGCGCGAATTCGGGAGAATGCGATGACGACGACAGGCGTGATGATCTGCGGCCACGGCAGCCGCGACGAGGCGGCGGTGCGCGAGTTCGAGAGCCTGGCGGTGCATCTGCGCGCGCGACTGCCCGACCGGCCGGTCGAATACGGCTTTCT
Source organism: Alphaproteobacteria bacterium (assembly GCA_041940205.1). Classification (GTDB taxonomy): domain Bacteria; phylum Pseudomonadota; class Alphaproteobacteria; genus JBGTSP01. The sequence goes on from JBGTSP010000167.1 coordinate 2,141, forward strand.
GGAATTCGCCACACCGATCATCCGTACCGGCCTGGATGCGCTGAGGGCACGCGGCGTCGACGACATCCTGGCGGTGCCCGGCATGCTGTTCGCCGCCGGTCACGCCAAGAACGACATCCCCTCGGTGCTCAACACCTACCAGGCCGGCGCGTCCGGCCTGCAGATCCGCTACGGCCGCGAGCTGGCGGTCGACCAGCGGATGATCCGGGCCGCGGGCGAGCGAATTGAAGAGGCGCTGGCCGACGCCGGTCCGGCGGTGCCGCGCGAGGAGACCCTGCTGCTGGTCGTCGGCCGCGGGGCTTCGGATCCCGACGCCAATTCCAACGTCGCCAAGGTCTCGCGGATGCTCTGGGAGGGACTGGGCTTCGGCTGGGGCGAGACGGCCTATTCCGGGGTCACCTTTCCGCTGGTGGAACCGGCCCTGCGCCACGTGGTGCGGCTGGGCTTCCGCCGCATCGTCATCTTCCCCTATTTCCTGTTCACCGGGATCCTGGTGCGGCGGATCTACGAGCATGCCGACCGGGTCGCCGCGGACCATCCGGAGATCGAGTTCGTCAAGGCGCCCTACCTGAACGACCACCCGCTGGTGCTGGATACCTTCGTCTCCCGGGTGCGGGAGATCGAGGACGGCGAGAACCTGATGAACTGCCAGCTCTGCAAGTACCGCGAGCAGATTCTGGGCTTCGAGGCCGAGATCGGCCTGCCGCAGGAAAGCCACCACCACCATGTCGAGGGCATCGGCACCGGCGGAACGCCGGTCGCCCACGGCGCGGGCGGGTCCGCGCCCGCGCAGGGCCATGACCAGGGCCATGACCAGGGACAGGATCACGGGCACGGCCACAGCCATGGACACGACCACAGCCATGAACACGGCCACGACCACCATCACCCGCCCTATCCCCATGCCGACCATCCGCTGGGACCGCGGACGCTGCGGGACTGAGCCGCGATGGCCCTGTTCGACGCCTATGTGATGGTCGACTGGAGCGCGGCCGCCTCGCCGACGACGGGCCGGGATTCGATCTGGTATGCCTGCTACCGCCGCGACGGCGGCGTCCTCGAACGCAGCCTGCTCGTCAACGCGCCCACCCGCGCGGCGGCGACGGCGGAGCTGATCGCGCTGTTCGCCGAACTGATCGGCGAGGGACGGCGGGTGCTCGCCGGCTTCGACTTTCCCTTCGGCTATCCCGCCGGCACCGCTCGGGCGCTGCAGCTCGACGGCGTGCCCTGGAAGGCGATGTGGGAGCATCTCGCAGAGCAGATCCGGGACGACGGCGCGAACGCCAACAACCGCTTTGCCGTCGGGGCCGGCTTCAACCGGCGGATCTCCGGCGGCGGGTTTCCGTTCTGGGGCTCGCCCCACAATGCGGCGCCCCATGACGGACTGCCGCGCCGCAAGCCGCGCCCGCACGGCGAGCGCGAGCCGGCCGAATGGCGGCTGGCCGAACGCCGCCACCGCAGCCTCAACTCGGTCTGGCAGCTCGCCTATACCGGCAGCGTCGGCAGCCAGAGCCTGATGGGCATTCCCCGCGTGCGACAGATCCGCAACCACCCCAAGCTGGCGAGGTCGGCCCGGATCTGGCCGTTCGAGACCGGTCTGCGCACGCTGTCCCGGCCGACGAAACTGGTGCTGGCCGAGATCTATCCCTCCCTTGTGCCTCCGCACGACCATCCCGGCCTGCCGAAGGACGCCGGCCAGGTAACGGCGATGGCCGAGCGCCTGGGCGCGCTGGACGATGCCGGACGGCTGGCGGCGCTGTTCGCCGGCGATCCCGGGCTGATGCCGGACGAGAGGCGGGCGGTGGAAACCGAGGAGGCCTGGGTTCTGGGCCTGGGCGCCCGCGCCGCGGTCGACCTGCCGGCGGATCGCGAAACGGCGCCGGCCTACGACTATGTGCGCGACGGCGCCGCGATCACCCGCGACTCGATCGCCATCGTCGAGCGGGAATGCGACTTCAGCCGCTTCGCGTCCACCGTGCGGCCGGTCCTGGCGCGCATCGTCCAGGCCTGCGGCATGACCGAGATCGCGCCCGATCTCGTGGTCTCGGGCGACGTGACCGCGGTCGCCCGGACGGCGATGGCCGCCGGCCGGCCGGTCTTCTGCGATGCCGTGATGGTGGGGGAGGGCATCCGCCGGGCCGCGCTGCCGGCGGGCGTTCGCGTCACCTGCACCCTGCGCCATGCCCGGGTGCCGGCGCGCGCCGCGAAACTGCAGACCACCCGGTCGGCCGCCGCCGTCGATCTCTGGGGACCGGCGCTCGACGGCGCGATCGTCGCGATCGGCAACGCGCCCACGGCACTGTTCCGTCTGCTCGAGATCATTGCCGCGGGCGGGCCGCGGCCGGCGCTGATCCTGGGCTTCCCCGTCGGGTTCGTCGGCGCCGTCGAGAGCAAGGAGGCCCTGATCGCCGACGCGGACGGAATCCCCTACATCACCCTGCGCGGCCGGCGCGGCGGCAGCGCCATGGCCGCGGCCGCCGTCAACGCCCTGCGGGAGACGGCGCCGTGAACGGGCCCTGGCTCACCCTGGTCGGCATGGGCGACGACGGTCCGGCCGGCTTGCCGGACGCGCATCGCGCCGAGATTGCCTCGGCCGATGTGCTGGTCGGCGGCGCCCGCCATCACGCCATGGTGCCGGGCCCGGCGCGGCGCATCGAATGGCGCTTTCCGCCCGACACGCTGCTGCCGGAACTGCGCGCGCATGCCGAAGCCGGTCGCAAGGTGGTGGTGCTGGCGACCGGCGATCCCATGAGTTTCGGCATCGGGTCGACTTTCGCCCGGCTGCTGGAGCCGCGGGAGATGCGCATCCTGCCGGCGCCGTCGGCCTTTGCGCTGGCCTGCGCCCGCCTTGCCTGGCCGCTGCACACGGCGACCTGCCTGACCCTGCACGGCCGGCCGCTGGACCGCCTGCGCCGGGCCCTGGCGCCCGGCGCCCGGCTGCTGGTGCTCAGCCATGACGGCGGCACTCCCGCCGCCGTCGCTTCGCTGCTCTGCGAGGAAGGATATGCCGACAGCGGCATGGAGGTGTTCGCCCACATGGCCGGCGCCGACGAGGCGCACCACGCGGCCCGCGCCGCCGACTGGGGCGGGCGCAGGGTCGCCGACCTGAACACGATCGCCGTCGTCTGCGCGGCGGAACCCGCGCGGGCGCCGCTGTCCGTGCAGCCGGGTCTGCCGGACGACGCCTTCTCCCATGACGGCCAGCTCACCAAGCGCGAGGTCCGCGCCGCCACGCTCGCGGCCTTGCGGCCGCTGCCGGGACAGACGCTGTGGGACCTCGGCGCGGGCAGTGGCGCGATCGCCATCGAGTGGCTGCGGGCCCAGCCCGACGCGGTGGCCGTGGCGGTCGAGCGCGAAGCCGCGCGCGCGGCCCGAATCCGCGAGAACGCGGGACGGCTGGGGGTGCCGGAACTCGAGATCCGCGAAGGCGCCTGGCAGGATCTGCTCGCCGACCTGCCGTCGCCCGACGCCATCTTCCTCGGCGGCGGCCTGTCGTCCGGGACCGACCTCGAGCGCTGCTGGCAGGCCCTGCCGCGGCATGGCCGGCTGGTCGCCAACGCTGTGACGCTTGCCAGCGAGGCCCTGCTGGGGCATTGGGGCGAGGCCCATGGCGCGACGCTGGTCCGCATCGCCGTCAGCCGGGCGGAGACGGTCGGCGGTCGCCTTGCCTGGCGGGCCCTGATGCCGGTCACCCAGATGCATGTCGTGAAGGATTGAGGCCCGATGACGGGAACGGAGAAGGCGGCGGGATGCCTCGTCGGCATCGGTGTCGGGCCGGGCGATCCCGAGCTGATCACGCTGAAGGCGGTGGCGGCGATACGCGCGGCCGACCGGATCGCCTATCCCGCGCTGCCGGGCACGCCGTCTCTGGCCCGCAGCATCGCCGCCCCGCACATCCCCGAAGGCAAGCCGGAACTGGTGCTTGAAGTACCGATGTCGCGCGATCCCGCTCCCGCGGCCGCGGCCTTCGATCGCTCGGCCGACATCCTGAAGAAGCATTGCCGGGCCGGCGAGACGGTGGCCGTGCTGTGCGAGGGCGATGCGCTGACCCCGCATGACTTCCCGCAGGTTGCCGCCCATATCCTGTCGCGCGGGGCCAGCGGTCCGCGCCAGCGCGCTGCTGCCACGCCGCCGCGCGAAGCGGCCGGCATCACCCTGTTCGAAGGCGACGGCCATGTCCGCCAGCTCGCCGAGATCGAGGCCGACGTCATCCGCCTGGCCATCGGCCATTATCGCGGCCGCATGACCGAAGTCGCCCGCCGGCTGGGGATCGGCCGTTCGACCCTCTATCGCAAGCTCGCCGAACTGGGCATCGACAACGCGGCCTGATCGCGGGACCGGGCGCCCTGCGGCCGGGGCATATTGTCGCGGGGGTTCCGCTACGGCGTTGAATTATCCCCGCGCCTATGCTTTTGAACGGGGCATGAAAGCGCCCCTCCTCGCCGCCTGCTCCCCCCTCCTGCTGCTGGTCGCCTGTGGCCGCGCCGAACCGGTCGCGGACATGCCGAGCCAGGAGGAACTGGCCGCCGCCGCCAATGCGGCCGCTGCCAATGCGCTGGCCAATGCGCAGAAGGATGATGCCGGCGACAGCCGCAACTATGTGAATATCGACCATGGCTATTCCGTCACCATGCCCGAAGGCTGGATGAAGGATGGCGAAGCCAGCAATGCCGATGGCGTCGTCTATCAGGATCCCGGCGCGGGCGCCGACGTCCGCGTCTTCTGGCAGAAGAATGACAATGACCAGACGCTGCAGCAGATCGTCGAGGCGCTGTCCGACGGCGCCGAGGGCGTGGATGGCGATTTCATCGGCGAGAATGAATATCGCGGCACAGCCAATGACGGCGAAGGCAATAATGTCGCGCTGCGCCTGCTGAAACAGCCTGACGGCGCGATCGTCACCGCCACCTTCGTCTATCCCGAAATGCTGAGCGAACAATATCAGCCGATCGCGCAGGCCCTGCTCGACAGCCTGCGCATCTTCGCACCCAAGGCCCAGACGCCGGAGGGAGCCAGCGCCACGGCCACGCCCGCACCAGCCGCCAACGCCAGCAACTGACCGGCGGCTTTCGGCGCGGTCGTTCGTTTCCGTCCGCATCGATCATTCCGAACCGCTGCCAGGAAGCCCAGCCCCTTGCCCCTGATCCGCCCCTTCGCCCCCGCCGACCAGCCGGGCATTCTCGACCTGATCCTTGGCATCCAGCGCGACGAATATGGCATCGCCATCACCGCAGCGGACCAGCCGGACCTCACCGACATAGCGGGCTTCTATTTGCCCGGCACCGGCGGCTTCTGGGTCGCGGAGGAGGACGGCCGGATCATCGGCACGATCGCGCTCAAGGATATCGGCCAGGGTCAGGGCGCGCTGCGTAAGATGTTCGTGGCGTCCAGCCATCGCGGCCGCGCCGCTGGTGTCGCCCAGGCCCTACTCGACCATCTGCTCAACGCGGCGGCCGACCGCGGCCTCGCCCAAATCTATCTCGGCACCACTGCCCGTTTCCTGGCGGCGCACCGCTTCTACGAGAAGAATGGCTTCGCGCTGGTCGAAGCCGACGACCTGCCGCCCGCCTTCCCCAGGATGGCGGTCGACACGCGCTTCTACGAAAAATCGATCGAACCGGCGAAAGCCGGATAGATTAGGGATTATCGGTGCTGTTGGCCTTGGCGCCCGGCACCGCTTCCTTGCTGGTCATCGCGACTGCCGGCGGTCCCTTCTGGATCGCGGCATTGAGCTGCGCGACTTCGGGGCAGCTACCCTTGCACAGGCTCTGCGCCTGGGCCAGATTTTCCTTGGCCTTGGCGATCGCGCCCTTGGCAACCATCGCCTCGCCCTGGCCGGCGATCGCGGTCACATCGGTCGGGTCGAGCAGCAAAGCTTCCTTGTATAGGCGGATGGCCTTGCCCTGCAGTCCCTGCGCCCGCGCCACTTCGGCCAGTTCGATATAGGCCGCACGGTTGCGCGGATCGACCGCCAGCGCGCTTTCCAGCGCGTCGGTGGCACCGGTCAGATTGCCCGCCTTGCGCGCCGCCTCGCCCGCCTTCTGCCATTCGATCGACCGCGGTTCGATCTGGGTATCGGGGCGCTGGGTCAGGCCCACGCTGGAAACGGTGGTAAGAAGGACGGCAAGGGCAATCGAGGCCGGGGTGAAACGCATCAAAATCTCCAGCCATGTTTCAGGCATTGACTCAGGCCCGCAGACCGAAGGGCAAGTGTCGCTATTTTGCGCGCGCTTGTCCATGGCCTGTTTCAGGCGGCCCTCCGCAGCCTGGCGAAGTAGAAGCCATCGGTGCCGTCATGGCCGGGCGTCAGCAGCAGCCCATGGCCATGGGCGCGGCCCATATCCGCTTCGATCGGCTCGGCACTCCAGCCGACCTGACGCGCCAGAAACGCATCCACCTGATCCCGCCCCTCTCTGTCGGTCAATGCACAGGTAGCATAGACCAGCAGACCGCCGGGCGCCAGCAAGGGCGCGGCGAAATCCAGGATCCGGGCCTGTTCCGACACCAGCCGGTCGAGCCGCGCCTGGGTCAGGCGCCAGCGCGCCTCGGGATTGCGGCGCCAAGTGCCCGTACCTGAACAGGGCGCGTCGACCAGCACAATGTCCGCCTGCCCTGCCAGCGGCGCCAGCGCGCGCGCCTCATGCCCCTGGTCCAGCAGCAGCCTCTCGATACAGGTCACGCCAGCCCGTTCGGCACGCGGCGCCAGCCGATCGATCCGGTTGCGGATCGTGTCGGCGGCGATCAGCCGGCCCTTGCCGCTCATCGCCGCAGCCAGCGCCAGCGTCTTGCCACCCGCACCCGCGCACAGGTCGATCACCGTCTGGCCGGCCTGCGCCCCGCAAGCGGCCGAAATCAGCTGGCTGCCGGCATCCTGCACCTCGACCGCGCCGCGCTTCCACGCCTCGCTCTGCTCGACCGGATAGCCTTCGGGCAGGCGCAGCGCGTCCGGGATACCGACAATCGGCGCCGCGTCCGGCAATTCGGGCGCCACTTGCGCGGGCGTCGCCTTCAGTCGATTGACGCGCAGGTCCACCGGCGCGCGGCCCAGCAACGCATCCTGCTCCACCGGCGCGGCCAGCAAGGGCTGCAACCATCCCGGCACCGCGCCAGCCGCCGCGCCTGCTTCACCCGGTTCGATCGGCAGCGGCGCATGGGCCGATCCGTCGAACAGCGCGGCCAGCTCCGGCTGCGCCTCGACCAGGCCGATCATCGCCGCACGGCCGGTCTCGGGCCGGTCGGCAACCCGGCGGATCGCATCATAGACATGGTCGCGCACCGCGCGGCGATCGCGCGACCCGGCATAGCGCCGTTCCTTGAAATAGCGCGCGATCAGCGTGTCCGCCGCCGGCCCGCCATCACGGGCGGCGGCGATGATCGCATCCAGCAGGTCGATCGCCGCCTGCACTCGCGCCGCAGGCGTCATCCCGCCCGCTCCTTAGCGCGTCGGATAGTTGGGGGCCTCACGCGTGATCGTCACGTCGTGGACATGGCTTTCCGACAGGCCGGCATTGGTGATCTGGACGAAGCGGGCACGCTCCTGCAGATCCTTGATGGTGCGGCTGCCGGTATAGCCCATCGCGG
>JBGTSP010000168.1:0-9680 GCA_041940205.1 Alphaproteobacteria bacterium
ATGGCCGAAAAGTCCTACATGGACGCCTATAAGGGCGATTTCATCAGCTCGTGGGAGCGCATCACCCGGTGCCGGAAGCCGGTGATCGCGGCGGTGTCCGGCTATGCACTCGGCGGTGGCTGCGAGCTCGCCATGATGTGCGACTTCATCGTCGCGTCCGACACGGCCAAATTCGGACAACCCGAGATCACCCTCGGCGTCATGCCGGGCGCGGGCGGCAGCCAGCGGCTGACCCGGTTCGTCGGCAAGTCCAAGGCCATGGAGATGTGCCTGACGGGCCGGATGATGGATGCCGAGGAGGCCGAGCGCGCCGGTCTCGTCTCGCGCATCGTCAAGGCGGACGAGCTGGTCGAGGAAGCGGTGAAGACGGCGGAGAAGATCGCCAAGCTGTCCCTGCCGATCACGATGATGACCAAGGAATCGGTCAACCGGGCCTACGAGACCACGCTCGCCGAGGGCGTGCGGTTCGAACGCCGGCTGTTCCATTCGACCTTCGCCACCGAGGACAAGGCCGAAGGCATGGCGGCCTTCATCGACAAGCGCGAACCCAAGTTCACCAACCGCTGAAATCCGGACCGGCGCGAATCGCTGCGCGGCGTGCGCGGACGTTGACCGCACGCGACCGCCCGCCTATAAGCCGCCGCCTACGAACAAACCGCGGATCCGGTCGCGCCGCAGCGATCCGCCCCAGCACGAGAGAACGGTCAACATCGATGCCGAACATTCAATCCGCCAAGAAGCGGCTGCGTCAGAACGAGAAGCGCCGCGAGATCAACCGGACCCGCAATTCGCGAATTCGCACCTACGTCCGCAAGGTCGAGGAAGCCATCGCCAGCGGTGACCACGGCGCGGCCGAGGCGGCCCTGCGCGAGGCCCAGCCGGAGGTGATGCGCGGCGCCAATCGGGGTCTGATGCATCGCAATACGGCGGCGCGGAAAATTTCTCGCCTCGCCCGCCGCATCGCCGCTCTGAAGTCCTAGATCAAGGACCGAATCCCTCTCGTGCGGCCGGACCCCGGGGTCCGGCCGTTTTGCGTTGCAAGTCGCGCAGGCATTCGGGTCAGAAATTCGTCGTCCGCGCGGCGGTCGGGACCGATCGGACGCCCCCGCGCCGTCACGAAAACAACATCTTGTGGATGGGTGCACTGCGAGACGGATGGCGGCCGATTTTTTCTCCGTTCCGCTTTTCACCCCGTTGCAGGCGTGGCCCGGTCACATTAGTGTCACTGCCGTCCGGAACCAATTCGGTCAATCCAGTTTAACAATTAACCGTTCGCGTACAGGCGTTTCCAAAACGCCAATGGGGGGTTGTTTGTCCAATTGTAACAATCATCAAGTAAAATTGGACAAATTCTCGGCAAAAACGCTGTAACAACGCCGAAGTTTTCGGCATCGAGAGAAAATTCGCGCTGTCAAGGTGCGATGACTACGGTTCGTTGTGAATTCTGGATGGCATGATGGCGGCGGAGAGGAAATCGAACGGCAGGGGTGTTCGAATGGAGTATCGCGGCAAGCTGGACGGTCGCAGCGATGGCGGGGAAGAGTTCGGGGAACCGGCGGACCAGGCGGCCTCGCAGAACGAAAGCTGGGAACGGGTCCGCGCGCGACTGCGCATGGAGGTCGGTGACGCGGCCTTCAATTCCTGGCTGAAGCCGTTGAACGTGGACCGCTGCGAGGCCGGCGGCCTGACGCTTTCGGCGCCGACCCGGTTCATGCGCGACTGGGTGCAGTCCCATTACGGCGACCGCATTCGCGCCGCCTGGCAGAGCGAGGACGGCACCGTTGTCGATGTCGACATCGTGGTTCGCGGTCCGGCGGCCAAGGCGCGGCGGGAGCAGGCCCGCGAACGCCCGGCCGGCGCGGGTGCGCCGGGACCGGCCGAGGGTGCGGCGCTGGCGCCGGCGCCGGGACCCGGGGGATACCGCGACATGGGCTCGCCCCTGGATCCGCGGTTCCGTTTCGACACGTTCGTGGTCGGCAAGTCCAACGAACTGGCCTATGCGGCCGCCCGCCGGGTCGCCGAGCAGGACAACGTGACGTTCAACCCGCTGTTCCTCTACGGCGGGGTCGGTCTGGGCAAGACCCATCTGATGCATGCCATCGCCTGGCACCTGCGCGAGACGATGCCGGCGCGGCGGGTGATGTATCTCTCGGCCGAGAAGTTCATGTACCAGTTCGTCCGGGCGCTGCGGGACCGCGACGCGGTGTCCTTCAAGCAGGCCTTCCGTTCCGCCGACGTGCTGATGATCGACGACGTGCAGTTCTTCTCGCGCAAGGATTCCACCCAGGAAGAGTTCTTCCACACCTTCAACGCCCTGGTGGACCAGCACAAACAGATCGTGATTTCCGCCGATCGATCGCCGACGGATCTCGAGGATATCGAGGAACGCATCCGCTCGCGGCTCGGCTGGGGCCTGGTGGCGGACATTCACCAGACCGACTACGAGCTGAGGCTGGGAATCCTGAGCGCCAAGCTGGCGCAGATGGGCAGCACCGCGATCAGCGCGGAGGTGCTGGAATTTCTCGCCCACCGCATTAACTCGAACGTCCGCGAGCTCGAGGGCGCGCTGCACCGCCTCGTCGCCTACGCCAACCTGATCGGTCGTCCGGTGACCCTCGACCTGACCCAGGAGGTTCTGCAGGACCTGCTGCGGGCGAACGACAGGCGGATCACGATCGAGGAAATCCAGAAGAAGGTCGCCAATCATTTCAACATCCGCCTGGCCGACATGTCTTCGGCCCGGCGCGCGCGCAACGTCGCCCGGCCCCGCCAGGTGGCGATGTATCTCGCCAAGCAGCTCACCACCCGCTCGCTGCCCGAGATCGGCCGGAAGTTCGGCGGGCGCGACCACACCACGGTGATGCACGCGGTGCGCCGGATCGAGGAGCTGCGTCAGACCGATTCGCTGCTCGCCGACGACATCGACATGCTGAGGCGGATGCTGGAGGGCTGACGCCCGCTACTGCCAGCCGTGCAGGCTGGTCCCGTTCGCGCGCAGCCAGTCGCGCGGCGGCCGGAATCCCGGCATCAGCCGTTCCACTTCCTGCCAGAAGTCCGAATCGTGTCCGCGCCAGCGCAGGTGCGCCACCTCGTGCGCGACCACATAGTCGAGCACGGGCAGCGGGGCGAGCACCAGTCGCCACGAGAACGACAGCCGTCCGTCCGCCGTGCAGCTGCCCCAGCGGCTGGTGGTGTCGCGAACGCTGACCGCCGCGATCGTCCTGTCGAGGTCCGCCGCCGCCTCGCGGGCCCGTCGCAGCAACTCCCGCCGCGCCGTTCCCTTCAGCCAGTCGCGAACCCGCCGCGACAGATGGGCCGGATCGCCCGAGACGCGCAGTTCGTCGTTTTCGCGCCAGGTACCGCGGCGCGCGGCGGCGTCATGGCGGATGGTCAGTGCCTCGCCGAGCACGGGGAGGCGGGCCCGGTCGGCAAAGCGGCGGACCGGCGGCAGCGACGCGGCCTGGTTCTCCAGCCAGGCGGCCTGGCGGGCGAGGAAATCCAGGCCCTGGGCAAGGTCGCGGGCCCGCGGCAGGGTCAGCACGACGCGCCGGCGGGCGGGATCGAGGCGCAGGCTGAGCTTGCGGGCCCTGGCGTTGACCCGCACGGCGAGCGGCAGGCGTTCGCCCGCCAGGTCCAGTTCGTCCGGCGCGCTCGCGACCGCGCTCACGCGGCGCTGGCGAGCGCGAAGGTCTGGGCGGCCACGTCGTCATGCAGCCGGGCCAGCGCGGCGTCGTCCATCGCCAGCAGCGGCGGGCGCAGGCGGTTCCAGCCCGGCCGGCCGGTCTGTTGCGCCATCAGGCCCTTCAGCGAGGCCGAGGCGGGATGCGCCTGCAGGACCCGGCGCAGCGCCGTGAGCTCGTCCTGGCTCGCCGCCTCCCCGCTGGCAAGGAACTCGCGGTAGACCTGCTGGCAGAGCATCGAGGTGACGTTGCCGGTGGCCGAAATGCAGCCCGGCCCGCCGGCCTTCAGGGTGTCCAGCAGGAACTCCTCGCTGCCGGCATAGAGCCCGAAGCCCGGCACGGCGCGCAGCACGTCGGCCATGTCCTCCCAGCGGCCGGAGGAATCCTTCATGCCGACGATGGTTTCGGGATAGGCCGCGTGCAGGCGTTCGATCAGGGCGGTATCGATCTCCAGCCCCGTCATCTTGGGAAAGTCGTAGACGTAGATCCGGGCGCGGGGCGAGGCCAGCCGCTGGATCACCTCGGCGTAGCTGGCGAACAGGCCGTCCGCGCTGACCCCCTTGTAGTAGAAGGGCGGCAGCATCAGCAGGTTGTCGAACCCGGCATCCAGCGCGGCGCGGCTCAGCTCCAGCGTGTCGGCGAGCGCGCAGCAGCCGGTGCCGATCATGGTCCGCCCGCCATCCAGGCCGGCGCTCGCGGCCGCCTCGATGATCGCCCGGCGCTCGGCCACCGAGAAGGAATTGGCCTCGCCCGTTGTTCCCAGCACGGCCACGCCGTCGCAACCGTTGGCCAGCAGCCAATGCAGGTGGCCGACAAGGGCCGGCAGGTCGACGGACAGGTCTTCCTGGAGCGGTGTCAGGGCGGCGGCCCAGACACCGGGTCTGGCGTCGGTCATTTCTGAATTCCTCCATCGGGCGGGTCGGCCGGGATTCTGTGGCCGATCAGGGTTCCTTGTCGAGAAGATGATGCTCCAGCGGTCCGGCCCGGCGCTCGCTGATCACCCGGCCGCGCACCGAAACCCCGGCGCGATGCACCGAATCGGGATCGCCGGAAACCAGCGGATGCCAGTCGGGCAGGTCCTTGCCTTCGGCCAGCAGGCGGTAGGCGCAGGTCGAGGGCATCCAGAACAGGTCGGCGATGTTGTCCGGCGTGAGCTGCACGCAGTCGGGCACCAGGCGGGCCCGTTCGCTGTAGCGGGTGCAGCGGCAGGTGCCGGGATCGAGCAGCCTGCAGGCCACGTTGGTCCAGTGCAGCGTGCCGGTATCGATGTCCTCGAGCTTGGCGAGGCAGCATTTCGCGCAGCCGTCGCACAGGCTTTCCCATTCCTGCGCGTTCATCTCCGACAGCGGCTTGCGCCGCCAGAACGGCTCGCTCTCCCCGGCTCCGGCATCCATGCCCGCAAGCCTATACCAGAACGCCTCGTTCAGCCCCGGTGCGCGGCGATGAACGCTTTCACCTTGGGTGCGATCACGCTGCGCCAGCGCCGGCCGTTGAACACGCCGTAGTGGCCGACCTTCTCCTGCACGTGGTGCATGCGCATCGAATCGGGCAGGGAACGGCAGAGATCCTGGGCGGCCTGGGTCTGGCCGAGGCCGGAAATGTCGTCGAGCTCGCCCTCGACCGTCATCAGCGCGGTGTTCTCGATCGCGCCGGGGTCGATCTTGCTGCCGCGATAGGTGAAGCGTCCCCGCGCCAGGTCCTGGCGCTGGAACACCCGCTCGACGGTGTCGAGATAGTATTCGGCCGGCAGGTCCATCACCGCGCGGTACTCGTCATAGAAACGCCGGTGCGCCTCGGCGCTGTCGCCGTCGCCTTCCACCAGGTGATGGAACAGGCGCAGGTGCGCGCCGACATGACGGTCGAGATTCATGGTCATGAAGCCGGTGAGCTGCAGGAAGCCGGGATAGACCCGCCGCCAGAAGCCCGGATAGGGCGGTGGCACGCGGTTGATCACCGAGCGCTCGAACCAGGTCAGCGAGCGCGACGTGGCGAGTTCGTTGGGCACCGTCGGATTGCGCCGCGTGTCCACCGGGCCGCCCATCAGGGTCATGCTCTTCGGACAGCAGGGATCCTTCTGCGCGGCCATGTGGGAAACCGCCGCCAGCACCGGCACCGAGGGCTGGCAGACCGCCAGGACATGGGTATCGGGCCCCAGCAGCCGCAGATATTCGATCACGTAGTCGACATAGTCGTCGAGATGGAACGGCCCCTCGACCAGCGGCACGTTGCGGGCATCCCGCCAGTCGGTGATCGTGACCTCGTGGTCGGGCAACAGCGCCGCCACGGTGCCGCGCAGCAGGGTCGCGAAATGGCCCGACAGGGGCGCGACGATCAGCACCTTGGGATCGTCCGGCCGGCGCGCGATGCGCCGGAACCGGCGCAGCTGGCAGAAGGGCTTGCGGGCGAAGACCTCTTCCTCGATCGCCACCGCGCGCCCGTTGATCACGGTCCGCTCCAGCCCGAAGCTGGGCTTGCCATAGCTTCGCAGGTTGGTTTCCACGATTTCGCTGGCCGCTGCCGCCGCGCGGGCGGCCGGTGTCCAGGAGATCGGGTTCCAGGGATTTCGCAGCAGGATCTGGGAAGCTTCCGCGGCCAGGCGGAGCGGCGTTGCACTCACGCGTTGCGCCTCGTGCAAGGCATAAAGCATACGCGAACTCCTTGGACCGAAACCGATACGAACAATCGGACGAGTCTACGGCCGGCCTTTGCTGCGGCGCAACAGAAAGATCCGGGCGGTTGCGGCGGCGCAGCGCCGCCTAAAGCAGGGCGCGGATGCGCCGGGCGATGGATTCGGGCGATTCCTGCGGCCCGAAATGCGCCAGGTAACGGTTTTCCTTATCCATCAGATAGATGAAGGAAGAGTGATCCATCAGGTAATCGCTGTTCGCCTGGTCCTCGCGCCGGGCGTAGTAGATCCGGTAGGCCTTGGCGGCGCGTGTCACCTGCTCGGGGCTGCCCGTCAGCCCGACCAGCCGTTCGTGAAACAGCGGCACGTACTGCGCCAGCTGCGCCACGGTATCGCGCTCGGGATCGACCGTGATCAGCAGCGGCGTGATCGCCGCGCCGGCCTCGCCCAGTTCGTCGAGGGCGAGGACCATCTTCTGCAGTTCGGTCGGACAGACGTCCGGACAATAGGTGTAGCCGAAATAGATCAGCATCGGTCCGGCGGCGAAGTCGGTCGGCGTCCGCTCGACGCCGGTATGGTCGACCAGAACGAAGGGACCGCCGATCGGCACCGCCGATCCGGTCCTGTCGCCCCGCGGACCCAGCATCACGGTCACGACGATGATGACGGCGACGAGAGCCGAGACGGCGGCGACCGCCAGAACGACGAGACGTGCGGACATGGAATCCTCCAGACGCCGCGGAGGCGACGGCCCGTGTCCAATGTAGCGCCCGCGACCCGGCGGATCAGCCTGCCGCCGCATTTTGTCGCGCCAAAGGCGCGCGGCAGAAGTCGCGCCGCAGGCGCGCGGGAGAAGCCTTGCCGCAGGCGCGCGGGAGAAGCCTTGCCGCAGGCGCGCGGGAGAAGCCTTGCCGCAGGCGCGCGGGAGAAGCCTCGCCAAAGGCGCGCGGGAGAAGCTGCGCTGCGTGCGTGCGGGACCTTGCCGCGTGCGGGCCGGGCGGTCCGGTTACCCTCCGGCGCGCCGTCAGCGCTGGCAGCGGCCGCAGAAGAATGTCGAGCGGCCGCTCTGCACGATGCGCTGCACCGGTGCGGCGCAGGCGCTGCAGGGTTCGCCCTCGCGACCGTAGACGCGGAAGTCGTGCTGGAAATAACCCAGTTCGCCGTTCGACTGCACGTAGTCGCGCAGGCTCGAGCCGCCGGCGGCGATCGCTTCCTGCAGCACGGCCTTGATCTCGGGCACGAGGCGCGCGGCCCGCTTGCCGGCCACCGCGGCCGCGCGCCGGCGCGGCGAGATGCCGGCGCGGAACAGCGCCTCGCAGACATAGATGTTGCCCAGCCCGGCCACCACCTTCTGGTCCAGCAGCGCCGCCTTGATCGGCGTGTTGCGGCCGACGAGCGCGGCGTTCAGCACGTCCGCGTCGAACCCGTCCTCCAGCGGTTCGGGACCGAGAGCGGCGAAATGTCGGTAGGCGCCCAGTGCGTTCTGCGAGGCCAGGTCCATCATCCCGAAGCGACGGTGATCCTGGAAGACGATCTGGCGGCCGGCATCGGTCTCCAGCAGGACATGGTCGTGCCGCTCCGGCGGCAGCGGCGCGGCGCGCACGAACATCCGGCCCGACATGCCCAGATGGGTGATCCACACCATGCCGTCGTCCAGATGCGCCAGGATGTATTTCGCCCGCCGCGACAGCCGCTCCACCCGCCGTCCGGTCAGGCGGCGAGCAAAATCCTCGGGCAGCGGCCAGCGCAGGTCGGGCCGCCGCGCCTCCACCCGCTCGAGGCGGTGTCCGGTCAGGGTCGGCGCAAGGCCGCGCATCACGGTTTCGACTTCAGGCAGTTCGGGCATTCGGTCACAGTAGCCGAGGCCCAGGCGGGCTTCTATATCGATGGCGGGGGAGGCGCTCCATGTCCGACGAAACGGTGGATTTCGGCTACCAGACGGTCTCCCGCGCCGACAAGACGGCGCGGGTGCGCGATGTCTTCGATTCCGTGGCCCGGCGCTACGACGTCATGAACGACGTGATGTCGATGGGATTGCACCGCCTGTGGAAGGATGCCTTCGTCACCTGGCTGCGCCCGCGCGCCGGACAGGCCGTGCTCGACGTGGCCGGCGGCACCGGCGACATCGCCTTCCGCATCGCCCGTGCCAGCCGCGGGGGCGCGGAGATCACCGTCGCCGACATCAACCACGCGATGCTGCGGGTCGGGCGCGAGCGCGCCGGCCGCCGGCGCAGCCGGGGTAACCGCATCGCCGGTCAGCGCGAGGACGCGGCGATCCGCTGGGTCTGTGCGAACGCGGAAACCCTGCCGTTTGCCGATGCCAGTTTCGATGCCGTCACGGTGGCCTTCGGCGTGCGCAACATGACCGACAAGCCGGCGGCGCTGGCCGAGATGCGCCGCGTGCTGCGGCCCGGCGGGCGCTTCCTCTGCCTGGAATTCTCCCGCCTGGCCTTGCCCGGCCTATCGCCGGTCTATGACTGGTATTCCTTCGAGGCGGTGCCGCGCATGGGCGCGCTGATCGCCCGCGACCGCGATTCCTACCGCTATCTGGTCGAGAGCATCCGCATGTTCCCGGACCAGGAGGCCTTTGCCGGCCTGCTGCGCGAGGCCGGCCTGTCCCGCGTCGGCTGGCGCGACCTGGCGGGCGGGATCGCCGCGATGCACGCGGGCTGGCGCCTCTAGGCGCCATTGCTCGCGTTCCCGGAGGGGTTCTTGTCAATCCACAGACGGACCGCGTAAAAAACGGTCATGCGCGCGGACACCCGTATCCTGCTGATCGTCACCGGCGGCATCGCCGCCTACAAGACGCCCGAACTCGTGCGGCGCCTGCGCGAGCGCGGTGCCGCGGTACGCTGCGTGACGACCCGCGCCGCCGGCCAGTTCGTCACCCCGCTGACGCTGGCCGCGGTCAGCGAGGATCATGTCTATGACGACCTGTTTTCGCTGAAGGACGAGCGCGAGATGGGTCACATCAACCTCTCGCGCGAGGCCGATCTGCTGGTTGTCGCGCCGGCGACGGCGGACATCATGGCGCGCATGGCGGCCGGCCTTGCCGACGACCTTGCCAGCACCGTGCTGCTGGCCACCGACAAGCCGGTGCTCATCGCGCCGGCGATGAACGTGCGCATGTGGCAGCATCCCGCGACGCAACGCAATCTGGAACGCCTGCGCGCCGACGGCGTGGCGGTGGTCGGCCCGAACGAGGGGGACATGGCCTGTGGCGAGTTCGGCCCCGGCCGGATGTCCGAACCGCTGGAGATCGTCGCCGCGATCGAGGCGCTGCTCGAACCCGGGCCGAAACCGCTTGCCGGACGCCGCGCCCTCGTGACCTCGGGCCCGACCTGGGAGCCGATCGACCCGGTGCGCTACATCGC
>JBGTSP010000169.1:0-9654 GCA_041940205.1 Alphaproteobacteria bacterium
GTCGATCGGCCGGCAGGCCGCCGAGGCCGCCGCCGCCAGCTTGGCAAGCGCCGCGTCGTCGATCGTGGTGCCGACCAGCGCCGCGCCGGCCTCCTCGACCAGCAGCGCCGTCGGCGCGACCGCGCCCAGCGAGACCCGGGCGGCGCTTACGGTGCCGCCCTCGTCGAGGGTCAGGCTGATGCCGCAGCCGACCACGGCGATGTCCATCTCGGTGCGCGGAATGAGCCGCAGATAGGCATCGCCCGAACGGGCCGGCCGGGCGGGAAAGAAGATCGAGGCGATCATCTCGCCCTTCGCCAGCGAGGTCTTGCCCGGAGCGACCGGGACGTCCTCCACCGGAATGTCGCGCTGGCCGTTCGGGCCGACCACCCGCACCGTGGCGCCGGCGGCGATCTGCGCCGGCACGCTGTCGGCGGCCGGCGAGGCGTTGCACAGGTTGCCGACCATCGTCGCCCGGCCCTGGATCTGGGTCGAGCCGATCAGGTCGGTGGCTTCCACCACCCCCGGCCAGGCCGCGCACATGCCGGCATGTTCGCTGAGCTCGGCGCCGGAGACGCCGGCGCCCACGCGGAAACCGCCGTCTTCCTCAACGATGGCGCGCGTGCCGTCGATCTTCTTGATGTCCACGATCAGATCCGGCTCGATCATCTCGCCGCGCATCTGCACCAGCAGGTCGGTTCCGCCCGCCAAGACCCGGGCAATCCCGCTCTCGGCTGCCAGCAACGCGACTGCGGCATCGAGCGTTTCAGGAGCTTCGTATCGCATCAGGCTCGTGATCCTTTCGACTGGAAAGTCAGTTCAACGTACGTTCAACACACTCAAGGGGGGCGAAGCCGCGTCCTCTGGGGAACCGCGGCGCCCATCAAGAATATTGCGGATTCTGCTTCGCCCGCGGCCCCTGCCGCAGCGGAGCCCGTCGGCCGGAGAAGTCACGCGTCCTCCCGTCCCGGACCCCAATATTCCAGAGAAAACGCCCGCAGGGCAAATATCTTTGTCGGATCGTCACGCGGACATCGCCCGCGCCCGCCTCCACGCGGGCGAAAGCGGCGCCCGGCGCCGGGGCCGACCGGGTTTCGCGGGCCGCGCGCGCGGCCTTTCGCGCCTCAGACGTCGGTGCAGACCTCGTCGAGGGTGCGCCGGAGAATCGCCATCATCTCGTCGATCTCGGCCTTCTCGACCACCAGCGGCGGGGCGATGATGCCGGCATCGCCGGTGAACTTGATGTGCAGGCCGTTCCAGAACAGCGCCTTCTGCATCTGCGTGCCGCGCAGGCCCGGCGCCGCCGCGGGGGCGACGTCGAACCCGGCGATCAGGCCGTAGCCGCGGATGTCGGTAACCGCCCTGTGATCGCGCAGGCCGAAGACCGCGTCGAGGAAATAGTCCGAAAGCTCGGCCGCCCGCCGGAACAGGTCCTCCCGGCGGTAGATCTCCAGCGTCGCCAGGCCGGCGGCGCAGGCGGCGGGATGACCCGAATAGGTATAGCCGTGGAAGAACTCCACCGCGCCCTCGCCGGCGCGGTCGACCACGGTGTCGTAGATCTCGTCGCGCACCACCACCGCGCCCATCGGCTGGGCGCCGTTGGTGATCGCCTTGGCGAGGGTCATCATGTCGGGCGTGACGCCGAAGGCCTGGGCCGCGAACGGCGCGCCGCAGCGCCCGAAACCGCAGATCACCTCGTCGAACACCAGCAGGATGCCGTGCTCGTCGCAGATCTCGCGCAGACGCTCGAGATAGCCCTCGGGCGGCACCAGGCAGCCGGTCGAGCCGGCGATCGGCTCGACGAAGACGGCGGCGATGGTCTGCGCGCCGTAGGTCTCGACCAGGCGCTGCAGGTCGTTGGCCAGTTCGACCCCGCCATGCTCGGGCCGGCCGCGGGAGAAGCGGTTCTCCTCCAGCCAGGTGTGCCGCATGGTCACCACGTAGGGCATGGTCAGCGGGAAGACGTCACGGTTGCGCACCATGCCGGACAGCGAGACGCCGCCGATATTGACGCCGTGATAGGCGCGTTCGCGCGAGACGAAGCGGACGCGGCCGGGCTCGCCGCGGGCATTGTTGTAGGCCATGGCGATCTTCAGCGCGGTGTCGATCGCCTCCGAACCGGAATTCACGAAGAAGACGTGGTTCATCCCCTCCGGCGTGATCTGCGCCACCTGGCGCGCCAGTTCGAAGGAACCGGGATGGCCCATCTGGAAGTGCGGGGTGTAGTCGTTGAGCTGCAGCTGGGCGTGGACCGCATCGGAAATCTCGCTGCGGCCGTGCCCGCAGGCGACGTTGAACAGGCTGGAGGAACCGTCCAGCAGCCGGCCGCCCTTGTGGTCCCACAGGTGCACGCCGCTCGACTTCACCACCAGCCGGGGGTCCGCCTTGAAGTCGCGGTTGGCCGAAAACGGCATCCAGTGTTCTTCGAGGGAATTGGCGACGGGCTTGTTCATGGCGATCCCCGGGGTTCTGGCCGGATCCGGAGGGCCGGATCGTCGGCGCGTCGGCTTGGGCCGGAGACTAGGATCGCCCGCCCCGCCGGCCCTAGAGCCAGCCGCCGGCAATCCGTGGGGCCAGCCGCCCGCCGGGGCCGTTCAGGCCGCCGCGCCGCGCGCCGGCGCGCCGTCGGCGAGCTGGGCCGCGATCAGCCCGGCGATGCGCTCGATGCCCGGCGCGATCTTCTCCGCCTCGATCGAGGAGAAGCCCAGGCGGAAACAGTGCCGGGGCGCCGGGGTTTGCGCGAAATAGACCCCGCCGGGCTCCAGGATGATCCCCGCGGCCAGCGCGTCCGCCGCCAGCCGGTTGGCATCCAGCCCCGCCGGCCCCTCGATCCAGACGCTGGAGCCGCCCAGCGCGCGCGGCCGCCTGGTGTCCGGCAGATGGCGCTCGAGCGCGCGGCCCATTTCCTGCCAGCGGCGGTCGTAGACCCGGCGCAGGCGCATGTTGAGGGCGTCGTGGTGGCCCAGCGCGAGGAACAGGGCGGTGGTGCGCTGGCTGAAATAGGGCGGATGGCGCAGCATCAGCCGGCGCAGCGCCCGGGCCTCGCGGATCAGCTCGGGATCGCCGACGAGGTAGCCCAGCCGCAGTCCCGGAAACAGCGTCTTCGAGAGGCTGCCGACATAGATCACCCGGCCCTCGCGATCGAGCGACTTCAGCGCCGGACTGGGCGCCGAGACGAAGTTGGTCTCCGCCTCGTAGTCGTCCTCGATGATCAGCAGGTCGTCGGCCGCGGCGCGCTCCAGCAACTGCGTGCGCCGGCGTTCGGTCATCGTCACCGTCGTCGGCACCTGATGGCTGGGGGTGACATAGACAAGATCGCAGGCCGCCAGGTCGGGACCGACCACGAGGCCCTCCTCGTCCACCGGGATCGGCCGCACCCGTTCGCTGCGCAGGCGGAAGATGTTGCGCACGTCAGGATAGCCGGGATCTTCCAGGCCGACCGCGGTGTCGGGCCGCACCAGCAGGCTCGCCAGCAGGTAGAGGGCGTGCTGCGCGCCCATGGTGATCAGGATCTCGTCCTCGTTCGCCATGATGCCGCGACGCGGCAGCAGCCGGGTGCGCATCTGCTCGACCAGCGCCGGATCGTCCTTGGTGTGATGATCCGAGGTCCAGGCGTCGAACCATTGCCGGCCCATCGCCCGGCGGGCGCAGTCGCGCCATTCGGCGACGGGGAAATGCTTGTGGTCGACCTGGCCGTAGATGAAGGGGAATTCGTAGTCGGGCCAGTTCTCCGGCTTGGCGATGTTGCGCTGGCCGCTCGGCCGGATGCGGAACCGTCCCTGCCAGGCCACCCGGCGGCCGGCCGGCGGCGGGCGTTCGGGCTGCGCCGGCTCCGGCACGCTGTCGGCGACGAAATAGCCGCTGCGCTCGCGCGCCAGCAGGAAACCGTCGTCGATCAGGCTCTGGTAGGCCAGCGTGACGGTATTGCGGGAAATGCCGAGATCGGCCGCCAGATGCCGGCTGGAGGGCAGCCTCGTGCCCGCCGGCAACTGGCCGCCCACGATCGCCGAAACCAGCTTTTCGCGCAGCTGCGCCTGCAGGCCGGTCTGCAGCGTGGTCTCGAGGCCGAACAGGATGTCCCGCATGTTCTGTTCTGGTTCCAGCAAGGGCGGATGACTGGCACTACTGTGTGGCCAGAGGCGGACGCAAGTCTAGGTCCAGATGACGCGGGCGATCGGTCGCCGCCGCGCGCCCCGCCGCCGCCAGGGACCGCCCCCCTTGGTTGACGCTGGCCACCGGAAATCCTCCATCTGGCCCTATGCCCCGCGGTCCGTCGCGCTAGTCTGCGCCCTCGCATCCGGCAGCGGAGAGACAGGACATGCTCATCGGCGTCCCCACCGAGATCAAGAACCACGAATACCGCGTCGGCCTGACGCCGCAGAGCGTCCAGGAGGTCGTGCTGCACGGCCACAAGGCGCTGGTGCAGAGCGGCGCCGGCCGGGGCATCGGCGCGGAGGACGCCGACTACGAGGGCGCGGGGGCCGAGATCGTCGCCGAGGCCGCCGAGATCTTCGCCCGGGCGGACATGATCGTGAAGGTGAAGGAGCCCCAGGCCGGCGAGCGGGCGATGCTGCGCCCGGGCCAGGTGCTGTTCACCTACCTGCACCTGGCGCCCGATCCCGAACAGACCGCCGACCTGGTCGCCAGCGACGCGGTCTGCATCGCCTACGAGACCGTCACCGCGCCCGCCGGCGGCCTGCCGCTGCTGGCGCCGATGTCCGAGGTCGCGGGCCGGCTGTCGGTGCAGGCCGGCGCCCATTGCCTGGAGCGCGCGCAGGGCGGCCGGGGCGTGCTGCTGGGCGGCGTGCCCGGCGTGGAGCCGGCCAAGGTGGTGATCCTGGGCGGCGGCGTGGTCGGCACGCATGCCGCGCATATCGCCGTCGGCATGGGTGCCGCCACCTGGGTGATCGACCGCAATCCCCAGGTGCTGAAGAACCTGTGGCGGCAGTTCGGCCAGTCGCTCAACACCGTCAACGCCACCCGCACCTCGGTCGAGGAGCACGTCATCGACGCCGACCTGGTGATCGGCGGCGTGCTGATCCCCGGCGCCGCCGCGCCCAAGCTGGTGAGCCGCGAGATGATCCGCCGCATGCGGCCGGGCGCCGTGGTGGTCGATGTCGCCATCGACCAGGTCGACGACGTGGTGCATTACTGCGTCGCCAACATGCCGGGCGCGGTGCCCCGGACCTCCACCTACGCCCTCAACTCGGTCACCCTGCCCTTCGTGCTGGCGCTGGCGGACAAGGGGCACGAGCAGGCGCTGGCCGACGACCCGCACCTGCGCGACGGCCTGAACGTGCATCGCGGCCGCGTCACGCAGCGCGAGGTCGCGCACGACCTGGGCTACGAGTTCATCCCGCCGCTGGAGGCGATGAAGGCCGGCTGAACGGCGCAATCCCGGCGATCGCTTCCCGTTGCCGTCGCCGGCCAACGCGGTATTGTGCGCGCGGACAAACAGGGAGGTCCGCGATGAAAACCATCGTCAAGTCCGCGCTTGCCGCCATGGTCCTGGCCGGCAGCGTCGGCGCCACCGTGCCCGCCGTCGCCCAGGAGGTGACGCTGCGCTTCCAGCACTTCATTTCGCCGAAAGGCTCGGTTCCGGCCCGCTTCATGGTGCCCTGGGCCGAAAAGGTGATGAAGGAGTCCGGCGGGCGCATCAAGATCGAGATCTATCCCGGCATGCAGCTCGGCGGAAAGCCGCCCGCGCTGTACGACCAGATCCGCGACGGCGTGATCGACGGCGGCTGGGCCATCCCCTCCTACACGCCCGGCCGCTTCCCGGGCGCCGAGGCCTTCGAACTGCCGTTCGTGACCTCGATGAGCGCCGAGGCCTCCTCCAAGGCGGCCTGGGAGTTCACCCAGAAGTACCTGCTCGACCAGTTCAAGGACGTGCACCTGCTGGCCACCCACGTGCATGGCCCCGGCATCATCCACAAGCGCGGCGAGCCGGTCACGAAGATGGAAGACATGAACGGCCTGAAGTTGCGCGGCCCCAGCCGCCAGGCCAATGCGCTGCTGAGCTCGATGGGCGCGACGCCGGTCGGCATGCCGGTGCCGGCCTTCCCCGAGGCGCTCTCCAAGGGTGTGGTCGACGGCGGCGTCATCCCCTGGGAGATCGTGCCGCCGCTGAAGGTGCACGAACTGGCCGACAGCCACACGCGGACCGGCGGCAGCCGGGCGCTCTACAACACCTTCTTCATCTGGGCGATGAACAAGGCCAGCTACGAGAAGCTGCCGGCCGACCTGAAGAAGGTGATCGACGACAATGCCGGTCTCGCGACCTCGGCCTGGGCGGGACGCGCCATGGACGAGGGTGACGATCTCGGCGAGAAGGTCGTCGGCAAGACCGACAACAAGGTCGTCACGCTGAGCGATGCCGAGCGCGCCCGCTGGGAGGCGAAGGCGGCCCCGCTGATCGATCAGTGGATCGCCGACATGACCGGCAAGGGCATGCCCGGCAAGGCCATGGTCGACGACGCCCGGGCGCTCGTCGCCAAGCATTCCGGCGGCTGACGGCCCGGAACACCGGCCCGGCCGGCATCCGCCCGCGCATTCGCGCGGGAAGGATGTCGGCCGCGGACCGCCGGCGCCCGATGCGAACCTGACGATCCCGCGACCATGCTGAGACAGGGACTCGCGCCCGCCTGGGAGGCCCGGGTGGGCGGCTGGGTGACCGCGCTCGCCCGCGCCCTGGCGCTGTTCGGCGGCGTCATGCTGGCGGGGATCGCGCTGCTGACCGTGGTCTCGATCGGCGGCCGCGCGCTGGTGTTCGCCGGCCTCGGCCCCATCCCCGGCGACTTCGAACTGGTGGAAGCCGGCTGCGCCGTCGCGGTGTTCAGCTTCCTGCCCTGGTGCCAGATCAACCGCGGCCACGTCACCGTCGACCTGTTCATCAGCCGGATGCCGGCGCGCGGCCGGGCCTTTCTGGGGCTGGTCGGCAATGCCGCGATCGCGCTGACCGCGGTCATCATCGCCTGGCGGCTCTGGCTCGGTCTTGGCGAGAAGATCGACTATGGCGAGGAGACCTTCATCCTCGGCATGCCGGTCTGGTACGGCTACGCGCTGGGCATGGTGGGCGCCGCCGCCTTCGTGCTCACCGCGCTGTTCACCGTCTGGCGCAGCCTGAACGAGACCCTGCGCGGCCGGGAAGCCCTGCCGTGAGCGGGTTGGAACTCACCCTGATCGCCTTCGCGGTGATGCTGGGCATGATCTTCCTGCGCCTGCCGATCGGCGTGGCGATGGCCGTGGTCGGCTTCTTCGGCACCTGGATCAGCCTCGGCAATCCCCATGCCGTGCTGGCGCAGCTCAAGTCGCTGACCTACGACACCTTCTCCAACTATTCGCTGTCGATCGTGCCGCTGTTCCTGCTGATGGGACAGTTCGCGACCCGTTCGGGCATGTCCGAGCGGCTGTTCCGCGCCGCCGCCGACTGGCTCGGCCACAAGCGCGGCGGCGTCGCGATGGCGGCGGTCGGCGCCTGCGCCGGCTTCGGGGCGGTCTGCGGTTCGTCGCTGGCGACCGCCTCGACGATGGGCCAGGTCGCCCTGCCGGAACTGCGCCGCTACGGCTATTCCGGCGCGCTGTCGACCGGCGTGCTGGCGGCCGGCGGCACGCTGGGCATCCTCATTCCGCCCTCGGTGATCCTGGTGATCTACGCCATCCTGACCGAGCAGAACATCGTCAAGATGTTCGTCGCGGCGCTCATCCCGGGCATCCTGGCGGCGCTCGGCTACATCCTGACGGTGGCGATCTACGTGCGCCTGCGCCCCGAGGCGGGACGCACCGCGCCGCGCAAGCCCTACAGCGAACGCTGGCGCACACTGGCGGCGACCTGGCCGGTAATCGTGATCTTCCTGATGGTGATCGGCGGCATCTATGCCGGCATCTTCACCCCCACCGAGGGGGCCGCGGTGGGGGCCGTGGCCACCGGGCTCTACGGCATCTTCAACGGCACCCTGGACCGCCAGGGCTTCATCGACTGCATCCTCTCGACCGCCTCGGCGACGGCGATGATCTTCTTCATCATCTTCGGCGCTCAGATCTTCAACACCTTCCTGGCCTTCACCCAGACCCCGGCCGAGCTGGCCGGCTGGGTCACCGACCAGGGCTTCTCGCCCTGGATGATCCTGGCGCTGATGCTGCTGTGCTACCTGGTGTTCGGCTGCGTCATGGATTCGCTCTCCATGCTGCTGCTGACCATCCCGATCTTCTTCCCCGTCATCGAGGCGCTGGACTTCGGCCTGTCGGCGGAGGAGACCGCGATCTGGTTCGGCATTCTCGCGCTGATCGTGGTCGAGACCGGGCTGATCACGCCACCGGTCGGGATGAACCTGTTCATCATCCACGCGCTGGCCCGCGACGTGCCGCTGGGCGCGACCTATCGCGGCGTCGCGCCGTTCGTCGCCAGCGACTTCCTGCGGGTCATACTGCTGGCCGCCTTCCCGTCGATCACCCTGTTCCTGGTGCAGCTCCGGTTCTGAGGTTCTGAACCGGCGCGGCTCGCGCCCCGCCTTCCGCCCCGGCGGTGCGGCGGCGGCAACGTCGTCGGCCGGTGCGCCTCAGCGGCCCTCCTGGCGCCAGGCCGCCATCAGCACGCCGAGGAAGGCGAGCAGCACCAGCAGCGCCGGCAGCAGCGGCGTGCGCTCCAGGCCCACCACCCGGTAGTCGCCGTTGCGGCGCAGGCCGAACCAGCGCTCGCCGGCCGCCGCCCGTCCCGGCTCGACCCGGCGCAGGGCCGGCAGGCCGTCGGCGAGCCAGTAGGCGCCGCCGCCCGTGGCCGCGAGCAGCGGACGCAGCCGTTCGGCCGTCGCCCGCAGATCGGTCTGCTCCAGCGGGTTGGGCGGTCCCACCACCGCCAGCGCCTGGCGCTTGCCGTCGTCCAGGCGGTAGAGGCCGGTCTCGGTGGCCTTCACCACGGCGCCGAAACTGCCGTCGCGACCGGCCTCCAGGGTGACGGTGCTGACCTCGCCCGACGGCGAGGTCACGGTCACCGGCGGCGTCTCGGGCGACAGGCTGCGCCGGCGGATGCGCAACTCGTCGCGCACCGCCCGGCCGCGCAGGTCCTCCTCCTCGAGCTCCGGCTCCTTCATCAGCCAGTGGGCCGTGCGCCGCACCAGTTCGGCATGCGGACCGCCACCCTCGAAGCCCCGGGCCCAGAGCCAGACATGATCGGAGAGAAGCTGTGCCACCCGGCCTTCGCCGAGGCGGGCGAGAATCAGCAGCGGCCGCTCGTTCAGGCCCCGCATCACCACCTGGCCGCTGGCGTCCTCGACGTCCACCTGGCGGAACCAGCGGCCCCAGTCCGGCGCCCGCGCCGTCTCGTCGCCGGGCAGGCCGGCGGTGACGGGATGGCGGCGGCCGGTCTCGGTGAGCGACGGCAGGAAGCCCGCCCGCATCACCCGCCCGGTCGGCCGCGAGGGCAGCACCTGGGAGAGCGGCGTGCGGTAGATGCTCATGGTCGAGGCGAAGGCCGGACCCGTGGCCACCAGCACCGCGCCGCCGCCGGCGACGAAGTCGGCGACGTTCTGCAGGTAGATGTCCGGCAGCACGCCGCGGCGGCGGTAGCGGTCGAAGATGATCAGGTCGAAATCGTTCAGCTTGTTCTGGAACAGCTCGCGGGTCGGGAAGGAGATCAGCGAGAGTTCCCGGATCGGCGTGCCGTCCTGTTTCTCGGGC
>JBGTSP010000170.1:0-9640 GCA_041940205.1 Alphaproteobacteria bacterium
TTCCTCGAACATCTGCTGTTCAAGGGCACCGACCGGATGGCCCCGGGCGACTTCTCGCGGATCGTCGCCCGCAACGGCGGCCAGGACAACGCCTTCACCAGTTTCGACCACACCGCCTATTTCCAGAACGTCGCCCGCGACAAGCTGGACCTGGTGATGGGCATGGAGGCCGATCGCATGGTCAACCTGCGCCTCGGCGAGAAGGACGTCGAGACCGAGCGCAAGGTGGTGCTGGAAGAGCGGGATTCGCGTACCGACAACAATCCCTCGGCGATCCTCGGCGAGGCGGTGTCCGCGGCGCAGTTCATGGCGCATCCCTACGGCCGGCCGATCATCGGCTGGGAGCACGAGATCGTCGCGCTGGGCCTCGAGGACGCGCTGGACTTCTACCGGCGCTACTACGCCCCGAACAATGCCATCCTGATCGTGGCCGGAGACGTCACGCCCGAGGAAGTGCTGGGCCTCGCGAGGAAGCATTTCGGCCCGCTGCCCCGTGGCCCCGAGATCCGCCGCCAGCGCATCCAGGAACCGCCCCAGCTCGCCGAACGGCGGGTGATCTACCGCGACGCGCGGGTGCGCCAGCCATCGCTGCAGCGGACCTATCTGGCCCCCTCCGCGGTGGCCGGCGAGACCCGGCACGCCGTCCCCCTGCAGTTTCTC
This sequence comes from Alphaproteobacteria bacterium, assembly GCA_041940205.1. Taxonomy (GTDB): domain Bacteria; phylum Pseudomonadota; class Alphaproteobacteria; genus JBGTSP01. The sequence goes on from JBGTSP010000170.1 coordinate 661, forward strand.
GACCAGATCCTGGGCGGTGGCGGCACCAGCCGGCTGTATCGCGATCTGGTGGTCGAGCGCGGCCTCGCGGCCCAGGCGGGCTCCTACTATTCCAGCCTGCGGCTCGATCAGACCGCCTTCCTGATCTACGCCAACCCCAGTCCGGGCGTTGACCTCGAAACCCTGGAAGAGGCGATGGACGAGACCCTCGCGACCCTGCTGCGCGACGGCGTCACCGAAGCGGAAGTCGAACGCGCCCGGGCCGGCCTGCTGGCCGATGCGATCTACGCCCGGGACAACCTGCAGACCGGACCCCGGGTGATCGGCTCGGCGCTGACCGCCGGGGTCAGCCTTGAGCGGGTGGAATCCTGGCCCGACGCGGTTCGGGCCGTCAGCGTCGCCGATGTCGAGGCCGCGGCCCGCCACGTGCTGGAACGGCGTCGGTCCGTCACCGGCCTGCTGTTGCCCGAGGAGGAGAGCTGAATGCGCGATTTCGTCTTCCGCCGCGGCCTGCTGCCGGCCCTGCTTCTCGTCGTCGCCGCCGGCCTGGCGGTCCGGCCGGCGGCGGCCACCGAAATCACGCCGGTCACCTCTCCCGGCGGCCTGACCGCCTGGCTGGTGCAGGAACCGTCGATCCCGGTCATCGCCCTGCGCTTCGCCTTCCGGGGCGGGGCGGCGCTCGACCCCGAAGACCGCGCCGGCCTGTCCTACATGGTTTCGGGCCTGCTGGACGAGGGCGCCGGCACGCTGGATTCCCAAGCCTTCCGTACCCGTCTCGAGGAACTTGCCGTCCGGCTGTCCTTCGACAGCGGTCGCGACCTGTTCAGCGGCAGCCTGCAGACCCTGAGCGCAAACCGCGAGGAGGCCTTCGGCCTGCTGCGTCAGGCGCTCACCGCGCCGCGCTTCGATGAAGAGCCGATCGCCCGCATCCGTCGGCAGATCCAGGCCAGCCTGATGCGAGAGCAGGAGCGCCCGCACCGCATCGCCGCGCATACCCTCTACCGCAACCTGTTCGGCGCCCACCCCTACGGCCGGCCGCGCAAGGGCACGCCCGAAAGCATCGAGCGGATCGACCGGGCGGACCTGCTGGACTTCGTGGCGACGCGACTGACGCGCGATCGCCTGGTGATCGGCGTGGTCGGTGACATCACGCCCGAAAAACTGGGACCCGCGCTCGACGAGATCTTCGGCGCCCTGCCGGCGCAGAGCCCGCTGCCCGACATTCCCGAGGCCGAGGTTGCGGCCACGGGACGGACCATCGTGATCGAGAAGGCGGTACCGCAGAGCGCCATCTATCTCGGCGGCCCGGGTCTGCGGCGCGACGATCCCGACTGGTACACCGCCTATCTGCTGAACTATGTGCTGGGTGGCGGCGGGCTGACCTCGCGCCTGAACGACAGCATCCGCGAACAGCGCGGCCTCGCCTACTCCGTCGGCTCCTACCTGGTACCGTTCGAGCAGGCCGGCCTGTTCATGGGCACCGCCGGCAGCAACAATGCCAGCGCCGGGGAGGTCGTTTCCCTGTTCCGCGCCGAACTGGAGCGCATCCGCAAGGACGGCATCAGCGCGGAGGAACTGGCTTCCGCCAAGACCTACATCAACGGTTCGTTTCCGCTGCGGCTGACCTCTTCGGGGCGGATCGCCTCCCTGCTCGTGGCGATCCAGCGCTCGGAGCTGGGCATCGACTATATCGACCGCCGCCCGGGCTATTACGAGGCGATCACGCAGGCCGACGTCAAGCGCGTCGCCGGCCGCCTGCTCGATCCGGAGAAACTGACCGTCGTCGTGGTCGGCCAGCCCAAGGGCCTCTCGCCGGACGGCTGAAACGGCCGGCAGCGTGGCGCGGAACGCTCAGTCCCCGGCCCCCCTGTCGTCGCCTCCGATCAGCACGCAGCAGGATTCGCTGTAGGCGTTCGGCGGCCATTGCACCTTGCCGAAACGGTCCATGGGATCGGGATTGAGCAGCATCACGACCGCGAACAGATCCGCATCCTCGCCATCGAGACGCAGCGGCGCGATCAGCCGCCAGTAGGTGCGCGGCGAGCCGTTCGCCATCTCCAGATCGCCCTCGGAGAAGACCGGAAGGCGGGTCGTTCGCGACAGCCGGTAGCGCGCCTCGACCTGCGGCAACGTGCGCTCGGAATAGCCCATCTGGGTCAGGGTTCGCCCGGTATTGTCCAGCCCCGCCCATTCGACGATGCCGGTCCCGATCAGCCGGAACCGGAACTGATCCTCATGCGGGAAATACTCGATCAGCATGAAGTGCGGCAGGATCGGTTTCAGGACCACCGGCGACAGCTTCGCCCGCGGCGGCACCGAGTCTTCGGTTTCCCGGATTTCCAGCCAGTGATCGAGCAGCCGCATGACCGCGTCGCTGACCCGGCGATTGTCCGCCAGATGGGACAACAGACCGGAAACCGGCCAGACCGGTACATCGGGGAGCAGATGCTCTGAAACCTGTTCCGTCACGTCTCCCCCGGAAGCGGCACCCGGCAGCACCGTCGCTGGTATCGGACGCCCTGCCGATACCAGCGACGGTTGAGGCCAGCGCGGTCGGGCTTCAGCCCGCGGCCTGCGCCTTCTTCTGCCGTTCCTCCTCGTAGAGTTCCTTCTTGGACAGCTTGCCCACCGGCGTCTTCGGCAGCTCGTCGCGGAACTCGACGAACTGCGGCAGTTCGTGCCGGCCGAGCTTGTCGCCGAGAAACTCGCGCAGCTCCTCGATGGTGAATTCCTTCGCACCGGCATTCAGGGTGATGAAGGCCTTGGCCGCCTGCCCGCGATACTCGTCGTCGACACCGATCACGGTGCACTCGTTGACGTCGGGATGCAGGTAGATCGCGTCCTCGATGTTGCGCGGATAGACGTTGAATCCGCCCGAGAGGATCATGTCCTTCATCCGGTCGACGATGAACCGGTAGCCGTCCTCGTCCATGTAGCCGACGTCGCCGGTATGGAAACGTCCGCCCTTGAACGCCTCCTCCGTGGCCTCGGGCTTGTTCCAGTAGCCCTTCATGATGTTCGGACCGCTCACGCAGATCTCGCCGCGCTCGCCATAGGGCAGCAGCTTCTCGGGATCGTCGACGTCGGTGAACTCGATGGTGATGCCGGGGAAGGGAATGCCGGCCGAGCCGGGCTTGTAGACCCCGTGCAGCGGCGTGCCCACGCCCGGCGCGCAGGTCTCCGTCATGCCCCAGCCCTCGACCAGCTTGCAGCCGGTGACCTGCTCGAAACGCTGCTGCACGTCCAGCGGCAGCGGCGCGCCGCCCGAACCGCAGAACTTCAGCGAGGTCAGGTCCACCTTGTCGGCGTTGGGATGGGAAAGAATGGCCGAATACATCGTCGGCACGCCCGGGAACACGGTCGGGCGCTTCTTCTCGAGATCCCGCATCACGTCTTCCAGCTCGAAGCGCGGATGCAGGATGATGCTTGTCCCGCCGGCCACGCCCAGCAGCAGGATCACGGTGAGCGCGTAGATGTGGAACAGCGGCAGCACCGCCAGCGCGGTCTCCTCGCCGGGCATCAGCACCTTCTTCTCGCCGTCATTGGTCCACTGCGTAAGAATCTGGGTGGCGGCCATCAGGTTGTAGTGCGTGAGCATCGCGCCCTTGGGCAGGCCGGTGGTGCCGCCGGTATACTGCAGGCAGGCGATCTCTTCCTTCAGGTCGCCGCGCGCCGGCTTTTCGTAGCGCCCGTCGTTGGCGATCAGCTCCTTGAAACGGATGTGCTTGTCGTCCCGGGGATGCTTGGCGATCTCCTTGCCCTTGACCAGCGGGAACAGCAGGTTCTTGGGGAACGGCAGGAAATCCTGCAGGCCGCCGACCACCAGTTTCTTCAGCCGGGTCTTGCCGAGCATCGACTGCATCTTGGGATAGAGCAGCTGCAGGTCGAGGGTGACCAGGATGTCGGTCTGGGAATCCTCGATCTTGTGCTCCAGCTCGCGTTCGGCATCGAGCGGCGAATAGTTCACCACCGTGCCGCCGGCCTTCAGGATGCCGAAGAAGCAGATGATGTAGTGCGGCGTGTTCGGCAGGAACAGGCCGACATGCACCCCCTTCTTCACGCCGAGCTTCTGGAAGCCCGCGGCGGCCCGGTCGGCCAGGTCCGCGATCTCGGAATAGCTCAGCTTCTTGTCGAGAAAGTCGACCATGGTGCGCCGCGGCCACTGCGCGACGGCCTCGTCGAGCAGCCGCTCCAGCGGCTTGTCGTCGACGGTGACCTCCCAGGAAACACCGGCCGGATAGGATTTCAACCAGAGCGGTTCGGACATGTCTTGCGTCTCCCCAGATCTTCTCCGGCCGACCGGCGCACGGAAGGCGCAACCGACGTGCCGTGATTTTCTTGCGACAATAGGGGCGCTGCGGCCGGTTTGTCACCACCCGCGATGGCAGGTTCAGGCGGCGCTCATGCCGTCGCCGCCGGCGCCGCAGACGAGCGCGCAGACGTTGGTATCCGGAGCGACCGCCAGCGCGCCGCTGCGCAGCGCCGCCACCGAGGCGGCGCCGGAGAGCTCGGCGCCGATCCCCAGTTCGCGCCACAGCCAGCCGGCCGCCTCGGCCATCGCGGCATCGTCGACCAGAACGATGTCGTCGACATGGCGCGCGATCAGGTCGTAGTTGATCCGCGCGCTGCGTCGCGGCGCCAGGGTTCCCGCCCGGGTCTCGATCGCCGGCAGGGTCACCAGGTCGCCGGCATCCAGCGAACGCCGCAGCGTCGGTGCGCCGACCGGCTCGACCCCGACGATCCGCACGTCCGGGCGCCGCGCCTTCACGGCGGTGGCAATCCCCGAGATCAGCCCGCCGCCGCCGATCGCCACGACCAGCAGATCGACCTCGGGATCCTGCTCCAGGATTTCCAGCCCGCAGGTGCCCTGGCCGGCGATCACCCGCGGATCGGCGAAGGCGTGCACGTAGGTCTGCCCGCTCGTCCCGGCATGCGCCAGCGCCGCCTCGTTGGCCTGGTCCCAGACCTCGCCGTGCCAGTGCACGTCCGCACCCCAGGCGCGGATCTGTTCGGCCTTGGCCTCGGGCGTCGAGCGCGGCAGGAAGATCGTCGCGAGGACGCCGGCGGCCCAGCCGGCATAGGCCACGCCCAGGCCGTGATTGCCGCCCGAAGCCGTGACGAGGCCGCGGGCCAGTTCCTCGGGGGGCAATGCCGTCAGGGTGCTCATGGCGCCACGCGCCTTGAACGAGCCCGTCACCTGCAGGCATTCCAGCTTCAGGCTCAAGCGTTCCGCCCCGGCAGGCTCGCGCAGCGCCGTCGCCGCCAGCAGCGGCGTGCGGCGTACCCGGCCGGCGATGCGGCCGGCGGCAGCCTCGATCTCGGCCAGGCCCGGCGCGGCGGCCTCAGGCAAGGGACGCGAAGCCGTGCGTCAGCACCGGCAGGTCGCGCTCGAGCGCGATCGTGCGGAAATGCACGCCGCCGGCCACCGGCCAGACCTCCGTGCGCAGGCGCTCGCCGGGAAAGACCGGGGCCGAGAAACGCGCCGAGAACGAGGTGATGCGTTCGGGCCGGTACTCGCAGCAAAGCCGCACCACGGCGTGGCAGGCATGTCCCCAGGTGCACAGGCCGTGCAGGATCGGCCGGTCGAACCCGGCCGCGGCGGCGAAATCGGGATCGATGTGCAGCGGGTTGGGATCGCCGTTGAGCCGGTAGAAAATCGCCGCCTCGGGCCGCGTGACGCTCTCGAAGGCCGCGGCAGGCGCATCCTCGGGCGTCGCGGGCAGCGGCTCGGGCCCGCCGGCCGGACCGCCATAGCCGCCGTCGCCGCGCGCGAAGACCACGGATTCGAGCGTGCAGATCGGCTCCCGGGTTTCCTCATCCAGGATCTGCTTCTCCACCACCAGCAGGGCGCCCCGGCCCTCGCCCTTGTCGAAGGCGTCCTTGACCCGCTCGCGGGCGATGATGAAACCCATCGGCTCGAGCGGCCGGTGCAGCACCAGGCGTTGTTCGCCGTGCACGATCTGCGTGCCGTCGAGGCCGGAGGTGAAGACCAGGGTGTCGTCCCAGTCGAGCACGCAGGCCATCGACGGCATCACCTTCAGGCCCTGCTCGAAAACGAAGCGAAGCTGATCGCGGTCCATCGGGTCCGCGCCCAGCCCGATCGAGGCCGCATACAGCATGCACTCCTTCGGGCCGTATTCGCGCACGCGCTCGGGCTGGCTCATGGCCAGCAGGCTTTCCTGGGTGACGCCCATGCTTGCTCTCCTCCGCCGGTTTCGCCTCTCCTTAGCATGGCCCGGCGGTCCATGCGCGGCGCGCAAATGACCGCTTCTCGCCCGCCGCGGCGGCGGCGCGTCCCGGGCGCCCGCGCGACCGGGTTTCAGGCGTGGCCGGCGTCGGAGGAAAGGAAGGAGGGATCGATGCCCAGCTTGGCGACCGCGCGTTCCCACTTGCTGTCGGTATCGGCGTCGAAGACGATCTCGCTGTCGAAGGCGGTATGCAGCCAGCCGTTCGACTGTATCTCCTGGTCGAGCTGGCCCGGCGCCCAGCCCGAATAGCCCAGCGCCAGCAGCGACCGGCTGGGGCCCTGGCCGGTCGCCATCGCCCGCAGGATGTCGACCGTCGCGGTCAGGCCGACCTCCTCGTTGACCTTCAGCGTCGAGCCCTCGGAAAAGAAATCGGTGGAGTGCAGCACGAAGCCGCGCCCGGTCTCGACCGGGCCACCGACATAGACCGGGATATTGCGCGGCTGCGGCGATCCGGCGACGTCGAGCTGCTCGACGAGATCGTCGAAATTGATCTCCTGGGCGACCTTGTTGACGATCAGTCCCATCGCACCCTGATCGGAATGCGCGCACATGAAGATCACGGAACGTTCAAAGCGGGGATCGCCCATGGTGGGCATGGCGATCAGCAACTGGCCATCGAGATAATCGGCCCCGTCGTCGTCCATCAGGCGCGCTCCGGCCCGTGTCGGCGCGTCCGACCGCTCACGAGAAATTCAGACATGCCTTCAGTCTAGACCCTTATATCCCGGCTGTCCCGGAGGAAACCGCGTGCCCCTGACTCGCATTTTGCTGATCGGCCTGCTGCTCGCCGGACTGGCCGGACCCGCCGCCGCCGCGGTCACCGCATGGCAGGAGGGACCGGAAAGTCGCCTGCGGCTGCTGGCCGCCGAGGATCCGGTGCGGCCGGGCCGGCTTCTGCTGGGGCTGGAGATCGCCCTGTCGCCGGGCTGGAAAACCTACTGGCTGTGGCCGGGCGAGAGCGGCGCCCCGCCGCGCCTCGATTTCTCGAACTCGCACAATCTCGATCTCGGCCCGCCGGCCTGGCCCGTGCCCGAGCGCTTCAAGGCGTTCGGTTACCGCTCCCTGGGCTATGGCGACCGGGTGCTGGTGACCCTGCCGGCAACGCGACCGGCGCCCGAGCACGCCGCCCGGTTCGCGCTGACCGCGCGCTACATGATCTGCGCCGAAATCTGCATCCCGGCCGAGGTCGCCCTGGCGCTCGACCTGCCGGCCCCGACGGAAGAACCGGCCGGTCGATCGCGCGATCCGCAGGCGGCGGAGACGCAGGCCCGTCTCGTCGCCGCGCGCGCCGCCGCGCCCGCTTCCGACCTGCCCGGTTTCGCTCTGAAGCGGGCGCGCCTCGTCGACACCGCCGACGGCCGGCAGCTCGAGGTCGTGGCCCGGTCGGCGCGGGGCTTTCGTGAGCCCCGGCTGATTGCCGTGCTCGACGATGAGGTGCTGTTCGCGCCCCTCGCGCGCACCCTGTCGGCGGACGGTCGCGAGGTCCGGTTCCGCCAGCCGCTTCCCGTAGGCCACGACGGCGCCGGGCCGGCGCGGGGCTATCTGCTGCTCAGTGATGGCGGGCGGCATGTCGCACGCCGGATCGAGGATCTGCGCCAGCCGCCGTGATGGCGCATGTTCCCCGGCCGCGATACGGGCTAAGCTGGCGGCGCGAAAACCCGACCGGACCCGGCCCCCCGCAGGCCGCCGGTCACGGAACCGACAACCACGACCACAACCTCACCACACAGCAGGAGAAACACATGATCTCGGTCGGCGATACCATGCCGGAAGGCACCCTGATGACGATGACCGCGGACGGCCCGGCGCCGGTCAGCACCGCGGATCTGTTCGGCGGCAAGAAGGTCGCCCTGTTCGGCCTGCCCGGCGCCTTCACACCGACCTGCTCGGCCAAGCACGTGCCTTCCTACGTGCAGAATTTCGACAACCTGAAGGGCAAGGGTCTCGACACGATCGCCTGCATGTCGGTCAACGACGCCTTCGTCATGGGCGCCTGGGGCAAGGACCAGGAAGCCGGCGACAAGGTGATGATGCTGGCCGACGGCAGTGCCGAGTACACCAAGGCGCTCGGCCTGGAGCTCGACCTCACGGCCCGCGGCATGGGCATGCGCTGCCAGCGCTTCTCGATCCTGGTCGACGACGGCGTCGTCAAGGCCGTCAACCTGGAAGAGAATCCCGGCGAGATGAAACTGACCGGCGGCGAGCACATGCTGACGCTGCTCTGAAGCGATCGCGTCGCTCGAAACGAACGGGGCCGCGCCCGGCCGGGCGCGGCCCCGTTTTCGTTATGCGCAGCGCGCGGCTCAGGCCGTGCGCACGTCCTGCAGGAAGGCATCGACCTCGCGCCGCAACTCCTGCGAACGCTCGGACAGGTCGCTGGCAACCGACAGCACCGTGCCGGCGGACTGTCCGGCCTCGCCGGCAGTCCGGGTCATCTCGCCCATGCCGGAGGCCGCCCGCTGGGTCCCGGTGGAGACCTCCTGCACGCTGCGGGCGATCTCCTGGGTAGCGGCGCCCTGTTCCTCCACCGCGGCGGAAACCGAGGCGGCAATCTCGTTCAGCTCGTCGATGGTGCGGCCGATGTCGATGATGGCATCGGCCGCTTCCGTGGTCGCGCCCTGGATGGCGTTGATCTGCTGGCCGATCTGGTCGGTGGCCTGCGCGGTCTGGGTCGCCAGCGACTTCACCTCGCTGGCCACGACGGCGAAGCCCTTGCCGAGTTCGCCGGCCCGCGCCGCCTCGATGGTGGCGTT
>JBGTSP010000171.1:0-9593 GCA_041940205.1 Alphaproteobacteria bacterium
GACCTCGGTCTTGCCGAAGCCGACATCGCCGCAGATCAGCCGGTCCATCGGCCGCCCGGCGCGAAGGTCCTCCAGGGTCTCGGCGATCGCGCGGTTCTGGTCGTCGGTCTCCTGGAAGGGGAAATGCGCGGCGAACTCGTCGTACAGCCCGGTCGGCGGCGCGATCACCGAACCCTTCTTCATCTGCCGTTCGGCCGCGGTCTTGATCAGGGCGTCGGCCATGTCGCGGATGCGGTCCTTGAGGCGGGCCTTGCGGGCCTGCCAGCCGGCGCCGCCGAGGCGGTCCAGTTCCACGCCCGAGGTCTCCGCGCCGTAGCGCGAGAGCATCTCGATATTCTCGACCGGCACGTACAGCCGGTCGCCGCCGGCATAGCTCAGGGCGACGCAGTCGTGCGGCGCGCCGTCGGCGCGGATCGTCTCCAGGCCCTCGAAGCGGCCGATGCCGTGGTCGACATGCACCACCAGGTCGCCGGGAGCGAGTTCCGCCGCCTCGGAAATGAAATCCGCCGCGCGGCCGCGGCGGCGGCGGACGATGCGCTCGCCCAGCAGGTCCTGCTCGGTGACGACAACGAGATCGGACGCGCGGAAACCGTTTTCCAGCCCCAGGACCGCGAGCGCGATCATGTCCGCCGGCAGCGTTTCGAGCGCGCCCGCGTCGGCGATGTGTTCCACCGCGGTGATGTCGTGTTCGCCCAGCAGGGTGCGCAGGCGCTCGGCCGAGCCGTTGGAATAGGCGCACAGCATCACCCGGGCGCCGCCGTTGACGGCTTCGCGGGCGTAGGCCCGGAAGGCGTCGAACGCCGATTCCGTCCCGTCCAGGGTGCGTTCCGCCGCGAAGCGGCGGCCGCTCTCGGCGCCGCAGTCGATCGTCAGCGGTCCGGCGGGCGGCTCGAACGGGGTGAACTCGGCCAGCGCGCAATCGTCGGTGCGCACCCGCCAGGCCTCGTCGTCCAGGAACAGGCGCTCGAGCGGCACCGGGCGATAGGCGCCCAGCGTGTCCATGCGGCCGGCCAGCGCCTCTTCGCGGGCGGCGAGATGCTCGCCCACCTGTTCCAGCCGGGCCCGGCGCATCTCCTCGAAATGCGGTTCGGTCAGCACCAGGGCGGGATCGACATAGTCGAACAGGGTTTCCAGATCGTCGTAGAACAGCGGCAGGAAATGCTCGATCCCGGCCGGCCGGTGCCCGGCGCTGACGGCCTCGTAGAGCGGATCGGACGATGCCGTCACCCCGAACTGTTCGCGATAGCCGCGACGGAAGCGGGTGATCGTCTCCTCGTTCAGCACCACTTCGGAAACGGGCGCGATGGTCAGGCTTTCGGCGGTGCCCGCGGTGCGCTGGCTCAGCGGATCGAAGCGGCGGATCGCCTCCAGCGTGTCGCCGAAAAAGTCCAGGCGCAGCGGCTGCTCGGCGCCCGGCACGAAGACGTCAAGGATGCCGCCACGCAGGGCGAATTCGCCGGCCTCCATCACCGTGCCGGCGCGGTGGAAACCGTTGTCCGTGAGCACCGCCAGCAGGTCGTCCAGGTCGCAGCGTTCGCCGGGTCGCAGATCGAGCGAGAGCGGCGCCAGCACCGCGCGTGGCGGCACCTTCTGGACCACGGCGTTCACCGTGGTGACGACGATGTCCGGGCGGGCCTGGCCGGGCCGGGCCAGTCGGCTCAGCGCGTGCATGCGCCGGGCCGAGAGCGGCATGTTGGGCGAGACCCGGTCGTAGGGCAGGCAGTCCCAGGCCGGCAGGTCGAGCACGTCGAGATCGCCGGCAAAGAAGCCGAGGCAGTCCAGCATGCCCGCCAGCCGCGAATCGTCGGGCACGACGAGCAGCAGCGGGGCCTCGTGCTCGCGGGCCAGCGCGGCGACGATGCGCGCGTCCTGACCGTCGGGCGCGCGTCCCAGGATGGCGCCGTCGCCGGCGCGGCGCAGGCTTTCGCGATCGATCAACGCGGGCCGTCCACGAAGCGGAACTGGCGCAACCGGGCCATCAGCGAATTGTCGTGGCGGTCGGGCGGCGGCAGGCGGCCGGCGATCCAGTCGAGCAGGTCGTTCTCGTTTTCCTCGATCAGCACTTCCAGCATGTCGAGTTCGCGCTCGTCCAGCAGCGGCACGGTACGTCGCGCGAAGCGGCCGAGCAGCAGGTCGAGCTCCTTCGTGCCGCGGTGTTCGCAGCGATAGATCAGGCGCTTGCGCCGAATGTCGGCCTCGGTCTCGCTCATGCGGTGGCTCGCTGTTCCGGGAATGGCGGCGATATAGAGCATTTCCCGCCGGCGGGGCCAGCGCTTCCGCGCCGGCGGCCGTGTCATTTCCGCCCGGGTTCGGCGCAGGCGCTCCGACTTCCCGTCTGCCGGGCCTCAGGGTGGCGCCGGGCCGCCGACCCGGGCTACCGGTGCCAAAGCCCTCAGAGGCCGGGCGGCACCAGGTCGAGGCCGAGGGCGGCTTCCAGCGTGGCCGCCGCGCCGAGCAACGGCGCTTCCCGCCAGGGCGCGGCGGTCAGCTGCAGGCCGACCGGCAGGCCGTCGGGCGACAGCGCACAGGGCAGGCTCAGCGCCGGACAACGTCCGAAATTGGCGATCGCCATCAGGTCGGCCTGGTTGTCGGGCGCCCGCCCACCGTGCGGGAAGGCCACTTGCGGGGCGGTCGGCGAGACCAGCAGGTCGACCGCGTCGAAGGCCTGACGCAGGCGCAGCCCGGCCGCCTCGATGCGTCGCTGCGCCGCCACAAGTCGGCCGGCGGGCGCATCGCGGCCATAGGCCAGCATGCGGCGGAAGGAGGACGAGGCCTGCGCCGGCCGGGCCTCGAGTTCCGCCGCCATCGCATGCGCTGCCTCCGCCTCGCTCAGCAGCAGGCCGGCCCGGCGCATCGGCGCGGGATCGTAGCCGCCCAGGTCGACGCGCGAGATGCGGGCGCCGAGCGACTTCAGGACCTCGAGCGCCGCCGCGAAGGCTTCGCCGACCGCGTTCTCGAGGTCGACCGTGTCGAGATAGTCCGGCACGCCGATCCGGCAGCCCTGCAGGCTGGCAGGCGCCCCCTCGCCCGCCTGCCAGCCATCCGGCGCGGGCACGGATTCGGGCGAGCGCGGATCGGCGCCGGCAAGGATGGCGGTGACGCGCGCGAGGTCGCGGACCGAGCGGGCGAGCGGTCCGGCATGGTCGAGCCGGTAGCTGAGCGGAACAATGCCGCGGGTGCTGACGAGGCCGGTCGTGGGCTTCAGGCCGGCGACGCCGCAATAGGCCGCCGGCAGGCGCACCGAGCCCATGGTGTCGGTTCCGATCGCCACGGGCACCAGGCGGGCCGCCACGGCGGCGCCGGAGCCGCCGCTCGATCCCCCGGGGGTGCGCGCGGGATCCCACGGGTTGCGCGTGGGACCGTGGTGCGGGTTGTCCGTGGTGCCGCCCAGCGCGCCCTCGTGCATGTTCAGCTTGCCGACGATCACCGCGCCGGCCGCGCGCAGGCGGGCGACGAGCGGGGCATCCTCCCGGGCGACGACGTGCCGATCCATGCCGTTGCCGGTGACCCGTCCGGCCATGTCGATATTGTCCTTGAGCGCCACCGGGATGCCATCCAGCGCCGACCGGGGACGGTGCGCGCCGAACCGCGCATCCGCCTCCGCCGCGGCGGCCCGCGCCGCCTCGTCGAGCCGCAGGACGAAGCAGTTGAACCGGCCGTCGAGCGCATCGATCCGCGCGAGGCAGGCGGCGAGCAGTTCGCTTGGCGTCAGGCTGCCGGCGCGCATGGCCGCGCCGGCGGCGCTGGCGTCCAGAATGGCGGGATCGGCGCTCATGAACCCTCCGTGACCAGGCGCACGGGCTTCTGGCGGCTCTCGATTCCCGTGACGGGCGCGGTCTCGCCGGCCGCCACAAGTTCGACGCCGACCTCGACTCCGAGCCGGCGCCGCAGGTGCGCCGCCACCCGGTTTGCGGTTTCGCCGTCCCGCACGCCGCCGGCGGCGATCTCGACCACCACGGTCATCTCCTCTCGCGTGCCGCGGCGGACGAGCCGGCAGACATATTCGCCCGTCAGGCCCTCGAGCTCGTCCAGCAGGGCGCCGATCGCGGTCGGATAGACGTTGATGCCGCGCAGCTTGACCATGTTGTCGCTGCGGCCGAGGAAGCCCGGCAGGCGGCGGAAGCCGATGCCGGAGGCGGGATCCGCCGGCAGCAGGCGCGAGACGTCGTGGGTGTTGAAGCGGATCACCGGATAGACACCGTCCTTGAACAGCACGGTGACGCACATGTCGCCGTCGCTGCCGTCCTCGACCGGCAGGCCGCTCTCCGGGTCCAGGATCTCGATCACGTGGGCGTCTTCGAAGACGTGCAGGCCGTTCCGCGTCGGGCCTTCGGCGGCGATCACGCCGGTATCGCCCACGCCGTACCAGTCGAAGACCTCGGCGCCGCCCCAGGCCTGCGACAGCGCCTCTCGGCTTTCCTGTCCCAGGTGGCCGCTGATCATCCGTACCGGGATGTCGCGCCCGGGCTCCAGGCCGGCCTCGCGGGCCACCTCGGCGAGCCGCTTGAGGTAGTCGGCGAAGCCGACGAGCACCGTGACTCCGAAGCGGTGCATCAGTTCGACCTGCTGCTCGGAACGGGTCTCCAGGCCGGTGCCGGCCGGCAGTACCAGGGCCTTGGTGAAATGCAGCAGGGCTTCGCGAATGTAGTGGCCGCCGTTGACCATGCCGAAGCCGTAAACCGAGTGGACCACGTCGCTGTCCCGCAGGCCCTGCAGCCGCCAGGCCCGGGCCAGCAGGAGGTTCTGCACCTCGCGGTCCCGGGCGCCGAAGAACAGCGGTTGCGGCGCCCCCGTGGTCCCCGAGGTGGTGTGCAGGACGACCCCGGGGCGGCGCTGCGGAGAGGCGAAATCGACACCGTGAAAGTCGCCGAACGGCGGGAAGCGCTCGACGCTCGCCATCAGGTCGGCCTTGGAGAAGGTCGGCAGCCTGGTGATGTCCTCGAGCCGGCGGATGTCCCCGGGCTCGAGCCCGGCCTCGCGCCACAGCCGACGGTAGAAGGGCACCTCCCAGCCGCGGCGCACCACGGCGAGGAAGCGCCGCTCGCGCAGGTCGTGCAGCGCGTCGGCGCCAAGCCGGGCCGGACCGTCGAGGAAGTCCTCGCCGAGCGGATATTCGGCCGTCAGGCGCCCGGGATCGGCCTCGTCGAAATAGCCGCTCATGCCGGCGGGTGCCGCTCGGCAAACCGCTCGGCGATCTGCAGGCGGGTGGCGACCCAGACCCTGTCGTGCGCGCGCACGTGGTTGAGGAAGGCCTCCAGCGCGCCGATCCGGCCGGGCCGGCCGATGATCCGCAGGTGCAGGCCCAGAGACATCATCCGGGGCGCCTCGCTGCCCTCGCGGTACAGCCAGTCGAAGCTGTCGATCGCGTATTCGAGCCACTGGCGCGGCCCGTAGGCCGGGTCCGACCACATCTTCATGTCGTTGGTGTCGATCGCATAGGGCACGATCAGGATCGGCTTGCCGTCGACCGTGTCCCAGAACGGCAGGTCGTCGGAATAGTCGTCCATGTGGTAGCGGAACCCCTCCTCCACCAGCAGGCGCCTGGTGTCCGCCGTCAGCAGGTAGCGCGACAGCCAGCCGGCCGGCCGGCTGCCCGTCGTGCGCTCGATGGAGTCCGCCGCCTTGCGGATGAAGTCCCGCTCCGCCGCCTCGTCCATGCGGTACTGGTGCACCCAGCGCCAGCCGTGCGCGCAGACCTCGTGGCCTCCCTCGACGATGCCGCGCACCAGTTCGGGGGCCCGCTCGAGGCTCTGGGCGGCCGCGGTGAAGGTGGCCCGCAGGCCGTGGCGGCGCAGCATCGCCAGAACCCGCGGCGCGCCAGCCTTGATGCCGTAGAGATAGTTGCTCTCGTTGCCGTAGTTGCGCACCGGCTTGCGCAGCGCGATGCCCAGTTCGTCCACCGCCTCGGGCCCCGGATCGCCCTCGGCGATGCTCATCTCGGAGCCCTCCTCGACATTGATGACGAGCGACAGGGCGATGCGCGCCCCGTCGGGCCAGAGCTCGCGGTCGGCGATCATGCCGCCGCCTCGCCGGGCGCCATCAGGTCGACCAGCCCGACCACGTCATCCACCGTCTCCAGCCGGTCCACCATCGAGATCAGCGCTTCCGCCTGCGCCTCGGGCACCGGGCGGGCGGCATCCCGGCAGTTGCGGCGAAACTTGGCCAGGTGGTCCTCCCGGCTCATCGGGTTGGCCGGATTGCCGTAGACCGTGTCGACCTGCAGCGCGTGTCGCGCACCGCCGGCAAGTGCGATCTCGACCGTGACCGGCGAAAGCGCGTTCGGGTCGGGATTGTCGTCCGCCGCGATGTCGACGCGCTCGGCGAGCCCGATCGCCACCTCGTCCGCCAGCGCTCCGGGGCGGAAATCCTCCACCCCGATCCCTCCCTGCAGCAGGGCGCGCGCGGCGACGTAGACGGCGCACAGGCGCGCGTAGTTGACGCTCATGCCGCGGGCCACCGGCCGCCCGACGAGCTGAAAGGTGAGCGGCGGCACGTGGACCGCCACATGTTCGATCGCTGACGCTTCGATGCCGTGGGCCTGCCGCAGGCGCAGGCAGGCATCGACGATGCCGTGCGTGGCCCGGCCCGACGGCCACGGCTTGTGCGCCAGCTCGGCGATGCGCCAGGTCTGCCCGAGGCTCGCCAGCACGGGCGGCAGGTCGCTCTCGGCCTCGAACAGGCGGAAATAGCCGAACTCTCCCTCCAAGATCTGCCGCGGTCCGTGCAGGCCGCCTGCCGCCATGTCGCAGGCCGCCACCGCGTTGCGGGCATTGAAGGCGATCTGCATGCCCAGCAGCATCGAGCCCTCGGTATGGGCCTGCATGGTGCCGCAGAGCTGGCCGTAGGCGATCGAGAAGGCATCGAGCAGCTGCTCGCGGTCCATGCCCAGGACCTTGGCGATGCCCGCCACGGCGGCGAACGCCCCGGCGGTGCCGGGCCGGAAGAAACGCAGTCCCGAGGTGGCGGCGACGCCCAGATGCGCGGCGATGTCGACCCCGAGGGTCACGGCGGTGATCAGGTCGCGTCCGCTGACGCCGCCGCGGCGCTCGGCGATCGCCAGAACCGCGGGCAACACGACGGTAACCGCGTGCACCACCGCCGCCTCGTGCACGCAATCGAACTCGGAATTGTGCAGCTGGTAGGCGTTGCACATGGCGACCGCGGGGGCCGGCAGGCGGGTGCCGTACGACCAGACCCGCGCATCCTCGCCGCGGCCCCAGCTGGCCTGCATCTCCACCAGTTCGCGGGCCCAGGGACCGGCGCTGCCGACCAGGCCGACGCCGAGCGAATCCAGGATGAAGATGCGGGCGGCCTGCACGGCCTCTGCCGGCAGGTCATCGTAAGCGGTCGACAGCACGTGATCTGCGAAAGCCTCGATCGCGTCCACCGGTTCCCTCCTTGCCGCGCCGCTCACGTCAGTCCACCGCCCGCACGTGCACGGGCGCGCCGTCCCGCACGGACGAGAGCCGGCGCACGTCGTCCAGTGCCCGCCCCCAGATGTTGGTCGGCGCCGCCAGGCGGATCTCGTCGCCCCGGCTGATCGGCGTGCGCCCGAAGCCGATGGCGATCGCGCTGCCCTCGACCCAGAAGGCAAGCTCGCCGGCTTCGATGACGGCGCGCGCATCGGCCTCGCGCGGCACGTCGACCGGCGTCGCGAAGTAGACTTCCTCGCCCCAGGTGCTCGCCCGCGCGCTGACCGGCAGGGCCGCGAGGATGGCCCGTGCCGTCGGCGTGTCGAACGTCTCGGCGCGAAGCGTGACGTCACCGATCTGCATCTCGATCTCGCTCATGCGGGGGGCTCGTCGTTTCCGGGAATGGCGGCGAAACAGAGCATATCCCGAAGACGGGGCCGGCGCTTGTGCGCATACGGCCCGATCATTGCCGATATAGTGGCGCGCATGCGACCGGACATCCTGACCGCCTGTTTCGCGGACATCACCGGCCTGAAGGGGGTCGGGCCGAAGAGCGCGAAGGACCTCGCGCGGCTTGCCGGACCGCGCCTGCTCGACCTGTTCTGGCATCTGCCGACCGGCGTCATCGACCGCGGTTACCGGCCAAGCCTGGCGCAGGCGATCGAGGGCCGGGTGGCGACGCTCTCGCTGCTGGTCGGTGCGCACGATGCGCCGCCGCGCGGCAGCCGCCGCCCCTACCGCGTGCGCTGCCGGGACGAGACCGGCGAGATCGACCTGGTGTTCTTCCATGCCCGTCCCGACTATCTCAACCGGCTGCTGCCCGAAGGGGCGCGGCGGCTGGTGTCCGGCACGGTCGAGCGGTTTCGCGACAGCCTGCAGATGGCCCATCCCGACCATGTCGTCCCGCTGGAGCAGGCCGACGAGATCCCCTTGCGCGAACCCGTCTATCCGGCGACGGCCGGCCTGTCGCAACGCCTGATCGGCCGCGCCGTGCGCGCCGCCGTCGAGCAGGCCCCCGTGCTGCCGGAATGGCAGGATGCCAGCGTCCTGCAGCAGCGCGGCTGGCCGGACTGGCGTTCCGCGCTGCGACGGGCGCATGAGATCGAAACCGACGGCGATGGCGCGGCGAGCCGGGACCGCCTCGCCTATGACGAATTGCTGGCGAGCCAGCTCGCGCTCGGCCTGGTGCGGCGCGCGGTGCGCCGGCCCAAGGGGCGCTCGCATTGCGGCGACGGGCGCCTGCGCGAGCGGGTGCGCGCCGCCCTGCCCTATGCGCTGACCGGCGACCAGCAGGCCGCGCTGGCGGAGATCGAGGCCGACCTGGGCGCGGATCTGCGCATGATGCGGCTGCTGCAGGGCGATGTCGGCAGCGGCAAGACCGTTGTCGCCCTGCTGGCGATGCTGGCGGTGGTCGAACAGGGGCACCAGGCCGCACTGCTGGCGCCGACCGAGGTGCTGGCGCGCCAGCATATGGAGACCCTGGCGCCGTTCTGCGAGGCGGCCGGCGTGTCGCTCGCCTTCGTTACCGGAAGCCAGAGCGGCGCCCAGCGCCGTGCGCCGCGCGAGGCCCTGGCCTCGGGCCAGGCCGCCATCGCCGTCGGCACGCA
This sequence comes from Alphaproteobacteria bacterium, assembly GCA_041940205.1. Taxonomy (GTDB): domain Bacteria; phylum Pseudomonadota; class Alphaproteobacteria; genus JBGTSP01. The sequence continues at coordinate 9,020 of JBGTSP010000171.1, forward strand.
CGCGGTGTTCCAGGACGAGGTGCAGTTTCACGATCTGGCCTTCGCGGTGATCGACGAACAGCATCGTTTCGGGGTCTCGCAGCGCCTGCTGCTGGCCGGCAAGGGCGCCAGCGTGGACGTGCTGGTGATGACCGCGACGCCGATCCCGCGCACCCTGACGCTGGCGGTCTACGGCGACATGGACGTTTCGCGCATCCGCGAGAAGCCTCCGGGCCGGGCGCCGGTGGAGACCAGGCGGACCTCGCTGGAGCGCCTGGACGCGGTGATCGCGCGGCTTGAAAAGGCCCTGCAGCGGGGCGAGCGGGCCTACTGGATCTGCCCGATGGTGGAAGAGTCCGATACCGTGCCTGCCGTCTCGGTCGAGGAACGCGCCGCGGCGCTGCGCCAGGCCCTGGGCAGCGAACGGGTCGGCCAGGTGCACGGCCGGCTCTCCGCCGAGGAGAAATCCGTGGCGATCGAACGGTTCCGCAGCGGCGCGGTGCCGGTGCTCGTCGCCACGACGGTGGTCGAGGTCGGGGTCGACGCGCCCGACGCCACCATCATCATCGTGGAGAACGCGGAGCGTTTCGGTCTC
>JBGTSP010000172.1:0-9563 GCA_041940205.1 Alphaproteobacteria bacterium
CCCTGGCAGCCCGTCCGCATCGTTGCGTCGCTTGCCCGTACTCCCGGTACGCGCTGCGCGCCGCGCCTCCCGTTCGGACTACCAGGGCGCAACGCAGATGGTTCCAACTAACCAGGAAACGCTCTAACCCTTGGAGGTCATCACCCAGACGCCGTCCCAGTCGTCACCCGGCGGGTTGCTCGCCAGCGTGGCGCAGCGTTCGAGATACATCTGCGCCGGCACGTCGTCCGCGCGGATGCGCCGGACCTCCTCGAAGTTCTTTGCCGCCGCCACGAAGTCCTGCCCGCGATAGCGTTCCAGGCCCTCGGCGAACAGGCCCAGCGCCTCCATCATGCTGGGGAAGGTTTCGGGCGAATGGTGATCGAGACATTCGAAGATCGAGACCGGCTTGGTCTTGCCCTTGACGATCACCCGGTCGATCTCGCGCAGCCGGTAGGTGCCCTTGAGCTGGGCGGCGGTGAACTCGGAAAGCAGCAGTTGCGCGCCGTAGCCCTTGCATGCGGATTCGATCCGGGCCGCCAGGTTCACGCCGTCGCCGATGATCGTGTAGTCCATCCGCTTGCGGCTGCCGATATTGCCGGCAACCACGGCGTCGGTGTTCAGGCCGATGCCGATCTGCAGCGGGATCGGTTCGCCGTCGGGATCGAGCGGGCTCCAGTGCTGCAGTTCCCGGATCATCGCCGAGGCGGCGCGCAGCGCCCGGTCGGGATCGTCCTCGTGCGGCAGCGGCACGCCGAACACGGCCATCACGGCATCGCCGATGAACTTGTCCAGCATGCCGTTCTGATCGGCGATGCAGTCGACCATGCGGGTGAAATAGTCGTTCAGCATGGCCACCGTCCCGGTCGCGCCCAGGCGCTCGGATATGGTGGTGAAGCTGCGGATGTCGGAGAACAGCACGGTCGCCACCGACTGCTTGCCGCCCAGCGCCGCGCCGCCGCCCTCGGCGGTGAGAAGCTGATCGGCGATCTCGGGATCCATGTAGCGCGAGAGGGTCGATTTCACCCGCTTCTCGTTCGAGATGTCCTCGATCATCACCATCACGCCCAGATGCGTATCCTCGCCGGAACTCAGCGGCAGCACGGTGACGTTGGCCGACACGGTCTCGCCGTCGGCGACCAGTTCGGCATCGACGGCGATATCGGTCTCGCCGCTTTCGGCGACCCGTTGAATGCGCTCGAGCAGCCAGTCGTTGTCCGCGCCCAGCACCTCGGCCAGCCCCTTGCCGGCAATCTCGTCCGGGTCGATGCGCAGGATCCGGCCGCCCGCGGCGTTGCAGCTTCGCGCCACGAACTCCTCGTCGAAGGTCAGCACGCCGTTTGACATGCTCTGCAGCATCGACTCGTTGTAGTTGCGCATGGTCTGCACGTCGTCGAACAGCTTGGCGTTCTCCAGGCCGATCGCGATCTGCGCGGTGAAGGCCTTCAGCCGCTGTTCGTCCTCGTCGGTGAACGGCCCGCCGATCTTGTTCAGCGCCTGGGTGACGCCGATCACCCCGCCTTCCTTGTTGACCACCGGGACGCACAGGATCGAGCGGGTGAAGAAGCCGGTCTGCTTGTCGAAGCTCGGGTTGAAGCGCAGGTCGGCATAGGCGTAGGGGATGTTGATCGACTTCGTCGAGGTGAACACCGCGCCGGCGATACCGGCGGAATTGGGCAGGCGGATCTGCACCTGGTCGAGGCCCGCGCCGACATAGCTGAACAGCTCGCCGGTCTTGGGATCGTTCAGGAACAGGGTCGAGCGCTCGGCGTTCAGCAGCCGGGTCGCCTCCGACATCACCTTGTTGAGCAGCTTCGGCAGCTCCAGTTCCGAGGTGATGTCCGAGACCACGTTCATGAACGCGGCCTCGCGCGCCCGCGACATTTCCATGCGCTCGATCAGGCGCAGCGATTCCAGCGTGATCGCGCATTGCGCGGTGATCGCCTCGACGGTCTCCCGGTCTTCCTGCGTGAAGGCGCCGTCGATCTTGTTCAGCACCTGGATCACGCCGATCACCTCGCCCTTCGGCGAGCGCACCGGGGCGGCCAGCATCGAGCGGGTCTTGAAGCCGGTGTCCTTGTCGAACTGGTCGTTGAAGCGCGGATCGTTGTAGGCGTCCTCGATCATCAGGGCGCGGCCCTCGGAATAGGCCGCACCGGCGATGCCGCTGTCGTTCATCAGCCGCAGTTCGCGCCGTCCCAGGCCCTGCGCCACCCGGGAGAACAGTTCGCTGGTCTCCGGATCGTTGAGGAACAGCGTGGCGCGTTCCGAGTTTGTCTGTTCGGAGGCGACCGCCACCAGCTCGTCCAGCACCGCGTCCAGCGAATCCATCGCCGCGACCTGCCGGGACACGTCCAGCAGGAGCTGCATGTGCTTGAGCTGACGTTCGACCTCCTGGTCGACGGCCGCTTCCTCGGCCTCGCTCATGGTGCTGCTGCTGCGCAGTTCAACCATCCGCCGTCTCCTCCAGGCGGACCCGCAGGGCATGGATCGTCTCGTGCAGCTGACGGGTCTCGTCGCGGTTCGCCCGGGCGACGGCCTGCATCTGCTGCTGGTGATCGCTCGAAAGGATCTCCAGCTGGTCGCGCAGCGCCTGGATCGTCTGGCGAAGCTGCTGCAGCTCGTCGTGCGCCGCCTGCCGCGCGGCCTGCACCTCGGAGTCCCGAAGGCGCCGTTCCTCCTCGAGACCGTCGCGCAGCGCCCGAACCGTCTCGCGCAGGTGATGCACCTCGGCATCCGCCCGCAGTTCCGGTTCCACCCCGACTTCGCTCATGATCGCTCGAACAGGCCCTCAATGCCGCCGGTCGGATCCCCTTCCCGGCCGCGCGCGCCCTGCCCCCTCGAGGCACGGCGCCAACAGGAGAATAATCCGGCATGCGCTGAGGAAATACAATGACCGCAGGGTTCTCGCGCCACCCGCGGAAGGAAACGCCGCTCAGGTTCCGGTGCGCGGTGCCGAACGGTCCTCGGGGGATTGCGGCGCGGCCGCCGCGGGCGCGCCGTCGAGCGTGACGCGGAACCAGAAGCGGCAGTAGCGCCCCTCCTCGCTGTCGACGCCGATCTCGCCGCCCATCAGATCGATCAGGCGCTTGGAGATCGCAAGCCCGAGGCCGGCGCCCTGGTGCGTGCGCCGATAGCTGCTCTCGGCCTGGGAAAACGGCCGGAACAGGCGCGCGCGCACCGTCTCGGGAATGCCGATGCCGGTATCGTGCACCTCGACATTGACATCGGCCTTGCCGTCGGCGCGCTCGGCGATCCAGCAGCGCACCCGGATCTCGCCCGCCTCGGTGAATTTCACGGCATTGGCGACGAGATTGAACAGCACCTGGCGCAGCCGCGCCGGATCGCCCTGCAACGCCACCGCGTTCGCTCCCGAGACATCGACCTCGAGCGCGATTCCCTTGCGCCGGGCCTCCGGCGCGAACAGCGTCACCACATTGTCGACGATGGCGCGGGGCGAGACCGGTACCGATTGCAGCGCCAGGCCACCGGCCTCCAGGCGCGAGAGTTCGAGCACGTCGTTCAGGAGGACTGATAACGCCGTCCCGGTATCCTCGATCACGTCGGTGAGTTGCCGCTGTCCCTCGGCGAGCGGGCCGGCGCGCAGCAACTGCGCCATGCCGATCAGGCCGTTCAGCGGGGTGCGGATCTCGTGGCTCATCACCGCGAGAAATTCGGACTTGGCCCGCTCTCCGGCCTCGGCCCGCTCGCGCGCCGCCACCGCGTCCGCGATCAGCGCCTCGTTGGCGAACCGCAGCCGGACCATCTCCGCCAGGCGCTCGTGGCTGATCCGGGTGTTGCGCAGGTAACCGGCAATGAAGATGAGCAGGATGGCGATCGCCGGCAGGCCGAAACGGCCGGGATCCACGCTCCAGGTCGTCAGCACCGCGATGGCGATCGGCGCCAGGAACGCCCAGACCGCAGGCTGATGGCCGGCCCGCGCGGTCATCGAGGCGGTCACCAGAAGGACCAGGATGGTGGCCATCACCGCCTGGGCGGCAATATCGACCGAATCGTAGAAGGCGAACCAGGCCGAGGCCCAGCACAGGCCGACGACAAGGCAGAGCGCGGCATAGCGGCGCGCCCAGTGATCGCAGGCGCGGTCCTCGGGATCGTCCTCGTGAAACTGCTGCTTGAGACGGGCAATGAACAGATTGGCCACGAGGTAGGTGGTCCAGACCGCCAGAAGCAGCAGCGGCGGCGCCTTGTCGCGGAACATCACAATCAGCAGCGACATCACCACGACCGGCATCACGAACGTGCTGCCGGCCAGTTCCATGACACCGCGGATCAGCTCGGCACGCACCGCGAGTGCCGGATCGGCCGGCGGACCGGCGCCGTCGTGGGCGCCACCGCTGCGCGGCATGTCAGGTCGATCATGCATACGGCGTCCTTGTCCGCGGACCCCGCGGTCCGCGTCCCTGTCCGGGGACGACGCCTACCCCGTGCCGACAGACTGCATCAAGCGTCCGTTTGCACGCAAGTTGGCCGGGTACAGGCAGGCTCCCTGTTCGCTTCGCCTACCCGTCGGCCGCGCCGGCCCGCAATCCGCGCGGCCGGGTCGCAAACAGCGCCATGGCCCCCGACAGCAGGGCCAGGACCACGATCAGCGGCGCGAAGGCGGTAAAGTCCCCGGCCCGGTCCGCGATCCAGCCTCCCAGCATGGCCGCGGCCAGCCATCCGAAGCTCGCCGCCGTCGAGTTCAGTCCCATCACCGTGCCGCGGGCCTCCGCCGGCACGTCCGCGATCAGCGCCATGATCGAGGGCCGGGCCAGGGCGTTGAACAGCGAATAGGCAAAGCCCAGCGTCACGGTGACGATCAGGTCCGCGGGCCAGCCGAACAGTGCGAGCGCGGCTAGGCCCGAGGCCGCCATGGTGCCGGCGAAGGTCCAGCGCCGGCTCCAGCGGTCACCGGCGATGCCGCCGGCCAGCATGCCCACGATGTTGCCGGCCGCGAACACCGCCAGCGGCACCGCCACCTCGGCGAGCGACAGATCGAAGGTCGTCTGCAGGAAGGTGGCGAAATAGATCGCGACGATAGCGAAACAGACCCGCTCGGCCACCGCGCCGGCCAGCAGGCCGAGAACCGGCCCGTTCAGCGCCTGCCAGATGAGCCCGGCCGATCGCGGCCGGCCGCCCTCGCCCTCGGAGGCCGCCGGCAGCGGCCGCGAGGTCGCCAGCAGGGCAAGCGCCGCGGCGAAGGCCAGGCCCCCGACGCAGACATTGACGCCCCGCCAGCCGATGCTGGCGCCGATCCACGAGGCCAGCGGCACACCCAGCAGCAGCGTCAGCGACTGGCCGCCCATCACCCAGCTCAGCGCCTGACCGCGGTGCGTGTCGGGCACGTGGATCGAGACCTCGGCCAGGCTGACGCCGGTGAAGATGCCGCTGGCGACGCCGGCGACGAAGCTCCACAGCGTCAGCGAAAAATAGCTCCCGCTGAAGGCCACGCCGACCAGGGACAGCGCCAGGAGCACCGGTCCGCCGACGAGGAAGGCGCGCCGGCCGATCAGGTCGGACAGCGTGCCGGCCAGGAAGGATCCGACCGCCCAGGCGATCGAGGTCACCCCGAACAGGTTGGCGATGGCCAGCAGCGTGGTGCCGAAATCCTGCGACATGTCGATCAGGAACGGCGCGCGCGTGCTGCCGCCCGAGGTAACGGCGAACATGCCGAGGCAGTTGGCAAGGACGATGGCCCACGGCATGCGCGGACCGGCGGCGGGTGACGTCATCGACAATTCGGAACTTGCCGGGCGGCGCGGTTTCCGCCCGGGCGGGCCGCGTTCCCGAAGGAGAAACAATGATTATAGCGCGAACGCGAGCGCGGGCCCATGCGGACCCGGGCGGCGACGGCTTCTCAGTGGGCGTAGGCGATCCCCAGCCGGTCGAGCCGGCGTTTCAGGGCCGCGAACTCCCGCGTGCCGTAGCCGGCGCCCAGACCGCCGGCCATCTGTCCCGCGACCCGCTCGCCGATCGCGCGATCCAGGGCGATCACGGAGCCGCCGGCCTGGGCCGCGACCTGGGTGCGGCAGGCCAGTTCCAGGAAATACATCAGGGTGAAGGCCTCCGCGACGCTGCGGCCGGCCGTCAGCAGGCCGTGGTTGCGCAGGATCAGGATCGGGCAATCGCCCATGTCGGCGATCAGCCGGCGCTGTTCGCCGGGATCGAGCGCGATGCCCTCGTAGTCGTGGTAGGCGATCTTGCCGTGCAGGGTGAGCGCTTCCTGGGTGATCGGCAGCAGCCCTTCGGCCTGCGCGGAAACGCCGGTGCCGGCCACGGTATGGGTGTGGATCACGCAGGCCATTTCCGGGCGTTCGCGATGCACGCAGGAATGGATGACGAAACCGGCCGGATTGATGCCGTATTCGCCCTCGCCGATGATGTCGCCGTCGATGTCCACCTTGACCAGGTTCGAGGCGGTCACCTCGTCGAACATCAGGCCGAAGGGATTGAGCAGGAAATGGTCGTCGGGACCCGGCACGCGCGCCGAGATGTGGGTGTAGATGATGCTCTCAGCCATGCCGTAGAGATGGGCGAGCTGGTAGCAGGCCGCCAGATCCACCCGGGTCTGCCATTCCGCCTCGCTGATGCCGCCGCGGGGATCCTCGATCGTCGCGATGCTCATGATGGTCCTCCCTCCCGATGGCGCGCCGCCGGGGCGCACCGCCCGTCAGCATAGCAGATGAACGGCACCCGCGGGCCGCTGCTGGCGGCCGCCCTCGTGCTGACCGGCGCGATGCATCTGGTGGCCCAGGCCGCGGTGGGCTGGCCCGTTCTGGACGGCAATCTCAGCGGACCCGATGGCTACATGCGCCTGCACCGCGTCGCCCTGCTGATGGGCGAAGGGAACTGGCATTCCGGCCTGATCACGCGCTCGAACACGCCGTTCGGCGAAATCCTGCACTGGACCCGGCCGTTCGACCTGATCGTGCTGCTGGGCGCCGCCCCGCTGGCCCTGTTCCTGCCGCTCCCCCAGGCGCTGCTGGCCTGGAGCATGGTGCTGGGACCGCTTCTGCATGCCGCCACCGCGCTGCTGCTGGCCTGGGCGGCCCGTCCGCTGCTCGGGCCGCGCCACGCCATCGCGGTGATCTTCCTGTTCGCCAGCCAGATCTTCGTCGCCCAGCAATTCTCCCCCGGCCGGCCCGATCATCACGGCTTCCTGCTCCTGCTGTTCACCCTGCATCTCGGCCTGCTGCTGCGCCTGCTCGCCGGCGACGACAGGGACCGCACGGCGCTGGCGGCGGGCTGCGTTGCCGCGCTGGCGCTGTGGGCCAGCCCGGAGATGCAGGTCGCGGCGGCCGCCGGACACGCCGCGCTGGCGCTCGCCTGGTGGCGACGCGGCCCGCCGGCGGCCCGGCCGGCCCTGTTGCATGCGCTTGCCGGCGCGGCCGCGATCACGCTCGCCCTGCTGATCGAGCGCGCCCCGACCGACTGGCTGACGGTGGAATATGACCGGCTGTCGATCGTGCATGTCGCCGCCAGCGCGACGGCCGCCGCGCTCTGGCTGGCCCTCGCCCGGGTACGCAAGCATCGCGGCCCGGCGCTGCTGGCAGGCGGCGCCGGTGCCGCGGCGCTGCTGCTGATCGCGTTTCCGGGCCTCGTCTCCGGCCCCTATGGCGGCCTCGATCCACGCGTCGCGTCGCTCTATCTCGCCCGCGTGGGGGAAGTGCAGCCGGTGCTGGATCCCGACCGGATCGCGCTCTATTTCGGGCTTGCGCTGATTGCCGTCGCCTGGTTGGCCTGCCGTCTGCGAACGGCGCCGGCCGGGCCGCGAAGCGGGCCGCGCCTCTATCTCCTGGGCGCGAGCCTGCTGTTCCTCGCGCTCGGCCTGTGGCAGGCCCGCTGGGCCGGCTATACCGGCGTTCTGGCGGTGCCGGCCGCCTGCGACCTGCTGCGGGCGCTGTGGCTGCGGCTTGCCAACCCGGGCGCGAAACTGGCCGCGGCACTGCTGCTCGCCCTCTCGCCGATCCTCGCGGCCGGCGTGGCCATGCGCCTGCATGCGCCCGGGCCGCCGGCGGTCGCCTGCGACTACCACGCCGCGGCCCGGCACCTGGCGACGATCGAGGGGCCGCACCGGGTGATGACGAGCCTGTTCTACGGCTCGGCGATCCTGTTCCACAGCCCGCACGCGGTGGTCGGCACCGCCTATCACCGGAACCGCGACGGGATCCTCGATTCCATCGATTTCTTCCATGCGCCGACGGCGGACGCGGCCCGGGCGATCGCCCGGCGGCGCGGCCTCACCCTCGTGCTCTACTGTCCCGGCGCCAGCGAGGCCGGCGACTTCCGCTTTCCCGGTCCGCGACCGCCGGACTGGCTGCAACCGCTGGCGCTGCCGGCCTCGCTCGGGGAATGGCGGCTGTTCCGGATCGTCGGCGAGGGAAGGTCTTGAACCCTCCCGCCGCGGCCAGTATCCCCCGGTTCTGTCTACAGGGGGGAACGACATGAACGAACAGGCCGGCGGCGACGACGATCTTTACTTTCCGGGTCAGCAGCTCGACATCGATCCGGACAAGCCGGCGATCATCATGGCGCAGAGCGGCCGGGTCATCAGCTTCGGCGAGATGGAAGCCCTGGCCAACCAGTGCGCCCACCTGTTCCGCGCCCAGGGCCTCAAGCGCGGCGACGGCATAGCCTTCTATGCCGAAAACCATCCGCTCTACCTGCCGCTGTGCTGGGGCGCGCTCAGGGCCGGCCTCTACTACACCTGCATCGCCCGCCACCTGAAGGCCGACGAGGTGGCGTACATCGTCGCCGACAGCGCCGCGCGGCTGTTCATCACCACCGAGGCGAAGGCCGATGTCGCCGCCGAGCTCACCGCGCAGATGCCGGGCGTCGAAAGCCGCTGGATGATCGGCGGCACGATCGCGGGCTACGAGGATTTCGAGGCGGCGATCGCGGCCCAGCCGACCACGCCGATCGCCGATCAGAGCGAAGGGGGCGACATGCTCTATTCCTCGGGCACCACCGGCCGGCCCAAGGGCATCAAGCTGCCGCTGGAACGCGAGACCTACGGCGCGCCGAGCCCGCTGCTGCCGCTGATGCAGAACGTCTACCGGGTGAACGAGAACACGGTCTATCTCTCCCCCGCCCCACTCTATCACGCCGCCCCGCTGCGCTTCTGCATGTCGGTGCTGCGGCTGCGCGGCACCGTGATCGTGATGGAACATTTCGATCCCGAGCTCGCCCTGAAGGCCATCGAGAGCCACCGGGCGACGCACAGCCAGTGGGTGCCGACGATGTTCGTGCGCATGCTGAAAATGCCGGAAGATGTGCGCAAGAAATATGATGTGTCGTCGCTCAAGGTGGCGATCCATGCCGCAGCGCCCTGCCCCGTCCCCGTGAAGGAGCGGATGATCGAGTGGTGGGGTCCGGTGATCCATGAATATTACGCGGGTTCCGAAGGCAACGGCTTCTGCGCGCTCAATTCCGAAGAGTGGCTCCAGCACAAGGGCTCGGTCGGCAAGCCGTTGCTCGGCAAGCTCCACATCTGCGACGAGGAAGGCAATGAACTTCCCGTGGGCGAAGCGGGCACGATCTATTTCGAGGCGGAGGACCCCAACGCGCCTCAGTTCCAGTATTAC
>JBGTSP010000173.1:0-9492 GCA_041940205.1 Alphaproteobacteria bacterium
ATGCGCGAGAACATCGTCGGCACCAGCTGCGTATGGCTGACCCGGTGCTCCTCGACCAGCGCCAGGTAGCGTTCGGGGTCGAAGCGTTCCATGACGATGACGGTGCCGCCCATGCGGATGGTCAGCGCGACGGCGGCCTGCGGCGCGGAATGGTAGAGCGGCGCCGGCGAGAGGTAGATCATGTCCTCGCGGTAGCGCCAGAGCGCGAGCAGGAAATCGTAGAGCGGCAGCTGCTGTTCGGGCGGCTGCTCGGGCAGCGGCCGCAGGATGCCCTTGGGCCGCCCCGTGGTGCCCGAGGAGTAGAGCATCGGCGTGCCCAGGGCCGGGTCGGCGACCGGTGTCTCGGGCAGGCCCGAAGTGGCCTCGTCGATGTTGGTGAAGATTGCATCGGAGGGCGCATCGACGATCAGCGCCAGGTCGACCTTGGGGCAGTGCGCCAGCGCGGCTTCGGCCACGGCGCGCCGCGAGGACGAGGTGATCAGCACCCGGGCCTCGCAATTGTCGACGAGATAGGCGAGCTCGTCCTCCTTCAGGTAGGAGTTGATGCAGGTGTAGTAGAGGCCCGAACGTTCGCCGGTGCTGCAGCACTCGACGTAGCGGGCGTTGTTCTCCATGAAGATGCCGTAATGGTCGAGCCGGTTCAGGCCTTGCCGGCGAAACAGGTGGGCGAGGCGGTTGGCCCGCGCTTCCAGCTCGCGATAGCTGAGCTGCTCGCCGCCGTCGGCCATGATCACGGCCGGGCGGTCTGGATGCCGCACGGCATGCTCTCCGGGATACATCGGCAACGTCCCTCCCTGTCGCGATGCCTGCCCCTGACCTAGCAAAACCTGCGCGATCTTCCTACAACCGGAGGCGCGGACAGCAAGGGAGAGGAATGGTGCAGCCCCTGATCATGCCGTTTCACGGCAAGACCCCGAAGATTCACGACAGCGCCTTCATCGCGCCCGGCGCGGTGGTGATCGGCGATGTCGAGATCGGCGCCGACGCCAGCATCTGGTACGGCTGCGTGCTGCGCGGCGACAACAATGCCATTCGCGTCGGCGCCGGCAGCAACGTCCAGGACGGCACGATCGTGCATGTCGATCCCGAGGCCGGCGGCGGCACGCCCTGCCTGATCGGCGAGAAGGTGCTGATCGGTCATGCCTGCATGCTGCACGGCTGCACGCTGGAGAACGAGGCCTTCGTCGGCATGCGCTCCACGGTGCTCGATGGCGCGGTGATCCAGACCGGCGGCTTCCTCGCCGCTGGGGCCTTCCTGGGGGGCGGCAAGACCCTGCCGGCGGGGGAAATGTGGGGCGGCCTGCCGGCCCGCAAGCTGCGCGACCTGCGGCCGGGCGAGGAGAAGATGGCCGGCAGCATGTCCGAGCACTACATCGTCGAAGGCCGGATGCACGCCGAGGCGGTGGCGGACTTCCGCGGCGGCTGAACCGCCAGCCTCCTGGGTTGCCGGCTCTCCCTACCCGGCGGTGTCGTCGATCCGGGCCGCCGGTACGCGGCCCTTCAGCACCGGCGGATCGGCGGGATCCGCATGCACCTGCCAGTCGAGCGCCGCGTCGCCGATCTCGAACAGCGCGCTCGCCAGGGTGAAGCTGCTCGCGTCCCGGTGACCGCCCTTCAGGCAGACGGGGTAGTCCCGGTTGCGCCGGTCGGCGAGGATCGCCTGCGCCGTCGCACCGTTCCGGCCGGCGCCGTCGAGGGCCGCCGAGGCCTGCGCCTGGCGGCGTTCCGACGAGGGCGACACGGTCTGCGCCTCGTCCGCGAATGCGGGATCGAGCAGGTGGTTGGCGTGCGCCGCCGCGTCGGCGATATCGGTTGCCACGCAGCCCGAGCCCGGCGCCTCGACCGAAAGCAGCCGGTCATCGCCCGCCTGCGCCAGGGCGTAGTGGAAGCCGCCGGCGCGATCCTCGCGGCGGAACAGGGCGAGGGCCGCATCGATGTCCGGTGCGCCCAGCGCGGCCCGGCTGATCACGTGCCGGGGCAGGCCTACCGGCAGGTTGTGCGGCCGGATGTGATTGACCGTCAGCACCAGGCCGGCGGCGTTGAAGCCGAAATTGTGCCCCGCGATGAGACCCGGATAGTGGAACGCGGAAACCGGACGGCCATCGTCCGGTTCCAGATGGACGAAGGCGCAGTGGCCGTCCAGCAGGGCATGGCCGTCCTCGTTGTGCGCGATGATGCGGCGGCCGCTCTCCGGATCGCGGGCGAGGATTGTGGTGCAGCCGATCGCGCCTTCCTGGCCGGCGTCCGGATTCGTCTCCGGCAGGTCGCCGCGGCAATTCCACAGGAAGATGTCCTCGAAGGGCAGGCCTGCGCCATCGGCGATGCCGTCGATCTCGCGCATGACCTGCGGGAAGGCTTCGCGCGCGCGCGCCGCCATCGTGCGCAGGCGATCGCTCGCCTGCCACCGCGCCTGCAGGGACCGGAAACGCTCGATGCGCGGCAGCAGGTCGCGCAGGGCATCGGCCCGGAAGGCGCCGAGCTGGCGACCGATGTCGTAGGCGGAACCGGCGAAACGGGCTTCGGCGATTGTCGACAAGGCGGCGCCTCCGTTCAGCCGAGCGCCCGCAGGGTGCGCCGCGCGATCTGCATGCGGTGCACCTCGCTGGGGCCTTCGTAGATGCGCATCAGCCGGATGCGCTGGGCCATCAGGTGAAAGGGCATCTCCCGCGTCATGCCCAGCGCCCCGTGCGCCTGCTGGGCGTGGTCGACCACGTCGGCGGCCATCTCGGTGGCGAACACCTTGATCATCGAGGCCTCGGTGCGCACGTCCTCGCCGCGATCCTGCTTCGCCGCGGCGTCCAGCAGCATCAGCCGGCAGGCATGGATGCGGGTCGCGGCATCGGCGATCCACCACTGGATCGCCTGGCGGTCGGCCAGAGTTTCGCCGAAGGTGACGCGCTGGCGCACATGGACGCACATCATCTCCAGTGCCCGGCTGGCGAGACCGACGCACCAGGCGCCCATCTGCAGCCGGCGCACGGTGAGCCGCAGCTGCATCGGCGCGAAGCCCTCGCCGACCGGCCCCAGCACCTGGCTTTCCGGCAGCCGGCAATCCTCGAACACCACCTCGTAGGTCCGCGCGCCCGCCAGCATCGGGATCTCCCGTTCGATCACCAGGCCCGGCGTGTCGCGCTCGACGATGAAGGCGGTGATGCCGCCGCGGGCGCGCTTTTCCGGATCGGTGAGCGCCATGACGATGGTGAAGTCGGCCTCGGCGATGCGGCTGATCCAGATCTTGCGGCCGTTGATCACCCAGTCATCGCCGTTCCGCACCGCCCGCGTGCTCATCTGCGCCGGATCGCCCCCGGCGCCCGGTTCTGAGATGGCGATCGCAGAGACCGCCTCGCCGCGGGCATAGGGATCGAGATAGCGGCGGCGCTGGTCGTCGTTGGCCACGGCAAGCAGCATGTGCAGGTTGGGCGAATCCGGAGGAAAGGTGAACGGCGTGATCGTGCGGCCGAGCTCCTCGTTGACCCCGACCAGGGCCACCGCCGGCAGGTCGGCGCCGCCGACCGCCTCGGGCGCATCCAGGCCCCAGAGACCGAGATCCCGGCATTTCTCGAGCAGCGGCGCGCTTTCCTGTTCCAGCAGGCGGACGGGTTCGCCCGCCGCCTCGCGCGCCAGCACGGCCGGTTCGAGCGGAATCAGTTCGTCCCGCACGAAACGCGCGACCAGGTCCTGCAGCATCCGGTGTTCTTCGTCGACGTGGGTCATGGGGCGGTCCGTTCGGGCATCGGTGCGGGCCGGCCACGTTACTGCCTTTGTCTTCGGCCGGGAACGTGCCGACGTCGGGACCCGCCGTGCGTCGGCGCGCGGCCTTCTGTAGGCTTCGATCCCGTCCGCGGGCAGCAGCAGGGAGAACCGGGATGGAGACGGCATTGTTCGAGGACGGCGGCTATCGCTACGTGCGCGGCCCCTTCCAGTATTCCAGCGGTGTCGCGGCCCTGCCGGGCTTCCGCATTCTGCGCTTCCGCTTCGCAAGGCCGCTGCCGGTGGCGGAGGGATTCGACGCGATCAGGGAGCGGCTGACGGCGCTCGGCCGACCGCTCACGGCCTTTTGCGCCTGCGAGTTGCGTTCTCCCGCGCCGTTCAGCGATTCCGGCTTCATCGCCTTCAACCGGCACTACGTGCAGACCCTGGAGGCCTGGGGCCTGTTCCGCGACGAGGAGAACCCGGTTGCCCGCTCGAATGTCTGTCCGGTTCTCGATCCGCCGGCCGAAAGCGTGTTCCACGCCTTCTGCTGCACCGTGCCGGATTCTGCCGCGACCGCCGATTTCGTGATTTCCGGCGGCGCCGAGGCGCGGCCGGGCACCGCCCCCTATGCCGAGCGCATCGTCCGCCTCGGGGACCATTCGGAAACCGCGATGGCCGAGAAGATCGACCATGTGCTCGCCAGCATGGAGGCCCGCATGGCCGCGCTGGATACCGGCTGGTCCGCGGCCAGCGCGACCCAGGTCTATTGCCCGCTGGGCCTGTCGTCGGAGCGCATGGCCCAGCTCGTGGCCCGGGGGGCCGCCGTCGACGGCATCGCCTGGACGCATGCCCATCCGCCGGTGGAAGGACTGGTCTTCGAGATGGACGTGCGCGGGCTCGCGCGCGAGGAACGGTTTTGAACGTTCCTGCGCGTCGCCCCTGTCTGTCCGTCTGTCGCGTCCGGGCGGCGGCGCCGGGGGCGGGCTTCTAGGATGCCTCGCCACGACGGCACCACGGGCGGGAGGCGCGCGGGCATGTTTCTCAGCGTGTTCGAGATCTTCAAGATCGGGATCGGGCCGTCGAGTTCGCACACGATGGGACCGATGGTGGCGGCCGGACGGTTTCTCGAGCTGCTGCGCCGCCGGGCGGCTGGGGGCGGGAAGGCACCGACCCGCCTTCGGTGCCGCCTCCATGGTTCCCTGGCCTGGACCGGCAAGGGCCATGCCAGCGACCGGGCGGTGGTCCTGGGTCTGGCCGGCGCCACGCCGGAAAGCCTCGATCCCGACCGGGTCGAGGGAATCCTGGCCGACATCGCCCGACGCCGGTCGATCGCGCCGGACGGCCTGCCGCCGTTCGCCTTCGATCCCGACCGCGACGTCGTCCTCGACTTCGGTCCGCCGCTCCCGGGCCATGCCAACGGCCTCGTCTTCGAGGCCCTGGCCGACGACGACGAGGTGCTGCTTGCGGAGCGCTACTTCTCGGTCGGGGGCGGGTTCGTTCTCACCGAACGGGAACTCGCCGCGCCACCGGCGGTGACGCCGGACGTCGCCGTGCCGTTTCCGTTCGCCGACGCCGCCCAGATGCTGGCCATGGGCGAGGAAGCCGGTCTCTCGATCGCCGAGATGAAGCGGCGCAACGAGACCGTGCGCCATGGCGCCGCGGCGCTGGAGACCGGCCTGGAGGCGATCTGGCAGGCCATGCGCGCCTGCCTGGAGCGCGGCCTTGCGCGTCAGGGCGTGCTCCCCGGCGGGCTCGAGGTGCGCCGCCGCGCCGCAGGCATCTACGAGAAGCTGCAGGCCGAGCGACACGTCAACCGGCTCAACCCGCACACGGTCAATGACTGGATCCAGGTCTACGCCATGGCGGTGAACGAGGAGAACGCCGCCGGCGGCCGGGTGGTGACCTCGCCGACCAACGGTGCGGCGGGCGTCGTGCCTGCGGTGCTGTTCTACTTCCTGGAACACTGCATGGACGCGAGCGAAGAGCAGGTTCCCGATTTCCTGCTGACAGCGGCGGCGATCGGCGGGCTGATCAAGCACAACGCCTCGATCTCGGGCGCGGAGGTCGGCTGCCAGGGCGAGGTCGGTTCCGCCGCGGCGATGGCCGCCGCCGGGCTCTGCGCCGTGCTTGGCGGCTCGAACGCCCAGATCGAGAACGCCGCCGAAATCGCGCTGGAGCATCATCTCGGCATGACCTGCGATCCGGTCGGTGGCCTGGTGCAGGTGCCCTGCATCGAGCGCAACGGTCTGGGCGCGGTCAAGGCGATCGCCGCCGCCTCGCTGTCGCTGCGCGGCGACGGACGGCATTTCATGCCGCTGGACAACTGCATCGAGAGCATGCGCCAGACCGGCCTCGACATGTCCGAGAAATACAAGGAGACCGCGCAGGGCGGGCTGGCGGTCAACCTGCCGGCCTGTTGAACGGGATCGGCGCGCCGGGGTGCGGTCGCCGGCAGCGGCTGCAAGACGGAGCCCGCGAAAGCCGGTAGGCTTGCCCGCGTTTCGGGAGGGAGACGCGCCGTGAGTTACGAGAAGCCGTTCGACGGCATCCGCATTCTCGACCTGTCGCAGGGCATTGCCGGACCCTATTGCGCCAGCCTGCTGGCCCAGTGGGGCGCCGAGGTGATCAAGGTCGAACCCCTCGAGGGGGACTGGTCGCGCAGCCTGGGGCCGGCCTATGGCGATCACACCGCCTTTTCGATCACGGGCAATCTGGGCAAGCGCAGCCTGGCGGTCGATCTGAAGGCCGAAGCCGGGCGGGAAGCCGTCGCCCGGCTGGCGGCGAAGGCCGACCTCTTCATGGAGGGTTTCCGCCCGGGCGTCATCGACCGGCTGGGGTTCGGCTACGAGGCGGTCCGGGCGCTCGCCCCGGGCATCGTCTACCTGTCGATTTCCGGCTACGGCCAGAGCGGTCCGCTGCGCGAGAAACCGGCGATGGATCCGATCCTGCAGGCCTATACCGGGTTCATGGCGAACAACGGCAACAGCGGCGAGCCGCAGCGCGCGCTGCCGATCATCGTCGACATGACCACCGCGCTCTATGCCTATCAGGCCGTCGCCGCGGCGCTGTACGCCAGGCGCGACGATCCGCGGCCGCGCTTCATCGACGCCAGCCTGATGGCCGGCGCGGCGAACCTGCAGGCGGTCAGGCTGATGTCGACCGACCTCGAAGGCCGGGCGCCGCCGCCGGGACTGACGCCCGGCGGAATCTTTCCCTGCCGGGAGGGCCATCTGCAGATCGTCGTCTCGCGGGAGAAGAACTGGCAGGCGCTGTGCGACCTGCTGGATCTGGCCGATCTTCGCGACCAGCCCGACCTGCAGAACAACAACGGCCGGATCGCCCGCATCGAGGAACTCAACGCCCGGGTCTCGACGGCGCTGGCCGCCCGCAGCGCCCGGGAGTGGAGCCCGCTGTTCACCGAGGCCGGAATCCAGAACGAGCCGGTGCTGACCTATTTCGAGTTCCTCGAGGAGCCGCAGGTGGCGGCGGCCGGCGTGATCGCGCGCCTGCCGCAGCCCGACGTGCCCAAGGACGTGGCCATGCCGGTGCCGCCCGGCATCGGGCCGCTGCAGCCCGGCGAGCCGCGCGCCGTGGCGCCCCGGCTGGGCGCCGACAGCCGCGCCGTCCTGGGCGAGGCGGGTTATGCGGCGGGCGAGATAGACCGTCTGATCAGCGATGGCGTGGTGGTGCAGGCCGCCACCGGCTGAGCCGGCCCGCGACGGTGGACAGCGCTCTCAGTGGTCGTGATCGTGGCCGCTCGAGGGATCGAGCGGAATGATGTGCAGGCTGCCGTGCCGGACGCCGGTCTCCGACGTGATCTGGTCGGCCAGGCTGCGCACTTCGGCGACGCTGCCGCTGAGCACGGTCGCCTCGAGGCAGTTTTCCGGATCGATGTGCAGGTGCAGGGTCGCGGCGGGAATGTCGTGATGCTTGTGCTGGGTCTCGACCAGTCGCGAGGACAGGGTGCGTTCCTTGTGGTTGTAGACGTAGACGACGCAGCCGACGCAGGGTGCGTTCTGGCTGGTGCTGACCTGTTCGACCGCAAGCCAGTGCCGCACGGCATCGCGCAGGCCTTCGGAGCGGTTGGCGTAGCCCTTGGCCTCGAGCTGGCTGTCGAACTGCGCCAGCAGGGCCTCGTCGATGGTGATGGTGATCCGTTCCATGGCCGCCGAAAGCTCCTTGCCAACCGTCGTGACATGAGTATGATGTTTTTCAATTTCATCATACGTTTTCGGGGGCCTGCCGCTGCAGCCTGCGCCCGACGCGCAGTCTACAGGAGAAACGCCTCGCCGGTCCGCCGGAGCCGGAACGTTGTCTCTCACCGCCGCTTCGATCCGCCCATGTCGCCGGATCCGGGGAGCCCGCCATGTATTTCGAACCCCGCCTGACAGTTTTTACCCGCGGCGTCCGCCTGCGAATCGCCGGAGCGGCGCTGATCGGCCTCGCCGGAGTCGCCGTCGGCATCCTGCGACTGGCGCTGCTGGGCTGGCTGATCGCCGAGGTCTATGCCGGCACGCCCTTCGCCGATCTGCTCTGGCCGGCGGCCGGGATCGCCGTGGCGATGATCGTGCGCGGCCTTCTGGAATATGCCCGCAGCATGATCGCGCACGAGACTGCGGCGCGGGTACAGGGCCGGCTGCGGCGCCTGCTGCTGGCGAAGCTGGCCGAGCTTGGGCCGGGCTATGCGGGCATGCACCGTTCGGGCGATCTCGCCACCACGCTGGTCGACGGGGTCGAACAGCTCGAAACCTATTTCGGCAAGTTCATTCCCCAGTTCCTGGTCACGGCGCTGACCCCGCTGGTGATCTTCGCCTTCGCCGTGTTTCTTGATCCGGCCGTCGCCGGCGTGCTGGTCGTCTTCGCCTTCCTCGCCCTGTTCGGGCCGTCGCTGTGGAGCAAGTACAACGCCCGCTCGGCGCAGCAGCGTTCGCGCGACTATTCGGCGTTCGCCGCCGAACTGCTGGATTCGATCCAGGGACTGGCGACCCTGAAGGCCTTCGGCCGCTCGCGGGAACGCGCGGTGGCGCTGGAAGAGAAGGCCCAGGCACTGTTCCGCAGCACCATGTGGGTGCTCAGCGCCAGCGCGCTGTCGCGCGGCATCTCCGATACCATGATCGCGGTCGGCACCGCCGCCGCCCTGGCCCTGGGGGCCTACCAGGTCCAGGCGGGCGAGATGACGCTGGCCGCCCTGCTGATGCTGCTGATGGTCGGCATCGAGATGTTCCGCCCGATGCGCGATCTGCGCACGGTGCTGCACGAGGGCATGGTCGGTCTCTCGGCGGCCTATGCGATTTTCCGCGTGCTGGACGCCGAGGCGCCCGTGGCCGACGGCCCGGGCAGCGGTGCCGACGAACTGGCGCCGGAGATCCGCTTCGAGGATGTCGCCTTCGCCTATCCCGGCACCCCGCGGGCGGTGCATGCCGGCCTCGACGTGACGATCGCCGCCGGCGAACGCGTCGGATTCGTCGGCCCCAGCGGTGTCGGCAAATCGTCCCTTGTCCGGCTGCTGCTGCGCTTCTACGACCCCGATCGGGGCGCCATCCGGATCGGCGGTCGCGACCTGCGGGAGATGCGCTTCGAGGAGATCCGCTCGCGCATCGCGGTGGTGCAGCAGGACGCCTATCTCTTTCACGGCACCATCCGCGAGAATATCGCTCTCGGCCACCCGGACGCGGACGGGGCGGCGCTCGAGGCGGCCGCCCGCGCGGCCCATATCCACGAGTTCGTCGAAGGCCTGCCGGACGGTTACGACACGATGGTGGGCGAGAAGGGCATCAAGCTCTCCGGCGGCCAGCGCCA
>JBGTSP010000174.1:0-9338 GCA_041940205.1 Alphaproteobacteria bacterium
CGGCATCGCCGACCTGATGCGCAACCTGGCGGGCCGGGGCCTGCTGCGGAACGGCGCATCTTGAGCACCTTCGTCCTGCTGCACGGCGCCTACCACGGCGGCTGGTGCTGGCGGGACCTGCGGCCGCTGCTGACGGCGGCGGGACACCGGGTGCACACGCCGACGCTGACCGGGCTCGGCGAGCGACGCCACCTGGCCAGCCGCGCCGTCGATCTGGAGACCCATGTCGCCGACCTTGCCGGCCTTTACGACTGCGAGGACCTGCGGGAGACCATCCTGGTCGGCCACTCCTACGGCGGCATGGTCGCCGGCGGTTTCGCCGATCGCAATCCGGAACGGATCCGGGCGCTGGTCTATCTCGACGCGATCGTGCCGGAGGACGGGCTGGCCGTGGTCGACTACCAGGATCCGGCCCGCCGGCAGGCGTTCGAGCAGGCGGTGGCGGCGCTTGACGGATGGCGTCTGCCGGCACCGCCGGTGGCCTTCTACGGCATCACCGAGCCGGCGGCGGCGGCCTGGGCGCAGGCGCGCTGCGTGCCCCAGCCCTGGGCCACCTTCACCACGCCGCTTTCGCTGTCCGGCCGCGCCGATGCCATCGCCCGCAAGGCCTATATCCGCTGCACCGACACGCCGCTTGCCTACATGGAGCGCTTCGTCGCCGAGGCCGAAGCCCGACCCGACTGGGCGCTGGAACGGCTGGACACGGGGCACGACGCCATGATCACGGCGCCGGCGGCACTCGCCCGACTGCTGCTTGCCTACGCCTGAACCGGCGCCGGCTCGCGCACAAGGGGCCGTTCGTCGATCGGCCAGTGTACCAGCGTGGCGAATACGCCCATCAGCACGCCCAGCCACCACATCAGGTCGTAGGAGCCGGTCACGTCGCGGATCACGCCGCCCAGCCAGATGCCGAGGAACGAACCGATCTGGTGGCTGAGAAAAACCACGCCGACCAGCGTCGACATGTAGCGCGGGCCGAACACCTGGGCGACGATGCCGGAGGTCAGCGGCACGGTGGACAGCCAGAGCAGGCCCATCGCCGCGGCGAACAGGTAGATCGTGATCAGGCTGGTTGGCGCCAGCAGCAGCCCCGCGATCACGACCGCGCGCAGGAAGTAGATTCCCGCCAGCAGGCTCTTTTTCGGGAAGCGGCTGCCGAGCACGCCGGAGACGAACGAACCGACGATGTTGGACAGGCCGACGATCGCCAGCGCCCAGGCGGCGTGGCTGGCCTCGATCCCGACGTCGGTCAGGTATTTCGGCAGATGCACCGTGATGAAGGCGACGTGGAAGCCGCAGACGAAGAAGCCGATCGTCAGCAGGACGTAGCCGCGATGCCCGGCGGCCTCGCGGATCGCCTGGCCGATGGACTGCGCCGGCCCGGCCATCGAGGCCGGAGCCGTGCGCAGAACGGTCGACAGCGGAATGATCAGCAGGGTCAGCACCGCGAGGATCATCAGCGCCGACTGCCAGCCATAGACTTCCATGAAGTGCTGGCCCAGCGGCACCATCAGGAACTGGCCCAGCGAGGCGGCGGCGGTGCCGATGCCCATGACCAGCGACCGCCGGGATTCGTCCACCAGCTTCACGAAGGCGGCGATGACGATCGAGAAGGACGCCGTGCCCATGCCGGCGCCGACCAGGAAGCCGGCCGTGATGGTGATCTCCAGCGGTGTGCTCGAATGCGCCATCAGCCAGACGCCCGCGGCGTAGATCACCGCGCCGACGGCGATCACCCGGGCGGCGCCGAAGCGGTCGGCGACAGCGCCGGCGATCGGCTGGCTCAGGCCCCACAGCAGGTATTGCACGGCCAGCGCGAAGGGCAGGACGTCGTAGCTCCAGCCCCGGTCCAGCGTCATCGAATCCAGAAACAGGCCGAAGCCCGAACGGACACCGTTGGAAAGGATGGCCACGAGACAGCCTGCGATGACCAGGGCCGCCAGGGGCAGCCGCCAGCGCGATCCCGACATGGGCGTATCCTTTCTCCGACTCTTCCGCTCAGGTTTGTCCCGACTTGGCCTTCCGGCGGCGCGAAGTCAAATGAGCAAAAGTCCGCGATGAACAAGTCCTGCTCATGCCGGCCCGCCGCGGTTTCGGCACCGGCATCGATGCGCGGACAGGAATGCGCAAATTAGACGATCCCGTGCTCCGCGATCCCGCTATGGTGGAATGGCGAAGGACGTGATGTCGCTTGTCCGTTTGCCCGGGTGGCCGAGGCATTCAATAAAGATAGTAAGGAATCTCCGGAATGGACCAGTGGCGCTCGAGCGCCTTTGCCGATCAACCAGTCCTCAACGCCGGCTTCGAATACTGGCGGGCGCAGCGCGAGGGTGACGCCCTGCCCGGTCGCGCTGCCATCGATCCGGTGCGCATGCCGCGCGAGATCCTGCCCTTCATCCTGTGGGCCGAGTTTCTCTCGGCTGAAGGTCTGATCCGCTATCGCCTGGTCGGCGAGGAGATGGTCCGCCGCTGGGGTCACAACTTCCGGGGCGAGACGTCCGCCGACCTGTTCTCGGGAAGCTACCGGCAGTTCATGGAATCGACCTTCGCCACCTGTTTCGAGCACCGGCGGCCGGTCTATACCGAGAGCCTTTTCCGTTGGGACGTTGGTGGCTGGAGATCGACGAAGCGGTTGATGCTGCCGTTCGCGGAGAAGTCCGGCGGGCCGCCCGCCCATTGTCTTATCGTCCAGACCTGGCCGGAGATCCGTTCTGCCGCCGATCCGCGGCAGATGATCGACGAAGTGCGCGACTATCAGCATACGCGCCTCGAGATCGTCTGAAGCGCATCGTCATCAGCCCCGTTTCAGTCGCCGGGCGATCGACCAGCGATGCACCTCGCTGGGGCCGTCGTAGATGCGGAAGGCGCGGATGTCGCGGAAGATCTTCTCGACCTCGGTCTCCCCGGTGACGCCGAGACCGCCCAGCACCTGCACCGAACGGTCGGCGACGCGGTAGACCGCCTCCGAGACGATCACCTTGGCCATCGAGCTCTCGTGCCCGCCACGCCCGCCGCGATCGAGCTCCCAGGCGGCCTGCCAGGTCACCAGCCGGGCCATGTGCAGGTCCATCTCGTTGTCCGCCAGCATGAACCCGACCCCTTCATGGTCGATCAGCGCCTGTCCGAAGGCCTCGCGGTTGCGGGCGTACTCGCAGGCGATGTCGTGCGCGCGCCGGGCGGTGCCGGTCCAGCGCATGCAGTGGGTCAGCCGGGCCGGAGCGAGGCGCACCTGGGCATAGCGGAAGCCCTTGCCGACTTCGCCGAGCACGGCGTCCGCGGGGACCCGCAGGTCGCGCAGGTTGACGATGCCGTGGCCGCCGGTCATCGAGGAATCGATGGTCTCGAGATTGCGCTCCAGCTCGAAACCGTCGGCGGGCAGGGGGGTCAGGAACATCGACGCCCCGATGTCGTTGCCGTGCTCATCCACGGTCTTCGCCATGATGATCGCCATGCCGGCGCCGTCGGCGCCGGTGATCAGCCACTTGCGGCCGTTGATCACCCATTCGTTGCCGTCGCGCCGCGCCTCGGTCGCCAGCGCCGAGGGATCCGAGCCCGCGCCCGGCGCCGGTTCGGTCATGCAGAAGCAGGAGCGGATCTCGCCCGCCGCGAGCGGTCCCAGATATTGCGTCTTCTGGTCCTCCCGGGCGACCACCTCCAGCAGGTGCATGTTGCCTTCGTCGGGGGCCATGATGTTCATCGCGATCGGCCCCAGCATCGAATAGCCGGCCTCCTCGAAGATCACCGCCTTGGTGCGGTGGTCGGCGCCCAGTCCGCCCCAGTCCCGGCCGACATGCGGCGCCAGCAGGCCCTGTTCGCGCGCCCGTTCGACAAGGTCGCGCCGCAGCGCGTCGCTCGGCCCGTGGGAGCCGCGCCGCGGGTCGGCCTCGAACGGCAGGACGGTCTCGCGGATGAAGGCGGCGGTCCTGGCCTGCAGCTCGCGCTGCTCTTCCGTCAGTTCGAAATCGATCATGTTCCCGTCTCCCTGTGCCTGCGCGAATACGGCTAAGCTGGCCGCGAACGACGTGACAACAGTATCGGGAGCGGACGCCATGGCCTACGAACAGATCATCTACGACGTGCAGGACCGGATCCTGACGCTGACCCTGAACCGGCCGGACAACCTGAACGCCTTCACCGAGACCATGCGCGAAGAGCTGATCGACGCCTTCGACCGCGCCGATGCCGACGACGCGGTGCGGGCGATCGTGCTGACCGGCGCGGGCCGGGGTTTCTGCGCCGGCGCCGACCTGGGCCGGGGCCGCGATACCTTCAACTACGAGAAGCGCGGCGCGGAAGCCGAAGGCGAGATCAAGCGCGACGGCGGCGGTCTCGTCTCCCTGCGCATCTTCCAGCTCAGGAAGCCGATCATCGCCGCGGTCAACGGACCGGCGGTCGGCGTCGGCGTCACCATGCAGTGTCCGATGGACATTCGCCTGGCCTCGGAGGAGGCCCGCTTCGGCTTCGTCTTTTCCCGTCGCGGCATCGTCATGGAGGCCTGTTCGAGCTGGTTCCTGCCGCGCCTTGTCGGTCCCCAGCAGGCGCTCGACTGGGTGCTTTCGGGCCGGGTCTTCTCGGCCGAGGAGGCGCTGGCGGGCGGTCTCGTCAAGGAGGTGCTGCCGGCCGCCGACCTGCTGCCGCGGGCCTACGAGATCGCCGGCGAGATCGCGACCCACACGTCGGCCGTCTCGGTCGCGCTCAACCGGCAGATGATCTGGCGCATGCTCGGCGCGGCGGACCCGATGGAGGCGCACAAGGTGGACAGCCGCGGGATCTCGCACATGGGCCGATCCGCCGACGTTGCCGAGGGCGTCGAGTCCTTCCTGGAGAAGCGGCCGCCGGACTTCCCGATGCGGGTCTCGGCCGACATGCCCGACTATTTCCCCTGGTGGACCGATCCGCCCTTCGTCTGAGCGCGGGGGTGCCGCAGGGGAATGCACAAGAAATGTGCAAAAGATCGGATTTCGGTTGACGCGCCGGGATCGGGGTCTAAACATGCGCGGCCAGATCCCGACGCCCGGCGCCGGGCCAGCTTCGGCTGAAAAAATCGAAATCCGCGCAACGCGGAACCGTATCTCTCAGGGAGGCGATCATGCGCTTCAAGACTATGCTGTTGGCCGGCGTGACCACGCTTGGCCTGTCGGCCGCCGTGCAGGCGAAGGAACTGACCTTCGCGTTCCAGGGCGATGCCGACTCGATGGATCCCTACACGCTGAACGAGACCTTTACCCTCGGCTACCTCACCAACATCTACGAGGGCCTCATCCGGCGGAACCACGACCTGTCGATCGAGCCTGCCCTGGCCGAGAAGTTCGAGGTGATGGAGCCCACCCGCTGGCGCTTCACCCTGCGCAAGGGCGTGAAGTTCCACGACGGCCGTGATTTCAACGCCGACGACGTGATCTTCTCCGCCACACGCGTGCGCGCCGACGGCTCCGACCTGAAGACCCGCATCGCCGCCGACACCCAGGTGATCAAGGTCGACGACTATACCGTCGACTTCGTCACGTCGGCCCCGAACCCGATCATCCATTTCGAGTGGGCGACCTGGGGCATCATGTCGAAGGGCTGGACGGAAGAGAACAAGGCCGTCGCCCCGCAGAAGGTCACGGGCGACCAGGAAAACTACGCCACCCGGCACGCCAACGGCACCGGCCCGTTCAAGCTGGTCAGCCGCGAGGCCGACGTGAAGACCGTCGCCGAGGTGAACCCGAACTGGTGGGACAAGGCGGCGCACAACCTGACGAAGGTCACGCTGACGCCGATCGCCCAGGACGCCACCCGCGTCTCGGCGCTGCTGTCGGGCCAGGTCGATGTCGCCTACCCGATCCCCGTGCAGGACATTCCGCGCATCAACAGCAATGCCGGCACCTCTGCGCTGACCGGTCCGGAACTGCGCACGATCTTCCTCGGCATGGACCAGTTCCGCGACGAACTGCTCTATTCCAACGTCAAGGGCAAGAACCCGTTCAAGGATCTGCGGGTGCGCGAGGCCTTCTTCCACGCGATCAACGCTGACGCCATCAAGAAGGTGGTGATGCGCAACCTGTCGACCCCGTCGGCGACGATGATCGCGCCGGGCATCAACGGCTGGGCCGAGTTCGAGCGCCGCGGCTTCGATCCTTCCAAGGCCAAGAAGCTGCTGGCCGAAGCCGGCTATCCCGACGGTTTCGAGGTCGGCATGGATTGCCCGAACGACCGCTACGTTAACGACGAGGCGATCTGCCAGGCGGTGGTCTCGATGCTGGCCAAGGTCGGCGTGAAGGTGAACCTGCTGGCCCAGCCCAAGGCCAAGTACTTCAAGAAGGTGCTGGCGCCGAGCCTGGACACCTCCTTCTACCTGTTGGGCTGGACGCCGGGTTCGCTGGACGCGTGGAACCCGATGTACAACCTGCATGCCTGCCCGAAGGACACCGGCGCCGGCAAGTTCAACCTGGGCGGCTACTGCAACCCGAAGTTCGACGAGCTGACGACCAAGGTGCTTTCCGAGACCGACGCGGCGAAGCGCAACGCGATGATCAAGGAAGCCTGGAAGATCAGCATCGACGAGGTCGCCTACATTCCGCTCCACCAGCAGGGTCTGGCCTGGGGCGTGCGTGACGGCGTCAACGTCAAGCAGCGGGCGGACAACGTCTTCCGCTGGCGGCACATCACGATCGACTGATCGCCGGAAACGCCGATCAGCCGACGACCATGCGACAGGCCCGGTCTCGCGTCCCGCGGGGCCGGGCTGTTGCCTTTTTCTGAGCTTCCGTAGCGACACGACAAGATGCTGGGTTACATCGTCCGACGCATGCTGCAGGCACTCCTCGTGATGCTGGTTGTGGCGCTGCTCGGCTTCTCCATGTTCAATTATCTGGGCGATCCGGTGAATTCGATGGTCGGCCAGGACACGCCGATCAGCGAACGCGAGCGCCTGCGCGAGGAACTCGGTCTCAACGATCCGATCCCGCTGCAGTTCGTCCGCTTCGTCGGCAACGTGATGCAGGGCAAGTTCGGCATTTCCTACCGGCTCGGCCGGCCGGTCAACGAGATCCTCGCCGAACGCCTGCCCGCGACCCTCGAGCTGTCGCTGATCGCCGCGCTCTATTCCCTCATCGTGGGCATACCCATGGGGGTCTATACCGGGCTCTATCCGGGCTCGGCGCTCTCCAAGATATTCCAGGCGGTCTCCCTCGTGGGGATATCCCTGCCAACCTTCCTGATCGGCATCCTGCTGATCATCCTGTTCGGGGTCTGGGCCGAGCTCTTGCCGACAAACGGGCGCGGGGAGGTCGTCGATCTCGGGATATGGACCACCGGCCTGCTGACCGCGTCCGGCATCAAGTCGATCCTGATGCCGGCCTTCACGCTGGGCATGTTCCAGCTCACCCTGATCAAGCGCCTGGTGCGTTCAGAGATGCTGGAGGTGCTGCGCACCGACTACATCAAGTGCGCCCGCGCCCGCGGTCTCGCCAACCGGGCGGTGCATTTCGGGCATGCGCTCAAGAACACCCTGATCCCGGTGATGACCATCGCCGGCCTGCAGATCGGCTCGATTATCGCCTTCGCCATCAGCACCGAGACCGTGTTCCAGTGGCCCGGCATGGGCCTGCTGTTCCTGCAGGCGATCCAGTTCGTCGACGTGCCGGTGATGTCCTGCTACCTGATCCTGGTGGCCTTCTTCTTCGTGGTGATCAACCTGACGGTGGACATCCTCTACTATGTCGTCGACCCGCGCCTGCGCGTCGATGCGAGCGGAGGGGAATAGGCCATGACCGATCATGTCGAGGGCGTGCCGATCCAGCCGGTCGTGAACGAGCGGGCCGGCGGTGCGCCGGTGGCGGTCGAGATGACGGCCGTCGAGAAACTGCGCGACAGCGATCTGTGGCACTCCTTCACGGCCTCCAAGATCACCGTCGTGGCCGCCGTCGTCACCGCCCTGATGTTCTTCGTGGCGATCTTCGCGCCGCTGATCACGCCGCAGAATCCGTTCGATCCCGCCCAGCTCGACCTGCTGGACGCCTTCACGCCGCCGGTCTGGGAGGAGGGCGGCAACGCCCGCTACATCTTCGGCACCGACCGCGAGGGCCGCGATATGCTCTCGGCGATCTTCTACGGGCTCAGGATCTCGCTGGGCGTCGGCTTCGCCTCGGTGCTGCTGGCGCTGGTGATGGGCGTGTTCCTTGGCCTGGTGTCCGGTTATCTGGGCGGCACCACCGACGCCGTGATCATGCGCGTCGCCGACATCCAGATCAGCTTTCCCTCGATCCTGATCGTGCTGCTGGTGGACGGCATCCTGCGCGCGGTCCTGCCGTCCGAGCGGCACGACGACCTGGCGCTGATCGTGGTGATCCTGGCGCTGGGCTTCTCGGCCTGGCCGCAGTTCGCCCGCACCGTGCGCGGCTCGACCATGGTCGAGCGGCAGAAGGAATATGTCGAGGCGGCGCGGCTGATCGGCCGCCATCCCTTCTTCATCATGGCCCGGCACGTGCTGCCCAACGTGATGGGGCCGGTGCTGGTGATCGCCACGATCTCGCTGGCGGTGGCGATCCTCG
This sequence comes from Alphaproteobacteria bacterium, assembly GCA_041940205.1. Lineage (GTDB taxonomy): Bacteria > Pseudomonadota > Alphaproteobacteria > JBGTSP01. The sequence continues at coordinate 8,535 of JBGTSP010000174.1, forward strand.
GCGAGGCGACGCTGTCCTTCCTGGGCGTGGGGGTACCGCCGACCGAACCCTCGCTGGGCCGGCTGATCAATGTCGGCCAGGAATTCGTCCTCTCGGGCGAGTGGTGGATGATCACCTTCCCCGGCGCCACCCTGGCCATCCTGGTGCTGGCGGTGAACCTGCTGGGCGACTGGCTGCGCGACGCCCTGAACCCGAAACTGCGTTAGGCATTTCCGAGTAGAGCCCCATGAACGACAGCAACGCCAAGACCCGCCTGCTCGAGGCCGACAACCTGCGCATCGAGTTCGCGATGCGGCGCGGGACCCTGGTCGCGGCCGACGACGTCTCGATCTGGGTCGAACCCGGCGAGGTGCTGGGGATCGTCGGCGAATCCGGCGCCGGCAAGTCCACCGTGGGCAACGCCATCATCGGCCTGCTGGAGCCGCCGGGCCGACTGGTCAACGGCGAGATCCGCCTGCACGGCAAGCGCATCGACAACCTGCCGTATGAGGAGATGCGCAGGATCCGCGGCCGCAAGATCGGCATGATCTTCCAGGATCCCCTGACCAGCCTCAATCCGCTCTATACCGTCGAACGCCAGCTCGTGGAGAGCATCCAGACCCATCTCGACATGAACGAGGCGCAGGCCCGCGACCGCGCGGTGGACCTGCTGCGCCAGGTCGGCATTCCCGAACCCGAGGTGCGGGTCAAGCAGTATCCCCACCAGTTCTCCGGAGGGATGCGCCAGCGTGTCGCTATTGCGATTGCCCTGCTCAACAAGCCGGATTTGATCATTGCCGACGAACCGACCACCGCGCTTGATGT